>CAZHDS010000201.1:0-3357 GCA_964531495.1 uncultured Ignavibacteriales bacterium
TGAGAGTCCAAACGACACGGGCCTCACAAAATTCCGCGTTGAGACAGACGCTGGGATTTCTGGAACACTCGGTTAGACCAATGGGACCGATCAGAGCTTCGACAATATCGGCAATCGTGATATCTTCGGCCGGGCGACCCAGATGATAGCCACCTTTCTTGCCTGACACGCCGACCATCAACCCGACGCTCTTCAAGGGGATAGCAAGCTGAGCCAGATAGCTATCCGACAAGCCGGCGATCTTGGCGATCTGCCCCAAGTGCATCAACTCTCGGCCTTTGGTGCCTCGAGCCAACTCGATCATGAGTCGCAAACCGTATCGTGCTCGGGTCGAAACCTTCAAGAGAGATTGTCCCATTTTTCACAAGCTAACATGAAAACATACTAATCTGCTAAGATTAAGAAGTCAACACAATTCGCCTCTTTCGAGAGCACAAGGAAGCCGTCTCTCATAAGTCTTCGAGGTTGCTTGTGATTTGCAGTGCTCGACCTATGTCGTTGTCATGTAGCGCATTATAACTCGTGGCGGGGCACTCATGACGAATCCAGGCGAGAAACTAATCGAGAGAACCAGTTACACTT
This sequence comes from uncultured Ignavibacteriales bacterium, assembly GCA_964531495.1. Taxonomy (GTDB): domain Bacteria; phylum Zixibacteria; class MSB-5A5; order GN15; family FEB-12; genus DAOSXA01. The sequence goes on from CAZHDS010000201.1 coordinate 583, forward strand.
TGCGCCCGCGCCAACTTCGTCACGGAGCTATTGCAGGGAGACCACCAATTGCCATGATTACCCACAGACATGGCCTTAGGGATCGCGGCCGCCGGCCAGTCAGGTCCGACGACCGAGGGTCGAGTGATCAGTCGCAGTTCGCCGGGGGAGGACCATCCTGGAACATGTAGGTTACCAAATGGATCAAGTCAGCGATGTCCGGTCCCACGCCATTACCATCAATGTCTGTTTCACGTTCACAGGCGGGTTCCGGACCGTCCTGGAACATGTAGTTGGTAAGGTTGATCAGGTCCGATATGTCAATCTCGTCGAGAGGGTCAAAGTCAATGTTGCCAGCGAACCCAACGCAGCACTCAGGACAATACAGTGATCCATCGCGAGCCACAGCCGCGTAGGTCGCACGATCGCCAGTCAGTATGGGCAGGAGGCTGTTGTAGCCGATTTTGAGGACGCTCTGTTGTCCCACCTGCTGGGGTGCGATGAGATCGAAGGAGACTTTTAGAATCGGACCCTCACCGGCTGGTAGGAAGTCGAGCGAGTCAGGGAGAGTGATACGAACTGTCCACTGATTGTAAGGTGGGTTCTCATTGTAAATGGTCGGACCATCCCAGCCCTCAGTGCGGCAGCCACCGGTCGAGAAAGTAGCGCTGTGCGGGTCAATACTAAGGTCGCCTTCAATCTGAAACGGGACCTGAATGCGGCTGAGCGGCATGTTGTTTCTGAGGTGGATGGTCACAGTGCCACTGGAGGGAGTACCCAACGGTAGCGGCAGTGACTCAGCCCACATCGTGTCAGCCAGAGCCGCCACGCAGGCACGTTTTCTGACGATTGCCTCTTCGCCCCCGCCATTGACTGTTAGAGTAACATCGTGCAGTCCGCCCGTAGCGAAAGAGTGGCTCACGGTTTGCCCCGATCCCGTCTCGCCATCCCCAAAATCCCACTGCCACGTGTCAGCATCCAGATCAGCCGACCCCTGAAGTTCGACATCAAAAGGAACCCAGCCCCAGGTCGTGTCACACTCCATGGCTACGACGAAGTCGGACAGCCCCTTCATGCAGAAGCTACCGGTGGCTGAATATGTCGTGAGATCAACCCAGTCGCCGCCGGTCAAGTAGTAGCTTTCGCCCTCGCTGGCCGTTGACGGGACAGTCACGCGCTGGTCGGCCCCAAGCAGTACCGGTACGATTGAGGTTCGATCGTAAGCATGACCGCCGCGCGAGAGCGAGAGGTGGACATAAAAATCGTCGGCATCGGCCAGAATTGCGGCCGGATCGAGATCAACGGTGTGAAACCCGCGGTAATCAATGTGGCCGCTGATTGTGGCAAGGAGTCCCGTAAGCTCGCTTCCCGTGAAGCTGTCGAAGATACTGACGGTGTAGTCGACACTATCTTTGGCCGTATAGAAGCTCACGGCCCGAAGCAATTCCCCCCCCTCCGAGTCAAACCGAGTGAACGCTTCTATCGCCGTTGGGTGGGTAGCCCGCCAGCCGTGATAGTCGTGATAATAGACTTTGTCCCATTGCCAGGGCACGACGTTCTGATACGACACCGCTCCCATCTTCGCATTATGACCACAATGCTGGTCATAGTAGGATATGTAGAAGTAGCCCAGGTTGGCCCATCCCGCTCCCCAGCTGTTCTTGCACAGCCAGGCTCCATCTCCTGGTGTGTTCATATTAGTGACCAGATCGTTCCAGCCCACGATGGCAATGGCATGATTTGGTTTGCCGCCTGAGTCCATGGGCTGATAATGAAGATAGTTGTCATTGATGAAGGCTTCATCGTAGAGCATGCAAGTACCGATGGCACCGTAGTCGACTATGGTCTGCTTGATAGCTTCGATGTTCTCCAACTCGTCCCCCACTGTCAGCCAGACCACGTCACGGGGATAGTAGTAGTGCCAATCTTCATCGTATCTTGCGGGAGGACTGCCAAAAGACTGGCCGTCGATATCTCGCACAGCCCCTTCACCCCGGGCCAGGTAGGCTGTTGCCACCAGGTAGTCGCCGCCCTCGTGGGGTATCAGGCCGTCGCCGGACGCCCCGCCGATGTCATCGTTGTTGTAGGTATTGAACCCGTTCCACCAATCAAGATGGTACTCTGCGAGATTGGGCTCGTCGGTCTCGCCGGCAGCTGCCCACCGACCAGTCATTAGAAGGTTACTCTCGATGGAAGCCATCGTTCCATGGGTCCAGCAGGTGCCGCCCAACTGGTTCTTGACCGAAGTGACGTAGTTCTCACCGAGGCTGAACCGAAGGTCAAAGACCGGCGGCAGTTCGGCACCAGTTGCTGACGCCAGAATGCCCACGGCCATGAGGGCTCCGAAGAACACGGCGCACATTCCGTTAGTACGTGATCGCATGGGTTACCTCCTGCTATCGAGCCGGCAGGGGTCGACAGCTGCTTGGCGGTACTTGGCTTTCGGCAGTCTTGGCGGTGAGCGAGGGAGCTCGTCGCTCTCAAAGTAGATGCTGGCGCCTCAGTTGTCAAGTGATGGCTGGCGCTCCCGCCATTGCGCCCCGGCGGGAATCGTGGCAACAGCCCCCGGCACTTTGGCTCATGGCCGCCGGCCCGTAAGGGCCGATTGCCGCAAGATCGGTTGATCAATCGCAGTACGCCGGGGGAGGACCATCCTGAAACATGTAGGTTACCAGATGGATGAGGTCCGCGATGTCAGGTGTCTCGCCACAGTCGCCGTTGATGTCGGCGATAAACGGCGGATATGGCTCGGGTCCCTCTTGAAACATGAAAGTGACGAGGAATATCAAGTCGGCG
>CAZHDS010000201.1:3367-5824 GCA_964531495.1 uncultured Ignavibacteriales bacterium
GCGATGTCGATATCGTGATTGTGATTCAGATCACCAAGTGTCCATGTCCAGAAGGTCATTTCGTATTCAGAGAGCGTCGTGTGGCCAGCGACATCGAAGGCACTCACACGCCACCAATACTGGGTGCTGAAGTCCAGCGAGTAGCCAAGCGTGCACTCCGTGCCTGAGATCGAGTCGATCGTGTTGACGAAGGTGACGGCGGAGTCGACGGCAAGCTCAAGCGTGTACATGACCGTATCAAACGGGTCGGGATCGAAGGATGCGCCCCACGCAAACGTGGGAGTTAGATCGAATACAGGCAATCCCGAAGTATCGGGTGGCCATGATGGGGTTGGCGCAGTCGGGGGCTCGGGCGTGCCGTCAACGAAAAACGACTGCCACTCGGTCCAATCGGAATACTCATAGCCATCAAACGCGCGTGCCCGCCAATGATGGCGGCAGTTCTCTTGCAGCGGGGTGTCAACTTGCCATGCGGCGACGGCATCACCCTCCGGAATGCCGGTCGTGTCGTAAAAGGTGATATCGCCGCAAGTGCTGTCGTTCAGAGCGTAGAATTCGTATGTCAGGGTGTCCGCCTCGGCATCTGATGACACCTCGACCGTCAACGTCGGCTGGTTGCTCACCATCTCATCGTTGGTCGGCTCCAAGGCAATCGGAATCGACGGCACCGAGTTCATTCGGAAGGATGTCTGATACCAAGGGGACCAGTCGACCCCATTACTCACACGTATCCTGAGATAATACGTTTCGCCGTCGGTGAACGGCTCACCGCTGTAGACGATGAAAGTATCGGAGCTCACTATGACTCCGGCTTCCCACATCTCTGCCTCATCCCAGTGGAGGTCCGTCCCGACCAAAACCTCGAACTCAGCCTGTCCGATACCTGCGGGATCGATAATTGCCCATCTGAACTCTGGCGTGTGGTTTATCAAGTGGTCGCCGGGACTACTGCCGTCAATGAGAAACTCCGTCAGATGCGGAATTTGCGATGCCAGTTTCACGGCATATATATCGGTGTACAGATCTTTGTCGGGTGCAGCATCATGATCCTCCGCATAACCGCCAAAAATATATCCCCCATCGTAGGTCTGGTGGATCGAATTAGCATGCAGTTGACTGTACGTGGAGTCGAGTTCTACTACCCACTCTTGATTCAGATCCCGGTCGAACTTGCGGATGCGCGTTGACAATAACGCTGGCTGTGGCGTTGAGAAGTGCCCATGACCACAAGTCACGAAGCCTCCATCCAGCGTTGCATCGACGCATTGGACCACTTCGGTACTGTCACCGAAATGTAGAGAATCGAGTACCGTGCCTGTCGTGTCCATAACCCATACACCCGAACGGGAACCGTATGAACCTGCTACAAACATCTTGCCATACTTAGTGGAAGTAGACCATGCCGACTGACTGGAGTCTGACCGCAAACAGTGGGACCAGACTTCATTGCCTTGTTCGTCAGATGCACTGACATATACTCCGTATGGATAGACTGTCCCACACCAGCCTGCTGCGACGATGTTGCCTGAGGCCGTTTCTGTGACTCCCAGAAGCCAATTGGAGTTACCAAATGTCCTCGTCCACAAGGAATCGCCAGCCCAATTGAGCTTAAGCAGAGAACGGGTAATAGGAACTGATTCGCTGCGGCTAAAGCCTGCAAAAACAAACCCTGAGTCATGAGACTGAATCACTGCAACTGGCCATCCAGTTCCACCGAGTCGTCTCACCCACTCAGGCTCACCGAGATTGTCGGTCTTCATCGCGAAATATATGGAGTCCGGGTTGCATGTCGTCTCATTGCCACAGATCATGAGGCCGCCATCATATGTATTGATCATGTCACGGGGGCCGACTCCTCCCGGTTCCCAATATACTCTCGTCCACAGAGTGTCGCCGTTTTCATCCAGCTTGACAAGGTAGTAGTTATCATCCCCCTCTTCCGCAAACGACGTCGTCAACCCCAAGAACGCGTAGCCGCTGTCCGGTGTCTGGATAATCTTGAAGGCAAACTCCACCTCATCACCTCCGTACGTACCGACCCATTCAATGTCTGGTGGTCCTGTCACTGCCTGAGCGACCGAAACGACAAGACACAATACGGCCGCAATCGTCAGCGACTTAAGCGCGTACATAGCGAACTCCCGATTTGGTATTTTCAACAAGACCTGCCCTCTCACGTTGCAAGATCACTTGGCACACCACCAATATAGGTTGTTGAGTCGGGTTTGTCACGGAGTTTTGGCCAATGGAACCGTTTCCACATCCTCACTCAAGCCGTTCGGAGACTTTGGCGCGGCCCGGACTATTTCTGCGGCTGTCAGAGCATTCGGCCGCTCTCAGTAATCGTGGCAACAGCCCCCGGTTTTTTGTTTTGTGTCGCCCCGGTGGTCCCTATATTTGTCCGTCTGACAGAATCGAAACCGGAGTACCACATGCCGACTAGCAGCAAGACACGTT
>CAZHDS010000202.1:0-5822 GCA_964531495.1 uncultured Ignavibacteriales bacterium
TCACATATTTCAGAAACCGCGCGCGGTTTCTGAAAATGGAGAGCGTTGACGTTCGCTTTAAGATGATGAAACTGAAACGTGTCATGACATTCCTAAAGAAGATCCGAATTATCCTGTTCATTCAGATCATCGGTTCAATGCTGTCGGCACTGTGCTCCGGATGCGCCACCACGGGCTATCTTGGTGACCGCATGCGGGATGCGGGAGATGTTTTCACCGCAACCGTCGGTGTCGGCGCAGGTGGGAAGGCCCGGATCGGACCTCTTGATGCAGGCCTACTTGTGGACTTCCCTGTTACAGGGGTGAAGTGTGGCAAGTGTTTCGTGTTGCGTGAAATGCCACTGAAACTTCCCCCTGCGGGGGAGTTTCAGTGGATATTATATGAAGATGAATGGTTCTCATTCGGGGAAACTAAAGATCATCCGGATGACGAACGTCAGAAGAACTTCTCGCACATGGCCGACATCACGGAACCCCTTGAGTTGATCTTCAACAATCCTCTGCGGCCAGACTGCCGCACCCCTCATTGGAGTTATTTGACTCAAATTGAAGCAGTCGTCGGGCTAGGCCCGACGATCCGCCTTGGATTCAATCCTGCCGAGTTGGTCGACTTCATTCTCGGCTGGACAACCCTCGACATTTTCAAGGACGATTTAGGAAAAAGGAAAGCGAACCAAGCCTTGCACGGTACGCGGTAAACCGCGCCCGTGAAGGCAAGCGTTGTGTGCAACGGAGAAATGATGAGGAAGATCCCGATTCTGACAGTCCTGCTGCTTGCCCTTTGTCAGGGGTGCAACAGCAAGCAGAAGAATGATGCGGCGCAGGCCACATCGCCCGAACGCATTCCGAAGCAGCAGGAACTCCTCTGGAGGCTGAGCGAGAACGGAACGTTCGAGCCAGAGATTGAGAAGTACGATCCGGTCAAACGCATCGTGCAGGTGTCCATGCCGCAGGCCATCCTCCCCGGTGGCCGTAAGTCAGTCCTTGCGCATGAGTTTGCCAACGGTGCCGCATTGCCTTACCAGTTTGACGGAACAAACTGGATCCCCTTGTGGAGTCCGTCCCTCCCTCCCGAGATTGAGGCGGAGTTGAGAAAGGAAACACAGAGCACACAACAACGAGCTGCAAGCGACTGAGTAACCCGCGCCTTCAGCGCGGTTCACTCAGCGCATGAGCTCAAGCGTTGGATGAGGAAATATGAACAAGATATCTTGGCTGATCCTGTGCGCGGCGATCTTGGGGTGCGCACATCCGGAATCACAACAGAGCCCCAAGAAGCAAACCATGCCAGAATACGATATCATTGCCACACACGTTGTGCGGCAGGGCGAGACGCTGGATCTTATCGCGAGGCAATACTACAAAACCAGATATTCGGATGCCGCTGTTGAGCGCCTAGTGCGATGCAATATGGGGTTGATTGTTTCAGAAAGTATGGGAATCATTCAACCCGGCATGAATCTGCGAATCCCCTCTCTGCGGGAGCAAGAAAAATGAAGACATCCAACACCAAAATGCACACTATCGTGTGCCGCGCAAACGCGGCACACGAAGTGTGATTTCAACGTTAGGTCAGAGAATAATGAAACGTTTCACAGTCATTCTATTTGCAGTAGTCATCGCCCAACTTGCTTTCGGCGAAGATGAGTCCGATGGCTATTTCAAGAACAATACAAAGTTCGGGATCTACGCGGGATATCCACTCATCGCAAGTTTCGACTATTCCTTTTGTCTGTACGACACTCAGTTCGACAGTGCCAAAGACAAAGGCATCATTGGCTTCACAGAACTCGGGGTCAATGGTATCAAGGCAGGACTGGGCGTTGTCGTGAGAAATGGAGACTGGGCCTTGCTCCATTCTCCATTGCAAAACTTTAACCTACGGTTTGGATACATGAGACTGTTCGATGTGGTTGATGATCTCGAATCCGACTACGTCGGTGTTGAGATCGGGCAGAATTTCACCATCATCACCGGCAAAATTGGATATTGGCAATCCACAGACGATAGCGATGACAATCTGATCGGAATTCAAATAGGAATAGGATACTAGAGAGACCTAACAAGACAAATGCATGGTATTTGTCGCTACGCGCCAAAACCATGATTTGCGACGTTGGCTGTAAAATAATATGAAACATGCAATAGCTACAACACTCTGTCTTATATTTATCGCTGGATGCCGAAGCGGGGTGCCCAGAGTGACTGACAACCAGCTGCATCCGCCGATTGCGGTTACGTCCTGCGTCGTTGCCGACTCGGCATCCTCTCTCGCATTTCGGGATGCGAAGGGCAAGCTCTTCACGTTGTTCTGTGACGCAGATCCCCTTGAAGGTGATTCCCTGTCAATTTCCCTTGGATCCAAAGGTGGCGCTGGCCCTCCACTCACACCCAACTCCCCCTTCGCTCAGCAGCTCCGGCATGCATTGCAAGCCTTCGTTGACTCGAAGGTCTCACCTGCGCAGCTCCTCGATCTCCAGCGAAGATCAACGCTTGTAGAAGAACTTGAAGCGATCACAGAAAACGAGTGGACACTCTTGGAGACGGTATCCTTCACGTACAGACTAAAGGAAGAATCAGCCAACAATACACTGCAAGGTACGTCGCATACGCGCCGACCCTGAGTGTGAACGTTCGGAGGAAGATATGAAAAAGATTTTAGTTGCTGTTGTCATGCTTGTCGCTATTTGTGGTTGTGGTGACACCAGTGCAGAGGACTGGAAAAAGGATGATTTTATCAAATTGTGGAATAATGTTCGCAAAACGATAACCAACGAGGACTACACAGCGTTCATGGAGCTCACCATTCCCGCAAAGCCACCCAAAAAACAAATCAAGAAAGAACATTTTGCGAAAGCAAAAACATTCCTTCTTGATACATATCCCGATCTATCGAGCATAAACTTTCTTAAATTCGACCAGAACAAGAAAGAAGCGATATTCGTTCTTCAAACGTATCTCGATGACAAGAACTACATCACAATAGATGCATACAAATTCATCCGTACCGACAAGGTGTGGAAATTATCCGGTCAGGTTGGAGGAGCATCATTTCCAAAGACCGGAACCGGTGACGACAAGAAACGTATTGAAAAGGAATTGAAGGAAAACAAGAAATTTCAACTAAACTCCGAACAAAAGAATCCACCTGACAAAAAATAGCTGCGCGATTTGTTTGCAGGTGATTCATGACGTTGGCGAATGAGAAGATGAACACACGAGGACTAAACATGACAAAGCATACTATCATCGCTATATCTCTCATCTTGCTCGCGACATGCGGAGCTTACGCTGATGTTTCATCCCACGAAGTGGACTATTTTCACGAACTGCTTGTTTTCGGCGACAATTCATCACAAGTGCCGGACTGGATTGTTTCAGTCGAACAGGAACATGGAACATGGCTGGAACAGCCATACCGCTGGGTTGCCAACAGTGGCCTGCAGGATGGGCAGGGACGCATTCTGATAGAAATGGACAGAAAGAAACTACGTTCTGACGTCGGCATCTCATTGATCTGTGAGACAAATCACAACGCAGACATAGCTGTCCAACTGCTCGACAGCAAAGGTCGTGTCATCGCAGTCGACCTCGTGGGTAACGCTATCTCCATTGAGAAGGAGGCACAGACAGATACATTCGCAATTCCTTTTCGGAGGCATCCGACTGCAACAACAATCTCCATACAGAGAATTGGCGGAGACGTCACAATTCACGGGTTGGTGCTTTTCCCTCTGATCATTGGCGATGATACCGAAACGGAACTCTACGACAAAGTAGAGCTTTTGAGACTACTGAATCTCTCGCTGAGCACCAACAGTCCAACGCTTCGTGCAATCGTTCAGCTCATGAGAGAAAGACAACTTACGGAAACAGATACAAACACTCCAGCGCTCAGTAATGAAGAAGATACTCACGCGCCTTCATATAATGTAACAGTCTCTGAGCACCTCCACTCGAGCAGTGATCATTCAACTGCATTAGGGAAGGTTGCTATTGACCTTCGTCACGGCAGCAGCTGGCAAGGCGGCATTGATTTGCTTCGAAGAAACAACTACCAACCGATCCTCCTTGAATCGCAGATCACAACCAATTCACTTGTAGCCGTAGCGACATTAATAATTGCCGCCGATGGAGTGGGTGCTGTAAGTTTCAACGAGTCTGAAGTGGAAGCAATAGTCGATTTCGTGAAGGATGGTGGTGGTCTCCTCTGTGCGGCGCAAGCCTGGTCATGGGCTTATAAAGCTTACGGCAACAAACCTGTTGAAGATTATCCGTTAAACTCTCTTGGAAAGATCTGCGGCTTTACGATAACAGGCTCCAATATCGGTGCTCCGGCTTATGCCAGCGAGCCATTTGTAACGAATGTCAGTGAGATCGTTCGTGACGGATGGTGGCCATCACGCATCCTGTTTAACAGCAGGTCCGCACGTCCGTTCATCCGAGACAACGCACTTCGCGCAATGGCGGGAAGTCTAATATACGAGAAGGGCAAAATTGTTGTCCTTGGCCATGGCGGCATGCTCAGAGACAATCCAAAGCTTGTAATCAATATTCTTAGCTACCTTACAAGCCGAGGCAATGAAGAGAAGGAGATGCCAACAATCACATCCACAGGTATTTCACGACCCGCGCCCGGATTGAGAACCCCGTGATGTGAAGCGTTGTGCATGGAGAAGATGATGAAGAGATATATAGTGACAGTCTTGCTCGCTACCTTTGCTTTGCAGGTGCATGCCTCAGAGATTATCCCTCCCCGCATGGCCGTCAGGTGGCTTATCGAGGCTTCGCAGGATACCAACAGGACAAGTTCAGTCGCGTACCACTTCACCTTCGACAAGCACAAGCACCACAAATTCACCCCGTTGAGCAGGAATGAACAACTGGCAATCCTCAAGACACTCAAAACAGACAAGCTGAAGTTTGACAAGGATGAGTACCACGTGGACGAGGGTAAACGTTTTGTGGTCACACTTCTTGCACCCGAGAAACTGGAGTTCGAGATGGAGGCAGTTGAACTCAAGGGAGAGATAGGCCCTCCAATGAAATATGCAGTCATAGCGATCAGAAGGACTGCACAACAATCTCCTGGAGGCGACGTCCTAAAGGCCGCGCCTGAGGAGTAACGTTCGATATATCTTATGAGAAGGAATTCCATACTGCTCCTTTTCCCTATTCTCGCCGCATGCTCGAGATCTCCCCAACCGGACGAGGTGCGCCACGTTCAGGCCTGTCTAGGCCAAAGGGTGGACGCGCCTGTAGTGCAAGCTCTCTCTGCCGCATGGGGACTTTCCACCAATCCCCCCGGAGGAGACGGACACCTCATTTCAGCAACCAATGGAATCACACTTCTATTCGAAAGCAACATTGTGTGGCGCGCCTCTCTCATAGCCAATCCTCCTCCACAGTGGGAACGCGACGCTTTCCCCTACACACTTCCTTTCGGCATCAGAAGGGCGGTCACCCCACCCGGCCTTATCCACCAACTTGGCACCCCAAAACATGAATGGGATAGGGTTCGTAGCCACAGATGGTTAATCTACCAAGAAACCGACTACACCTACGTCTTCTGGTTCCACAGCAACACGCTGCTGTCGGTATGGATCGACGAGACGGAATCGAACAAATTTCTGGACCCTATTGCTGAACCCGCGCGCGATGCGCGCGGCTCCAGCAAAGGGTCAGAATGACGTTCGATAAGAGAATATGAAGATCCCACATGAAATTTTGATTCCGATTGTCGGCACGGGAGCCGGGTGGCTCCTTGTCGTATGCAATATCATCTGGTACCGAGCCAAGTTCGCTATTAAACGCAAGGGATA
>CAZHDS010000203.1:0-5748 GCA_964531495.1 uncultured Ignavibacteriales bacterium
GATCGTCTGCCCGCACGCCGCTATCCGGCCAAAGGTATTCGAGAAGGAGTGGTTGGGCAAGGCCCCGAAGAGCTTCAAGTCAATTGAGGCCATGACCAAATCGCTCAAGGGCAAGTACTATGCCCTTCAAGTAGCGCCTGAGGATTGCACGGGATGCGAAGTTTGTGTTAACGCTTGTCCCGCCTTCCAGAAGGACGCGGATGGCAATAAGACTGAACTCAAAGCCATCAACATGGCTCTGCAGGGTCCGATCCGCACACAGGAAGCGGCCAACTGGGACTTCTTCGTCAACAAGTTGCCGGATACCGACCCGTCCCTGTTCAATCAGGAGACGACCAAGGGTTCGCAGTTTGTCAAACCGCTGTTTGAGTTCTCCGGTGCTTGCTCAGGATGCGGCGAGACTCCTTACATCAAACTGATGACGCAGCTGTTCGGCGACCGGGCGATCTGCGGTAACGCCACCGGTTGTAGCTCGATCTACGGCGGTAACCTGCCCACGACACCGTACACCGTACGGGCTGATGGTCGCGGTCCGAGCTGGTCTAACTCGCTCTTCGAGGACTGTGCCGAGTTCTCGCTGGGTATGCGCCTGACTAGTGACCGCTTGGGCGAATACAGCCTCGGCCTGGTCAAGGAACTCGCGCCGGAAATGTACGACGCCATCGCCAACGCTGATCAGTCCAGTCAAGCCGGGATTGAAGAACAACGGCAGCGCGTGGTAGCCTTGCGCGATAAGCTCAACGGCATGAATGGCAACGATCGCGTGGCGGCTTTGAAGAGCACGGCCGATTTCCTCGTGAAGAAATCAGTCTGGGGCATCGGCGGTGACGGATGGGCTTATGACATTGGTTTTGGCGGACTCGATCATGTTATGGCCTCTGGCCGCAACGTGAACCTGCTCGTTCTCGACACCGAGGTTTACTCCAACACCGGTGGTCAGATGTCGAAAGCAACCCCGCGCGGTGCCACGGCTAAATTCGCCGCGGCTGGCAAGCCACTTTCCAAGAAGGACCTGGGCATGATAATTCAGGCCTATGGTTCAGCTTATGTGGCTCAGGTCGCGATGGGTTCCAGCCATAACCAGTGCGTGAAGGCATTCGTCGAGGCGGAACGTTTCGAAGGACCGTCCTTGATTATCGCCTACTCCGCTTGCATTGCTCACGGCATCAACATGTCGCTCAGTCTGGATAACGAAGATAAGGCGGTCAAGTCAGGTCACTGGCTGCTCTATCGATACAATCCGGACCTGATCAAGGAAGGCAAGAATCCTCTGCAAATCGATTCTAAGGAACCGACGATCACTTTCGAGGATTACGCCTATGCCGAGAACCGTTTCCGGATGTTGAAGACGAAGGATCCGGAACGGGCTGCCATGCTGCTTAAGTACGGCCAGCAAGACTGCGACCGTCGCTGGAACCGATACTCTCAGATGGCCGCGATGGACTTCTCCTCTTCCAAGGAGTAGGATCCACAACTAATCGTACTCTCAACGGAGAGGCATCACGCCTCTCCGTTTTTTTGTGTCGTTATTATGGTAATCAGATGATTGCGGGGCGCGCTGGCGGCCGGTGACTCACTTGCGGCCCAGGACGAGCAATCGCTTGGCCTCGTTGTCATAGTCGGAGCCATCCAGCCCACCATAGGCGGTAGCGGACTCAAAGCCGTTCTGGGTCAGAAGCAACTTCATTTCGACAGCGGAAAACACGCGATGACTGAAATCAATCTCATGACGCTCAGTCCCTTTGATGAGGATCCATTGGTTCTGCATCCAGCTCCAATCCTGCATTATCTGGCGGCGCTGGAGGAATAGCGTACCGTCCTCTTCCTCATCCCAGTCGCGAGCCTGGTAGATGCGAGCCAATATCTCCTTGCCGCCCACCGTCTCAATGGCAAAGCAACCACCAGCCTTGAGGGACTCGGACATGTTCTCGATGACCCTGACGTCCTCGGCCGGATCCTCAAAATACCCGAAGGAGGTGAAAATATTAATAGCCAGATCGAAGGCACCAGGCCGCTTAAAATCCCGCATGTCGCTCTTGACGAATTCGATATCCAGTCCTGCCTTTTCGGCTGCGGCCTGGGCTCGCGTGAGATAACGTTCGGTGCGATCGACGGCCGTCACCTTGAATCCTCGGCGGGCAAACTCAAGAGAATGTCGACCAACGCCACAGCATAAATCAAGGATCGTACTTCCGGGGGCGACTCCGGTCAGGCCTATCAGTTGCTCGACTTCCTCGGGAGCCATTTCAACGCGACTCTCAGAAAACACGCGCTTCTCCATAACCTTCCAGAGCTGCTCATCTTCATACCAGGGTGTTTTGTCTGCCATCATTTCCTTCCTCCAGCATCAAAGCTCTACTGTTTCCTTCTATTGTTCGGGCACCCGACCTCACACCACAGCACGCAAGTAACAGGCGTGAGCTGCCAGGAGTGCAATTCCAAACCGTGAGTGCGAAAAGTGGCACGAAGGACATCAAGATAAGCAAAATACTCCTCCTCCAGCCAATCGTAGCGAGCCAACGCCTCGGTCTCTGCCCGACGGTTGGTGAAGATCAGGTCACCCAGAACCCATCGTCCCGGGGACGCCAGCACCCGGAGCATTTCCGCGACAGCCGCTGGCTTGTCTTGTGGCGGAACATGGTGGAAGGCGTAGGAACTCAGCACAACGTCAAAACTGCCGTCGGCGTACGGTAACTTGCGGAACGGATCCGGACTGTGGCGGTAGTTGATAGTGAGGCCATCGCCGATCTTGCCCCGGGCAATTCTGAGCATTTCCACTGACGGATCGACGCCCTCAACCTCTGCCCCACGCTCGGCGCACAGCTGGGCAAGATTTCCGGTACCGGTTCCAATGTCCAAAACGCGACAGCCGGGATTCAGAGCAGCTCGCTTGACTACTCCCCTCAAGACCTGATCGTACTGGACGTGAACGCCCTGGCCGGTAGCCACAGCCTGGTCATAGCGGTTGGCAATGGGATCGAATTCCCATGTCTTATCGGGTGCACCGTTGTTTGCCATCAGACCTTCCCTCTGCGGATCCGCTTAAGTCGCCTATCTCACTCTATACGAGGGACTTCGCTCCGTTCCTAAATGATAGTATTCTGATCTGCAGACCGTCAAGGATTGATCCATATCGACCGATACAAAAGAAAAGGGAATTTCAACCGAATCAAGGAGGCGTCATGCGCCGCATATCGATCATCTTTGCGATTCTTAGTCTTCTGATGGCCGGAGCAGTCACCGCTGAAGTGAATCCCCGGGAACGGGATATCGTCCAGCGCTACATGAATCAGGTCGAGGAAAAGCACACCAACAAGATTAGCTGGATGTCAGGCCACTTTGAAGTGAACCGGATCAACCGGCACAACGACTACAACACTTTTGCCACCAATGAGTCGGCCCGCTTCACAGACGCCTCCATACCTTGGCTCGGCGAGGCCAAATCCCTTGGCCTGGATATGGGATTGGTTTTCAAGGATCGTTTCGCCTGGTCAGTCGGTGGCGAATACTGGCTCAAGCTTGGTAGCAACGAACCGGGTACATACACATACGCCGCCTCCTCAGGCACGGCCGAAGTGAATGACCTGAAATCTCAGATCAGTGTCTGGGGCATCACCACCGGTTTGCACTTCTATCCCCTGAGCCATCCGACCGTCCAAGGTAAGCTGGACAAGCTCTCCCTCAGAGTCGGTGGAAATGTCGGATATTACAGCGCCAACTGGGATGTCTGGTCGGCCTACCAAAGCATCAATCTGTCAACCGCCCTGCCGGAGGCCGAAAATATCGCCTTCAGCGGCTCGGGACCCGGCTTTTCGGCCGTTATCGGCCTGGACTATCCGCTCGGCTGGAACGACTTAGCCATTGGCCTGCAAACAAGCTACCTGCATCTGAACCTGGACAACGTTGCTTGGTATAATACCAATGACGAGGAGATCGTCGCCACCTCGACCGGATTGGCCGATGGACGCGTCGATCTCGACCTGTCCGGCATCAGGGCAAGGTTTGAAATCAAGAAGTACTTCAGTTGGTAGACTCGAATCATTGGCGCCGTAGATGTTGACAAGCGACTGGTTTGATCTATCTTGATGTGCGCCAAATGAACCAAAAACGGAGAACAGGCAATTGAAGAGCTTACGACTGACCCAACTGATGACTTTGATGTTATTTGCGCTGGTAATCGGACTGGCCACCACAACCATGGCCCAGTCAACGGCTGGTGCGCTTAGCCAACCTACCGGCACGATCGCCTTTGTTCAGGATGGCAATATCTACACTGTCAACCTCGAGACCGGCTTGACTGACAAGATCTGCGATGTCGGCAATGGCGATGGTCGCCTGGCCTGGTCGGCCGACGGCAAGGAGATATTTTTCACTCGGGCTGGCAACGTCAAGATTGAATCTCCCACCGCGGGCGAAGGTGGTTACCACAAACTCTATGACCTGTACTTTGCGGAGATCGACTCGGCCTACCACAATAATCGTCAGTGGTGGCAGCGGCTCACAAATACACTCGGATGCCGGGACGCCCAGGTCTCTGAGGATGGCACCACGATTATCTTTGGGCAAGACCTAAATGCTCGTCTCGCCAACCCCAGCGAACCCAACTATCAGATTTGCACAATGCCAATTGAGGGCGGCGACATCACGATCCTCCGCAAGGATCACGCCAGCCCGGCCGGCGAGTACCTGACGAAACCGAGCATGAATTCCAAGGGACAGCTGGCGGCGGTCTTTTTCTCAAACATGCAGCAGGTCGGTATTGTCGTGCTGAACCCTGACCAGTACATGCTGCCATTGAGCACTATGAAGGACATGGCCCTGAAGAACTATAAACTCGTCGGGCCCTCCTGGTCACACGATGGCACTAGGCTTGCCTATGTCAGCAGCAAAGTCGACGACGGCGGCCTCTATATCGCCAACGGCGACATGAGTGAGGCGGTCAAGGTTTTTGCGCCACCGACCGGGACCTACGTGTTGCCGTTTGCCGCTTCATTCTCGCCTGACGACAAGTGGCTGACTTTTTCCACCGATGATGGCTCCGTTTGGATTTGCGATGTCACTGGTGGCGGCGCTCAGCGCATTAACGGACCAGGTCGCAACCGCGCGCCCGCCTGGAGTCCCGTCGCCAAGTAAACTGGGTCACGACTAACAAGTAGCCCAACCCCAGACTCAGAATTCTTAGAGAACCGCCAGCTCGGCGGTTCTCTTTTTGTTGTCCAACGGTCGCCAAAAACAGGTGCGCCCAGAGAAAACACTGGATCGAACTGCCCGATTGTGCGTCTTTGATACTATGGGCGGAAAAGAACCTAAACGCAGCATCAGTCATTCACCATCATTAATCAATAGTGTGGGAGCAAACTATGGCTCATCGAACCAGGCGGGACTTCCTGATTACCAGCGCCAAGGGTGTGGCGTTGGCCTCGATTCCTGCTATCTTCAAATTCAATCCGACCGCGGCGCTGGCCTCGCCTGTCGCCGAAGGGGACACCATGAGTAGTTACTTCAACCACTTTGAAGTAAATGAAGAAATCATCCGCCGGATCATGGCTGTGGCCCTGGAACGCGGCGGTGACTATTGCGATATCTTCTTCGAGCATACGATCAGCAACACGATTCGCATGGAAGACGACATTGTCAATCAAGCGACCGCCAATATCGATTTCGGCGTTGGGATCAGGGTCTGCAAAGGTGACCAGACCGGCTACTCGTTCACAGAAGAGATCACACCGGAAGCGATGAAGCTGGCCG
>CAZHDS010000204.1:0-5726 GCA_964531495.1 uncultured Ignavibacteriales bacterium
AGGAAAGCGTAGAGATGTCCGGGAGAGCTGGGAATGACGTTGCGAGATAGCGCGAACTTAAGCCCAACATCGTCGGCTTGCGATATGAAGCGATAGTAGACAGCTTCGGACGGGATGTACATCACGGCAATGTCGGTGGTACCTTCATCAGGCCGAATGTACTTGGTAGCTATGCTCTCGACATACTTCTTTAGAACCTTGATAGTCTCGCGGGCATCCGGTTCATCATCTGATTGGGCTTCATCGCGCTGGAACGGCTCGATAGGGAACTTGGAGTCGATGGGCAGCACCCGATCCGCCAGTCGGACGATGGCATCCACGCGCTGTCCCCCGGCCAGGCTATATTGGGTCTCGAACAGAGCCGACGGCAGGATTTGGGCGAGGAGATTTTCGAGAAGCAACTCGCCCAGGGCTCCGCGCAACTTGGGAGGGCGAAGCAGATCGGATAGTGATTGGATATTCTTCCCGATCGACTCAATATTGCGAGTCTGATCGGAGAGATGACCGAGCTTGTTCTCTATCTCGCCAAAGAGCTCCATCCGACGATCAAGCGCTGTCGAACCTTCAGCCAGGCGCTGGTTCATGACCTGTTGGGCAGAGTCGAGCGACTGCCGCATGGCCACCAGGCCCTCCATCTGCTTCTCGATAATCTCACCTTTGAGTTGATGAAGAGCGGATTCGAGGTGTTCGGCCCGTCGATCTTCGGGCTTTCGGCGGACAGCCAAAAGGATCCAGACCAGAAGAAATCCAATCGTGACCAGGCCACCGAGTATGATAGCAGCAGTCAATTCCATTTGACGCCTTGGAATATCGTCAATGGGCGAGCATTCGAACCTTGTCAGCCTGAAGCCGCTTCAGATCGAACAACTCCTTGCGAAACTTAACCGTCACTACATTGCGGGCTTCGTCGAAATACTCCTCAGATGGCGAGATTCCCCAGATGTACTTGGCCAGCAACTCACTTGTAGCGTAATCATAGAGACCAACTTCATTCTGATCAAAACGGATTCCGCGGCGATATCCTTCGAAGGGAATGCTGTCACGGTATTGTTTGACATACAGCTCAGAGATAGCCCCCTGAAGAGCAGCTTCCTGATCAAAGAGGAGATTACCAGTCAATGCATTTTCGGCAGTGCCTGAGAACTCAAAAGCCAACCAATGCTTGTCGGACTGCACCACGAAGCCATCGCCCCGCAGCAATTCTTCGCCGTCGGCAATTGCCCCGGGCAGAACCATCGACTGCTCGGCCTTCATCTTCTCCTGAAAGGCTATGAATCCGTCGAGCACAGCTCCCCAGTCAGCTTTGTCGAGGGCGACGGCGATTAGATTCTTGACATCGACTCGGGTCATTCCGTAGACAGTCGCAAAATCTCCGGATTGGGCCCGATATAGCTTCAGAAACTTGTCGATCCCGATTTCATCGACCAGATAAGCGGCAAACAAGCCCGCCACGGGGTAGGCAATATCAGCCGAAGAATTAGCATTGAAGTCGCGCATCGTCAAGAGCGAGTCGAGATCGACTATCTTCTCTTGATATAGAAAGCAAGCCAGATCCAAAAGCGAGGTAGCCGCCTTTCCCCATCTACCACCCAGGTAAACAGCGATACCTTCGCGCATGAGGGGCTGCGTATACAGCGGCAGCTTCTTCAGCTTGATGTTGATGAGCAAGTGGGTCAGCTCATGGTAATGAGGGAAGAAAGCCGAGATGACATCGTTGGTGGCCAAATCAAGGGTTCCCTTGGTGCGATGACCGGTGATCTCCATTACTATCGAGTCGGAGTGGCAATAGAAGTACTCGATCTTCTTCTCACGCAAGTTGGTCATGTCGGCCGAAGTCAAATCCAGCGAGTCAGCCATCTTCTCGACAAACTGGTCAGCCATGGCCAAGGCTATGCTGTTAGGTGTACCGCTGCCCAGAGGATCAGCATGGATCCGGAAGTACTTCGATTCCGATATTGGCCAGTCCTGACAGAAATAGTTCTGAGGATGGGTCAGCCAGTGGTATTCTCCATCAAAGAATACATAGTAATAGTGTTCCACCAACTCTCCGTCTACGATCTGGGAAAACTTCATGCGATTGAAGTTCGGATCGAGCTCACTGAAAGTCCTGACGGGGGGTTGGAGGTAGTCGCGCATCTTTGCCAAGTCTCGGACGACCGGCGAGGTGCAGTCCACCTTGAGAGGGATGCCCTCATACTCGATCCCGAAGCGGCTGGATCGATCGAGGTCCTCCTGAGTCCAGAGGTAGAGGGCGGATTCGAGATTCCCGGAGACCAGCAAGTCAAAGTACTCACCCAAAGTCATCACGCCATGATCGGTCGTGGCCACGGCGGCAGCAATGGCGGGAATGGTCGAGAGTAACACCAGCACACTGATGGCGATACGATATGTCTTAGGCATTCAAGGACTCCTGCTTATCTACTTTGCAACAACGGGTCAATATTACACCTTTTACCAGCCCATGTCCATACCAGACGCGAAAAAAAGCCCCTACTGCGCGCAGGGGCCTTATTTCTTAAATCTATCGTTTCGTCCAGATCAGGGCCAATTAGAAGCCAAATCCGACCGAAAAACGATGAGTATTGTCAAGACGGCCAAAGTCCTGCCAGGCATAGTCAACGAACAAAGTCGTGGTCCTGGTCAGGGGCGTGTTCATGCCCGCGCCCAGAGCCAGACCTTCTTCATCGTAGTTGAGCTTGTAGCCGCCACGCAGGAAGAACCGCTGATCATAGCTAAACTCGGCCCCGATCGCACCCTGCTGCTGCATATCATTGGGGTGCTTGATCTCGCTCGAGACAGTCAGCATCGACTTCGGTCCGGTTACAAAATCGTAGGCAGCGCCGACCCGAAAGGTCATGGGCATCTCGTACGGAGTTGTCTTGAGGCTAGCCCCCACCGGCTGGTTAGCCCCCTCGCCTTCAAGATCATCATAGCGTACATCCAGGTCGGTGCCATCGAACTGCAGTTCCGGACCCATGTTGTTGATGCTCATGCCAATCCGAAGCGAGCTCAGGCCGGTATAGAGCATCGTTCCAAAGTCCACTGCCACGGCGGTGGCTCGTTCATTGTGGATGCGCTCGCCGACATACTTGATCGAACCACCAAAAGCGAATTTGGCCGTCAGTTGCCGGGCATATGAGAGTCCCATGGCATAAGACGAGGCGCTATAGAATTCGCCGGTCCCGGTTTGCTCCTCGAAAGTTGTGATCTCCTGATCATCCATTCCAAGAATCGTGGCCGAAAAGCCGAAAGTACCAACGTCCTCGAAGTAGTGAGCCACACCAACATAGTTGAGGTCAACATCGGCCAACCAGCTAACATTGGTAAAACTCACTGACCAGTTTTCCACTTCGACCAGGCCGGCCGGGTTCCAGTACATGGCGTAAACATCGTTGGCCGTAGCCACACCTGCTTCACCCATGCCCTGGTAGCGGGAACCGACACCGATCTTCAAAAACTGAGCTCCCGTAGCACCGACCTTGGACCATTCGGCGGAGGCGGTAGCGGCGAGGAGCACTATCAGAAGTACGCAGAGTATAGTTTTCATCTTGCGCTCCTTTACTTGATGACGGCGAAGCGGCCAACCCGCTCGCCATAACCAGATTCTATGTGGTACAGGTAAGTACCCGAGGCGATCTGATGTCTGTTGGTCGACAAGAGATTCCACTCGGCCTCACCAGAGCCGTCGTTGTGATCGATCGTATACACCAGATCACCAGCCAGGGTATAGATGCGAATCACGCATGTCCCTGGAATCTTGATGAACTTCAGCACTGACTCTCCCTCAGCCGTTTCAACCTGTGAAGAGTACCGGGCGAAGTAGGGATTCGGTACCACTTTGATGTCGGCCATCTCATTCTTGGCCGCCGTTGTATTCACACCGTCAACCTTGAAAGTGAAGCTGTCCCCGGGACCGTTCATCGGCGCGCCGATAACTGAGAGGACATCCCCGACTGTGGGATCATATACATCACTATCCAGCGTGAAGAGCCACGAATAGTAATAGGGGAAGGCCAGATCGGTAAGATCCTGGCTAGGATCGTATGGATAGTTGACAATACCGAGATCGTCGTAAGGCTCCCACGTTTCGTTGTCCTCGTAGTCCCAGACTGACAAAGATACGCGAGTGTTAGTTGTCGTATTCCAGACTTCAAACGGCACCCAGTAGCCGACACCGGCGCCATAGCCCCAGTATTCGGCCGCATGGACCGCTCTCGTGGAGTCGCCCGTATAACGTAGCTCGTAGCTGTCGCGGAAAGGTTCATCACTGAAGACATCAGTTGAGCTGCCGGTCAGGGCCGGTATGGTCGGTCCGTAGAAAGATGCTGCCGGAACCACCAGGTTGGCAGAGTCTCCCGCTGTCTGGCCATAGCTACGCGGAATCCTATCCCCGTTGGAGATATACACCCGCAATCCCTCAGTTATGTCAAACAGATCAGGATCGCCGCCGGATCGGGTCTGGTCCCGCAAGAGCGTATCGCCTGTGGTCGTATTGAGCAGATGCCAGTAGGTAGCGTCTTCGGTATCCTCGAAGACAACACTGTATTCGGAGCCAGTCAGCTCGGTTTGATCAAACACGATAGGCTTGACGTCACCGTCTGAGGTCAGTCCCGAGCCAGTGAAGAGATGCTCTACGGTGCCGGCAGCCTCGTAGAAGCCAGCCGGGTCAGCTTCGGGCGCGATAGCAACGACATTGGAGGCCTGGCTGGCGATTCCAAATCCGGACTGCAGTACGTCCACGCCAGTGACCTCATCGCCGCCGTCATAGGCCGCCAGACAGTACCAGTATTCGACACCGTTGTAGAGTCCGTTGGTGTCGACGTAGGAGTGCTGAATCCGATCGCCCGGCGCCGAAATACTGTAGCTGGCAATGGTCGAGTAATCAAGCGTCAGGCAGTCGTTGCCCGTGTTATAATCGGCCTCACCCCAGGTCTTGCCCTGGTTGTCGCTTCGATACAGCTTGTAACCCACGAAATCAGCCTCGCCCGAAAGCGGATCGAGACTCACTTCGGCCGTGTCGTTCCAGTTTAGATAGACTTTGCCATCTCCAGCCCGGGCTGACAATGTCGGAGTCGCGGGCGGTTGGGGGCCGACGTAGTGGGCATCATATAACTGCTGAGCCATGGCGGCGTTGTTGCGGAAGTCGTCCTCATCCTCACCAGCGATCAAGGCAAGTACGACGCGCACTGTTTTGCCAGCCGTAAGGTCTATGCCCCGCGTACACTGGATGTAGAATTGATCCGTCGGCGGCAGGGACTCGTCGTACTGGGCACTATTGATCAAAGCATACCGGCCCTCATCATCAATGCCACTAACGATTGCCCAATCGTCGGAACGGAAGGCGGTCATACCGATATCATCGGGCGTCTCAAGGTATTTGGTGCCCATGACACCGGTTTTGACATTGCGTCCCCAGCCGACATCCTCGGCATCTTGGTCATAAATCCAGGCCAGGTTGTCATCCTCGTCGTAGGCCACTAGGTCACCCAAACGGCCGTTTTCGCCGGTTCCGTCCGGTCCGCCCACATCGATATCAATGTAGCAGCCGAAGGCGAAGTTGGAGTAATCCTCAGAGGAAGTATTGGTGATATCGAGAACCACAAAGAGGAAATCTTCATTATAGCAGTAGTTCCAGGACAGCACTGTCTGAGTTAACTCCAAGCCCATTAAGAAGCCATCAGCGGCATCATTGAAGCGATAGTGCGACTCCTGAAGCGATGTCGGTC
>CAZHDS010000205.1:0-5719 GCA_964531495.1 uncultured Ignavibacteriales bacterium
AGTCGCTGTCACAGTTGTCATGAGGAGAGCCGCAAGCACAAGCCATAGCGCGGCATATTTCGGCCGGCTGGTCGAAAGCTTCATATCTCGTTCCCTATATTGGTTGTCGCCCGGTGGGGACATGGTTCTTTCTCTATGGTCACAAACAACATACGCCAATATTAGTTTCCTGCAACAGCAATTCAACCGGGCGCATCAATTGCGCTGCCAATTCGCAGACGTTGCGCCCATCCCGTAGGGGATATTCCGACGCCGTCCCTTATTCGTGTTATCGTCCCGCGAACTGTTTCCAATAGGGGAGATCGAGGGGCGGATGTCTGCTCACAAAGCAGAGAAGCCGATCCTGATTAGGACCGGCTTCCAATGGAAACTCTTGAGCGAGTCTGGCTTATGGCTTGGAGAAGGCGTCAGCCGGAACAGCGCCATTGATCGTCTGCTTGGCGATGTCGAGCTGCAATACCTGCTCACCATTCATTGTAGTGCTGGACTGGGTCGGCAATTTGATGCCATCAACCTCAGCGTATTGGCTGTAATTGCGCAGCATGTTGCCTTCACCCACAGGGCTTTCACCCCAGTACTTGCTACAAAGGATGCCATGAGTCTGGCTGTCGATACCCAGGCGGCAGATGACTTCGTCCTTGTCATCGACCAGAGCAACCCAGTCGATCAGGGTGCCCTCAATGTTACCGGTACCATCAAAGACTGCTCGATAATAAGGATCACCGAAAGATCGGCAGATCGTGACCAGATTACGACCGTTGTCCTCGTCATCTGCAACGAGATCGTCTTCAGTCATCGGTACGATACTCATCGTGGCCATATCCGTTTTCCAGCCCTGGGCTCCATCACGGATCTCGAGCATCTCCATGCCCATGATCTTGGTCACCGCATGCGACCTACTGGGGTATTCCTTCAGGTTCTCAGTTTGGCCGGAGATTGACTGGCCCTGCATGAAGATAGTGATCTTGCCGACCGTCTCAAGCGATTTGACGTTTTGGAAGGCCTGAAGGCCGCCAGCTGCTTCCACCGCTTGACCCAGAAGGGTATTACCCTTTTCCAGGTTCTCCGGCGTGATGGCCAGCTCTTGTTCCACTTCACCGGACGGAATGGCGATGTCGATTGTGTCGACCGGGCCCAAGCCGAGGTTCTCCAGCGGCTCGTCGAACTCGTTGCCATTGCCAGCGACGATCACGATCATTGCATCAGGCTTGACGTTTCGCTTGCCTGCGGCCATGATGTCCTCTGGCGTGACACTCTCGACGCCCTTCTTCTCCTGCTCCAGGAAGTCAGCCGGCAAGTCGTAAAAATCGTAGTCCATGATGCGGCTAATCACTTCACGACGAGAATCGAAATTGAACACGAACGAGTTTAGATAACCGTCCTTGCCCTTGCGCATTTCGTCCGCTGTGGGGAGATCAGTGTGGATGGTCTTGATCTGCTTGATTATCTCGCGGGCCGCCTTGACCGTATTGCCCGGTTCGGTTGAGGCCAACATGAAGAAGTAACCAGGGTGTGAGTATTCGGAAATGTACCGTCCGCCGGTTGAATAGGCGAGGCCCATCTTGGTCCGCACATTGTCAGTCACGCGACTGCCAAAACCACCACCGAGGATACTGTTCATCACGATGCGGTCAGTGTAGTCGTCGTCAGTGACCATGCCACCGAGATGGCCAACCCGCACGTAAGCCTGAGAGACATCGGTCTTCGGCACATAGTAGACCTGACTGCGCCACTCGTAGTTCACTTCCGGAAGCGGCGGGACCGTCACATTGCCGGCCGGCCAGTCGCCGAAGTACTGATTAATCTTGGCCAGCATCTCTTCCTTGTCAAAGTCACCCCACACCGACAACTGAACCCCTTCGGGATGGAACCACTGCTTGTGGAAATCCACGAAGTCATCGCGTGTGATGGCATCGATCGTCTTGTACTCGGCGTGGCGAGCATAAGGAGACTCTGGACCGTAGATCTTCTTAGTGAATTCGCGGCGCGCCACCGTGGCGATATCGTCGTTGCGGCGCGAGATGCCGGTCCGCTGCTCGACGCGAGCGAGCTCGATCTTGTCTTCATCAAAGACTGGACGGCGCAGGACCTCGGCCAGGACTTCCAGGCCAACGTCAGTATACTCCGACAGCACGTTTACAAAAGCACCACCCGAGGTGACGTCCATGTAGGTCTCGACCGTTCCGCCAATACCTTCCATGATTCCGTCAATTTCATCGCCGGTCCATTTGTCCGTGCCGCCGGTGCGCAGCAAGCCGCCACACATGTCAGCCAGGCCGACCTTGTCGGCCGGTTCCAGATAACCACCGCAGTTGACTCTGATGTTGGCGTTGAACAGTGGCAAGGACTTATCCACCAGGAGGTAGATCCGCATGCCGTTGTCAAGAGTGACCTTCTCCACGTCCGGTACGTTGATTTCGTTCAGACCGGGGAAGTTGTTTCTGATGTCATCGATTGTTTTCGCATCCTGCGCCTGCAAGCCACCCGTGACCAACAGCAGAAGCGCCGCACACATTCCTGCAAACCTCAATGTTCTGTGTATCATACTGTGCAACTCCACTATTCTTCGGTCGTGTTGAGGAAGGCGACCGTACGATTCTTTACCGTCAGGTACGCCTGGGCTACGCGCTGAATATCTTCCGGCGTGACGGCGTTGATTCTATCGAGCTCAGTGAACATCTCGCGCCAGTCACCCCAGCTCGTTTCGTAGTCGGCCAGAGCCATCGCCATGCCGAGGTTGTTGCCGAGGCCATTTATGAAATCAGCCTTGGCCCGAGCCTTGATCTTCTCTACTTCATCCTGGGGGAGAAGGTCGCTCTTCATCCGATCAACTTCGACGAAGACCTGCTCCTCAATCTCTTCGTTGGTGTGGCCCGGGGAGGGCATGGCGTAGGTGAGCAATAGGCAAGGGTACTTGCTGCCAGGCCAGCCGGGGAAACAACCAACGTTGGCCGCGATCTTCTTTTCCTTGGCGAGGTTCTTGTACAATAGGGATGTTCTTCCCTGGCCCAGGTAGTCGGCCATAGCCGCGACGGCTGGCCAATCGGGGTGGGTGGCACTGGGAATATGATAGCCGCACACAAACAGCGGTTGAGCCGGATCTTCAAGAGTCACACGACGTTCGCCCTGCTGCTCCGGTTCGATCGTGGCGACCGGTTCTGGCTTCGGCTTCGCCGCCAGACGACCAAAGTACTTCTTGGCCCACTTGAAGATCTGCTTGGGTTCAACATCGCCCACGACGCAGACGATCATGTTTGAGGGCACGTAGTACTTCTCGTAGTATGCCTTGGCCGCTTCCCGGTTGTAGTTCTTAATATCGGACATGTGGCCGACGATGGAAATGCCGTACGGGTGAGCCGTGAAAGCGGTCGAGGCCATAGCATCGATAGTCCGCCGGATCGGGTTGTTCTCCAGCGTCTGACGACGTTCTTCGGCAATCACATTGCGCTCGCGATACATTTCTCTCAGGACCGGGGAGAGGAAGCGCTCCGACTCCATAGCCATCCAGAGCTCTGCCTTGTTCGATGGCAGACTCATCTGGTACATGGTCATGTCCTTACCAGTACCAGCGTTGATCTGGACAGCGCCCTCGCCTTCAAGAATCTGATCAAAGGCGTTGGAGACAACGTACTTGTTGGCCGCGGCAATGGCCGCGTCGAAAGCTTCTTCGAGCGCGATCAAGCGGGTTGAGTCAGCCAGGAGGCCTTTCTTGCGCTCCACGCGTAATTCGGCGAAGATCGAGTCTTCCACCGCCATAGCTTTGAGCTCGGCGTCGATATCGGTTGATCCGAGCGTCGTGGTGCCCTTGAAAGCCATATGCTCAAACATGTGGGCTAGACCCGTGTATTCCTTGGGGTCGTCCACACCACCCACATTGCACCAGGTGATAAATGATGCCACTGGGGCGTCGTGTCGTTCCATGACGATGACTTTCAAGCCATTGTCGAGCGTAGTTTCGTGTACCGCATTTTCCAATTCTGAGAAGTCAAACCCGAACGCTGCTGCCGAGGCCAACAGTACGCAGGTTACGACCAGAATCGGCCATCTGAGTCTCTTAGTCATCACATCCTCCAAGAGTTATCCTGAATGAGTTAGTTTTGTTCTATGGGAATAAAGATCCGACATTTTGCAAAGTCAAGCGATCACGCCCGATCCAAACCCACACCGTGCGATCAAGCCGCAACGCGGCCGATCCCCTTCATAGAAAACAGAACGGACAGAGGGGCGAATTGTTGCAAATGACTTTGTTCGGATGCGACGATGCTCGGAAATCCGTCCAGCGAACTACAGACTTGGACGGACTATTTTGTCTACCACCAGCTTATGAGCTTGGGGCGGAAGGTATGGGGGAGGTTGGGATTGGCTGGCACAATGCGAGCCGTGACCCCAAACCGCCCTGATTCAAGACAAACGACCTCACTCGTGAAGGCGTAGATACCATCCCCAGATTCGTCGGGCAGGTGTTCGGCCATTGCTGGCTTGTAATCCTGGATCTGCTCCTGTGAGCTGAGCTTGCCGGCCACAACTTGAACCGCAATGTCGTCAGGTTTGATGTCACCAAGACGAACCCTTATGGTGAGCGGAAATTTCTGACCTACTTCCAGCGTGCCACCCATTTCAGGAACATCGAGCTCAGTGATCTCCACCGCGTGCCAGCTGTTGGACATGCGATCCAGCCAGGCGGTGACATCGCGGGTCAGACGATAGTTGTCGTCTCGCAACCGGTGGACGGACTCGATCGCTTTCATATAGAACTCGTTGGTGTAGTCCATCAGCATCCGCTGGGCGGAAAAATGCTGCCCCGCCATATGGATTGAGGCCTTCATCTTGGCAATCCAACGGTCTGGTAGCTCGCTACCATTGCGTTCGTAGAAAAGCGGAATGACTTCACGCTCCAGAGTGTCGTAAAGCATTTCCGTTTCCAGCTGATCCTGCGTTTCGACGTTGTCGTATTCCTCGCCGTTGCCGATCTTGAAACCGGTTTCGTCATTGTACCCTTCAACCCACCAGCCATCGAGAATCGACAGATTCAGCACGCCATTCATGGCCGCTTTCATGCCGGATGTTCCCGATGCCTCCTGTGGCCGACGGGGCGTATTGAGCCAGACGTCCACTCCCTGGACCAGGTATCGAGCGACGTTTATGTCGTAGTCTTCGAGGAAAATGATCCGGTTGCGGAATCGTTCCTCGCCAGCATGGCCGATTATCTCCTTGATGATTTCTTTGCCCGGCGCATCAAGGGGATGAGCTTTCCCCGACATGACCAATTGAACAGGTTGCTCTTCATTGTTGATGATCTTGCTCAGCCGTTCCAGGTCAGAGAATATCAGGGAGCCGCGCTTGTAGGTCGAAAAACGGCGTGCGAAACCAATCGTCAATATGGTGGGATCCAGAATCTGCTCCGAGCGCTGGACCAATAGCTGCGAGGCTCCACGGCGGCGAAGCTGTTGCCTGAGACGTTTGCGAGCAAAGAAGACCAGCCGTTCACGGCGTTTGTTGTGCGTCCGCCACAACTCCGTATCAGGAATCTTGTAGACCCGTTCCCAGATGTCCGGGGCACCCGAACGCTCGACATAAGTGCTGCCAAAATACGATTCGAACAGCTCCGACATGTCATGCGAGATCCATGAAGAGGCATGGACTCCGTTCGTTATGTGACGGATGGGGATTTCTTCCTGGGGCAGATTGGGCCAAATATTGTGCCACATCTCGCGCGAGA
>CAZHDS010000206.1:0-5682 GCA_964531495.1 uncultured Ignavibacteriales bacterium
TGCTGGGATGACGCCATGACGCCAGCGTGCAATCGGCCGTAGAGCAACCGCAAGGAAAGAGTGACGGGAGCGGTGCCAAGAAGGGTATCGGGCGGCATTTTGCCCCTGGCGAACTTGCTCTGATGGGAAATTTCGATCACCCAACAAAGTTGTTGCGCGACTAGCCGTTTTGTACGTATTTGGCCGTAGATAGTACAAATACGCGGGTGTAGTTCCCCTCCCCCTACGCCCGCTTTTAGCCCCTCCGGTTTCTTGAGCACAAGATCGGAGGGGCGTTTTGCTTCGGGAGGCGATTGCCCCAAGACAGCATATTCCCCCAAAAAGGAACCCCTTGAGTGAGGGGAGCACTCAAGGGGAACAGAAGGGCAGAGAGTTGGGAACGTAGGGGACTATTTTGTTTTCCTGCGCATGGCTCCATAGGCCGCGCCAAGACCGGTCGCAAGCAGGATTATCGTACCGGGTTCAGGGACTGATTCCGGATTGACGTCGCCAGAGTCACCGGGATCACCATGGACATGGGAGATACCATAGGCGCCGACGTAATCATTGTCTCCGGAGGAGTTCTGGCCGCCACCGTGGAATTTTGCGGGCGGTACGTTGAACCCGAAGACATTGGCCGTGGTGAAGCCCATGACCAGCATGAATATCACCAGGGCGACGAGCCACTTGAAGGGCTGCGAACCGAAGTAATTGTACTTGTCATTGTATCTCATGATCATAACCCGCTTTTCTGTGTGTTCTATCTGACAGCTCTTAGAGCAACAACTATGCCATAGGGTTTTTTGGGTCCACGTTATGCGATCGAAGAGTCTGCAATACAAGTAGTTAGCGGGTAGTGCTTAAGCCGAGCTGGGGGGGAGTCCCCATATTTCACAATGGCGGTGACTGCAGGCCAGTGCACAGATTTACAACCAGTTCACGGCAAATTGGTGCGGGCCCTTCTATAGCAAAAGCTATGGAGGTCTTATGGGTGCCAGTTTGGGAAGAATCAGCGCTCGGCTTGCCGAGCCCAGTGAGCAACTATCAACCGACCTGATCGAGCTGATCAACACTAACATCAACCCGCCCTCGCGAGTTGAGCGAGAAGATGTTCATGTCCGGGCGATGTATATCGTCTCGGACGAGGTCAACAGCTTTGGGGGGCGGTTCCCGGTCGAAGAGCATCAGCACCTTAGCGAGCTCATTGTTGATTCGCCCGTCATTGTGGGGCATCGCAAAGACCGTCTGCCGATCGGTCGCAATTTCCACGCTGCCATCGTGAGTCGCAAAGGCCGAACCTGGGTGAAATCGTATTTCTACTGGCTCCGAAGCGCCGAAGGCTCCGAGAGCTTGCGTGAGAACATCGACGGGGGGATCTACAAGGAATGCTCCATCGGATTCACCTTCTCTCTTCCCGAGTGTTCGATATGCGGTCGAGATATTCGGACCTGCGAGCACGAGCCGTTCGGTACCTATAGTGATAAAGGGGAACAGACCTGCCACTTCAATTACCGCAAAATCGAGCGGGTACTGGAGACATCATTGGTCTATCGCGGGGCTATCCCTGAGACTGGCGTGACCCGCGAGCTGGTCCGACCGACGGCACCCGAGGATGATTCGGGCCGTCCGCTGGCCGATCTGTCCTGCTTTGAGCCGGATCGCCAACTATTGGTGACACCGGCCTATGACGGACTGATGGTCCTTGCCAGCAATTGCAACGGCGTCTTGACCATCAAGCGTACCGACGGCGTCAGGCTTCCCTCGGCGGTGAGTGCCCGATTCGAGCATCCCGATTGGCCCCGCGATGAGCCTCTGGCCGCTCAACTGATCGCTTACCGGGGACGCGAGCGTCTGTCTCGTCGGCACCTGGAGCGGCACTTGGAGGACCATTCCGGACCGGCTACGCGCTTGGAATTGAAATTGTATCCCCGCAACGGAGTTGACCTGACAAAAGTGCGCGGCGGCGAGATCGACCGGGTTTGTGTGATCCGGTATCAAACCGGCCTGGCGTCAGAAGTGGACAAACTAGCTCCTACTCTCAAGACCCGCGACGGGGTTCGCCTGTGGACGGTTGATGCCCTCCCGCCGGATCATCCGGGTTATTGTTACCAGCCGGAGGAAATCCCACGGGCGGGGAATCGCTACGTACTGCATGTTGACGCCGACGAGCGCTGTCAATTGAACTTTGATGATGGTCTGGACAGCTACCGCCTGCGTCTGCGGCAATTCCATCCGGCGCGCCTGAACAAAGGGGCCCGGTTCGTTGCCGAAGAAGCCGAGAAGTTGAGTGTGCCAGCCGGAAAGAGGACTGTGTCGGGTTCTATTGAGAGAATCCTCCGGGTAGGTCGATCGATGGTACTGGAACTATCGGGTGGTCTACAAGGACGGTTTGCGCTGCAGGCGGTCCGTCTCTATGGCAAGTCGTGTTGGCTGTTCTACCGACTTGGTAATGGCGGTTAGATCATTGGGCACTGATCAGAGACAGCGTGCGATTGGTCGGTCCGCCTCGGAACTGGAGTTGGACCAGGCCGACCACCGAGTCGTAGTACTCATCGGCATACGCCACTGGCATGTCATCGGCATAGCTTCGCCGCAACTCGACCCTGAAGTGATAAGCATCGTAGGATCCGGCCGGTAGCTGGATCAGCTCTTGCCCGATGTACTGTTTAGTGAAGAAGAAGCCAAAGTAGCAGAAGGCGAAAGAGAGGGGCTCGTTGCCGTTCCCGAGATCGATCTCGGGTGTGTAACCCTCCCAGGTCAGGCCTTGTTTGAGGCTGCGCTGCATCAGGACCGGAGGCACGGCGAAGTACGTTAGCGTGGACTGGCCGCCGTTGTCATGCCAGTAGCCGTTGAGGGTAATCGACTCGTCGTTGAGCCGCAAGTTGACCAGCGGTTGGCTGTCGTCATTGACGATCCAGTCGGTGCCAGATCCGGTGACGCGGATGGTCCGATGCAGAGTAGCTACGGAGACGGTCAGCGAAGAATCAGTGATAGTATCGGTTTGGAGAAAAGTCAGCGCACGATCGGAGGTAAGACCCATCAGATCGGCACCATCGACAGCAGAAGATCGAGAACGGGTTGTAGTGTCACCATCCTCGGAACAGCCAGCCATGATAAGTATGGCCAGAGTTACAAACAGTGTGAGGACCCTGATGGTAGACATGCTTGCTTCCTTTCGTTTGCCGACTCCAAGGAGGCACCCTGAGCGGGCCGCGAGCAACAAAAAACAGGAGAAGGTGATGGGTCTGGGGATGCCAAGCAAGGATCTGAGTCTAACCGGTCCGGTGATCAATTTCGTAGTCATTTTACTCGGGTTGGCGGCGGCTTACTTCATGACCATCCAGTCGCTGAGGATCGAACTTTCGGCCAAGGCGGAGGCAGCGGTGGTAGGGGCGCTGGATCGCAAGCTGGCGACTATCGAAGTGCTGCTGCGGGAGGGCGTCGTTAGTCGCGAGCAGTTTCATCGGTTTGAAACGGCGGTCGAAACCCGCCTTTCACGAATTGAATTCTACCTCACTGAAAAACCAGGAGAGCAAGTTGGAAAACCTTGACACTATCGATCGGGAGCTGAAAGAGGTCGTGGCATTGTTCGATGAAGAGACTTTGCCTGAGGTTGATTTCGACCGGCTTCGCAGCCACCTCGCCGATTTGGCGGAGCATGGGCATCAGCTGGCCGCCATGCACGACGAACTAGCCCTTCTTCGCGACGACTACATCGCTAGGATCGGCGGCATGACCAAGGCGGTGGCGGCGGTTGGGCGACGGCAGAGCGATGTTTCCCGTATGCTTGAGGACCTGGAACTCCTGCCCACCCTCAGCGCGGCTGACCTGGTGGTTGAGTATCGTCGGGCGGCGGCTCGTTTTCGTGATGCCTTCCCGACCAGTTTCGGTCCGCTCAAGGCCATCCGAACGGGGCTCCGTGAGCCTCAACAGTACAAGTAAACCAGAGGGATGTTCATCCCCCCGGGGAAGGGTTGCCAGGTGGTTGAAGCATTGCTTAGGCCGGCACCATGACTCGGGTCCATTGGTATCCGAAAGGAACAATCATGAATGCAAGAGAACAGGATCTTCAGACCATCGCACCGGTGCTGGCCACTTTCGCCATCCATCAGACGAGCGAGGTCGATGATCTCACTGATGCCAACCTTGGTCAAGCGGTGACTTTGACGGCCAGCAACGAAGTTGGTCCAGCCACCAGCGGCGATCAGGTGCTGGGCAAACTGATCAGCTTGACCCTGCGCGATGGTGACAATGGCCAGCGTTTGGCGTCGATTCAGGTTGGTGGAATTTGCCGTCTGCCAATCTCCAGCACTTATCCGGTGATTGGCAACCGGGTGGCGGGTGGTACGGGCGGCACGGTTCATCAGGCTCCGACCGTCGCCAGCGATCCGGCTGGTGGCAATGTGGCCCGAGGAACAGTGCTAGCCGTGAACGGCACCACCGATTGCGTCATTCTGCTCAATTAGGAAAGGGAAGAGTATGGATTTTAATCAGTTTCTAAGTTCGGCTCCGGCGGCCAATTTCATCCGCGCCGCCGATGGCGAAGCGGTCGGGGGGGCGGTCGATCTGACTCGTGCCGCTGCGATAGCGGTGGACCGGGATCTCTATCTGGAAGCCGAAGGCCGCGGCCTGACATTGTCTGAGCTGCTCGAGGCCGATGAATTCGATCCCTCGCCAGGCGGCTCGCCGCTGGACGCTTTTGAGCGTCAGCTGGCTCTGGCTGGCGTGCGGCTGGGCGGTAAGAGTCCCTCGACTGTCGAAATGTTCTATCAGCAGGCACCGGCCTTGTTGCCCGAGTTCATGCTTCGCGAGATCAAAAAGGGTCAGGCGAT
This sequence comes from uncultured Ignavibacteriales bacterium, assembly GCA_964531495.1. GTDB lineage: Bacteria > Zixibacteria > MSB-5A5 > GN15 > FEB-12 > DAOSXA01. The sequence goes on from CAZHDS010000206.1 coordinate 4,812, forward strand.
GCGTCCGGAGCTGGGCAAGTTGATCGCCAATACGACGACTGTGGCGAGCAACTCCTACACGCCTTTTCACATCGATACTTCCGATGATACGCGGTTTTCGATGCGGCCGATCGGCGACGGAGCCGACATCCCCCAACTGTTGGTCACAGAACAGACCCACAGCGTACCAGTAGGGGACTATGGCCTGGCTCTGAAAGCGAGCTACAAGTCGCTTCGCTACCGGACGACATCGCAGTTTCGGGTTCTGCTGTGGTACATCGGCTTCAAGCTCCAGTCTGACAAGATTGCGATGGTGGTCGATTGCCTGATCAATGGCGATGGCAATGACAACGCTGCGGCAGTAGTCAACGCCGCTAGCAGCGGTACTCTCGCTTACGATGATTTGGTTTCGTTGTGGTCTGAGTTCGCACCATTTGAGATGAATACGGTCATCTGCCATATCGATCGCATGAAAGACGTCCTTACGCTGGATGAATTCAAGGATCCGCTGGCGGGCTATCGTTTCCAGAATAGCGGTGATCTGTTCAGCCCGCTGGGGGCGACGCTCTTGCGCTCCGACTCGGTGACCAACGATCTGGTCGTCGGGCTTGACAAGCGCTTCGCGATCGAAGAGGTCATCACCCAGCCGCTGACGATCGAGTATGACAAGATCATCGAACAACGGTTCGAGGAGGCGGTGATTTCTGAATCGGTAACCTACGCCAAGGTCATTCCGGCTGCGGCGGTGGTTCTCGACACTGTCTTCAGTTAATCTCATGCCGGGCCCGGTTGCTCCGGGTCCGGCTACACCAGCGAGAGGACCATGCAAAGCAAAATACTAACAGTCACAGGCGGCTATCCGCTCTCGGTGCCAGCGGCGCATCTAATGTTT
>CAZHDS010000207.1:0-5674 GCA_964531495.1 uncultured Ignavibacteriales bacterium
AGCCGGGTACTCAATGACCCAGCTCATCGAGACCTCGTTGATCTCTGCCCATTTTGCCAATGCCAGCAACACGGTTTACTTGGATGTCTTCAGTTGCAAGCCATACGATCCAGCTCTGGTCGAGAAGTTTGCCACGGAGTACTTCCAGGGTTCTCGGTGCACCACGCATTTGAACCTGAGGCAGTGACCATGCTTGAGATTCGGACAGCCACCGATATCGAGGAATGCCGTGAGCTTTGGCGGCAGTACGTGCCTTCTGGACTAGTCTCTGATCTCTGGGAAGTGCGAAACTGCTTTCACAGCCATTACGGTCACCAGCTGCGCTTTGTCGTGGCGAAAGAGGATGGCCGGGTGACGGGGTTTCTCCCGCTCAGTTGGAACGAAGAGGCCGGGCAATACAATTACTTCCCCGGGGAGACCTGGGAAGGGAAGACCTGGCTGGAACAGAATAGGATAGTCGCGGGCAGCCGTGACACGCTCAATGCCATGCTGGATAGTCTGGGTGGCCCCTACCAGATCCGTTACCTCCGGAACGAAGGTTGTTGGACTGGATCGGGCGAGCGTGTCGACGAGGTGGGGTATTTCTTCCTGCCAGAGACCTACAACTTCGACATGGATCGTTATCTCGAGGCCTTCTCGCGCAAGACCGCGAGAAAACTTCAGAAGGAACTGGCCGCTTGGGATCGTTTCTCGGTGGAATGGCGGATCAATCAGCCGGAGGATTTCGACATTCTCTGTGAGATGAATCTTAGCCGCTTCGGTCGCCTGTCGTATTTCCATGATGATCGTTTCCTGGCCAGTTTCCGCTCCCTGATTCAGCTCCTTCAGGAACGTGGCTGGCTGCGTATGGTGACGGTAATCGTTGATGGCGAGCCAGCGGCAGTGGATATGGGTAGTTTGGCCGACGGGATGCTTACGTTGTTGGCTGGCGGCACCAACGAAAAATACCGTGGGATCGCCAAACTGATCAATATGTATCATATGACTTTTGCCTGTGAACAGAAGCTGGACAGCGTGGATTTCTTATGTGGTGACTTCAATTGGAAGACTCTCTTTCATCTGACACCGGCGCCGCTCTATATGATCGAGGGGCAGGCTCGTCCCGTGTTAGAAGTGCCTGCAGGCACGCCAATTAGATGTTCCGGATCCGTGCCATGCCGTGGTATGCGGGGAGCGCCGTATGTCTGACCAGCGCGTCTTAGTGGTCGGCGCGACGCCGGATTATGTCGCGCATATCGAGAAACGGTACCCTGGGCGGGTACTGTTCTTGACGGACCACGCGGTGCGCGACGTCCCGGGAGAGGCAGCGCCAGTAGACATCCACGAAGTCACTTGTGACCTTCTCGATTCGAACGGTGCCCTGCACGCGTTGCGGCTTTACCTGGAGGAAACACACCAGAGCCTGTCCGGTGTTGCTTGTTTCGACTGTGAGTGGCTGAGCCTCGCGGCCGAACTGGCGGATCATTTTGGACTGCCCTTTCCTTCTGCTGAGTCGGTGGGTCTGTCCCGCAACAAGTTCCTGACCAAGAGACGATGGGCGGAAAATGCCGTGCGATGCCCTCAGGTGGAACTAGTCCACACCGGCTGGCAATCACTTCAGATCATTGAGCAGTTTCGTGGGCCGGTAGTGTTCAAGCCAACCACTGGATCAGGCAGTGAGCTAACGTTCCTATGCAATGACAAATACGATGTAACGGTGGCCTATCGCGCGATCAAGAGCGGTCTGGCAACGCGCAGTCAATCGCCTTTGTATCGGCTCAATCCAGAACATGGGAGCCGCCCGGACGCTGATCTCCCCGTTCTGGCCGAGGAGTGGGTCGAGGGGCGCGAATACAGTGCCGATTTTGTGATTGAAGATAATACGGCAACCTTGATTCGCGTCGCGAAAAAACTCCGTAGTGACAGTCTTCCGTTTGGAACGACCCTGGCGTATGTCGTCCCGGCCAAGCTGCCTGGCTTGTTGAACGCCGAAATGCTCCGTGAGAAACTGCGCGAGGCAGCAACCGCGCTCGGTTTTGGCCGTGCTGTTTGCATGGTCGATTTCATCGTCAATGAAGACAAAGTGACGTTTTTGGAACTCACGCCGCGAATCGGAGGCGACTGCTTGCCTCCTTTGATTCGGGAGAGCTGCGGCCTGGACACAATTGGGCTCGCTCTGGACTTTGCGGGAGGCCGCAAACTGGAGGTGCCTTCACCAGACCGGTGGACAGAACTTGTTGGCATGCGCCTATTCGCACCGCGCAGCGGCATGCTTGCCAACGTGAATTGCATTGAGCTGTCAGAGGATCCCCGCGTGAGGGAGATAGTGATTCAGCGCGCCCCGGGACATGAGATAATACGGCCCCCGGAGGACTATGATTCCTGGTTGCTGGGGCATGTCATCTTTGAGCCCACACCCGGTGTGCGCCTGGTCGAGCAGTGTCATGATATTAGAGAGAAGATTGCGATCAATGTGGAGCAACACGATGATCAAAAGGCCACTTGGCATGATCTTGCGGGCCGCCCAGATGTTCAGCCGCCAGGCCCCGCGGCTTGACGCACTAGAACTCGAGCGGTTTGTCAGATCATTTCTGGAAAGACGCGATGTCTTTCTGTCTACCGTTCGTGAGGCTGGCTCGCCGCTCTATGCGATCGACTCCGCAGCTCTTCTGGACAGGGCTCAGAAGTTTCGTCGCGCTTTTTCGTCGACCCTTCCGGACCTTCGTGTTTACTACGCATTGAAGAGTAATAGTCACCCGACCATAGTCGCCCAATTGGTACAGGAAGGACTTGGACTTGATGTATCAAGTGGCTTGGAGCTAAAGGCAGCGCTTTGTTCCGATGCTAAGGACATTGTATTCAGCGGCCCGGGCAAACGCCCCGACGAGTTAAGCTTGGCGGTTGACAATGCCGAGCGGGTAACGGTTCTCATGGACAGTTTCGGAGAGTTAGCGCAACTGCGAGAGATTCTGTGTCAGAGCCGGACCGCGGTCCGCGCTGGCGTGCGCCTGACCACCGATGACAGCGGTATCTGGAAGAAATTCGGGATCCCGCTTGCGAGGCTTTCGGATTTCTTCAAAGAGGCGGAAAGTTGCCGAGGCATCAACCTGTGCGGACTACAGTTTCACATCAGTTGGAACCTGGATCCCAAATCACAGGCCGCCTTCATAGCGCGGCTGGGCACTGAACTGAAGGGCCTGGACAAGAAATATCGTAAGATGATTGAGTTCATAGACATTGGCGGAGGTTTTTGGCCGGAACAAGGTGAGTGGCTCCAGCAGGCTGCAACTCCCCGCGGAATGCTCGGAACGGCGCTGGGAGATACTACCGTTAAGGGGCTTGAGCACTACCACCTAGCCGCTTGTTCCATCTCTGATTTTGCGGACCATATATCTTCCTCACTCAGAGATGAGCTACCCCAAGATGTGAAAGGCACTATTTGCCTGGAGCCGGGGCGATGGCTATGTCATGATGCCATGCACATCCTGCTGACGGTGACTGACGTCAAGGCCTCGGATGTTGTCATTACCGATGGTGGCACCAATGCCATCGGATGGGATCGGTTTGAGTCGGACTATTTCCCTGTCATCAATCTGACGCACCCAAGTCTTCAGGAGCATGAGTGCCTGGTGGCTGGTTCCCTGTGCACACCACACGACATCTGGGGATACAGTTACTTCGGCGATCGTATTGATGTGGGTGATGTGCTCCTGGTTCCGAATCAGGGGGCCTATACTTATAGCCTCAGACAGGAGTTCATCAAACCCCTGCCGCACTGTGTGGAGCTCTCAACTACGGACCGCGCATGTTTGACGGTTGCACTGAACTGATAAACGACGAGTCGAGATGAGAGTTGATCACTCAAATTATGAGGTGACTGATCGAACCATAGTTAGCAAAGAATACATGGTATTTCAACAGAGAGTATTTTTAATCCCAAGGCCTTGCCGCGGTACACGAAAGGGTACTGGAGAATGAGTCGTTCAAAGAACAAACAGAGCTGTCCCAGATGCGGTAGCAAAGACGTGCTTCTGCAGGAGGCGTTTGGTCGCAAAGCACAATCGTATGTGTGCCTGGATTGTGATCAACAGTTCGAAACGGGGGGGTACAGACCTAAGCACCGCGAGGATCAACGCGGTATGAGGAGACGAGATACTGAGATGCACCGCCCGGATCAACTCGACTAGGTTGCGATAGAATGAATCAATCCAGGCGAAGAAAGTCATACCGAAACCAACTACCAATCGGTCAAAGGATATAGCCATGAGTTTGCAAAACAACACCCTGAAATGCCCTTTCTGCGGTGGAGAGGACACCTTTCTGCAGGACTCGACAAGTTCCTCTACCTGGGTTTACTATTGTGAAGACTGTGAAGAGTCGTACCGAGTGATTGTGCCACCGGGAGAGAGTGTTTCCCATTGCAACCCCGGCGATCTCAACTTGCAGTACGATTGGGACCCTGATGATGACATGCAAGGAGATTGGCGGTAGGCACGCTGAAGTCTGACCCGGCGCAGCCCAATGACTGGTCCGGCCGACACGAGAACGGCGCGTGTCGGCCAAGACGTGATGGGCTGCAAATTATTCGCCGGCTGTTACCTTTCGGAAGGCGTCAACCGGCGACGTATGTTCGGTTCTGCGGCTGGCAGCTATGATCTCCAGTTCCTTTGCCCTCAAACCAGGTCAGACCCTTGGCCGCAACTACTTCGTGGTCGAGCTCCTTGGTTCCGGCTGGGAAGGCGAAGTCTATAAGGTCAGGGAGCGGCGGACTGACATTCCCAGGGCCGTCAAGCTGTTCTATCCTGAGCGACGGCTGACTGACAACAGTATGCGGCGTTACGTCGAGAAACTATATCGCTTGCGAAAATGCCCTGTAGTAACCCAATACCATCACCGTGACATAGCTCGAGTCGGTCGAGATCAAGTTGAGATACTAGTGTCAGACTGCGCCGACGGTGAGATGCTGTCGGCCTTTCTTCAGCGCCAAAAACGAAAACGACTGCCGCCATTTGAGGCCTTACACCTGCTCTATGCCCTGGCGATTGGCGTCGAGCCCATACATGATCGAGGCGAATACCACGGAGATATTCACTCGGATAACGTGATGGTGAGACGCTCCGGCCTGGGCTTTGAGGTAAGTCTGCTTGATTTTTTCGACCTAGGTCGATCTACCGGAAGCCGCATCCAACAAGACACATACGACTTGGTCTCGCTCCTGCATGAAGTGATAGGCGACTCCTCTGGTTACTCAAGCTGTGGACCAGAAATCCGCCGGATCATTCTTGGACGCAAGCACAGCCTAATACGGAAGAAGTTCAAAAGTGCCGGTCAATTGCGAACTGCGTTGGAATCCTTGGAGTGGTGAATTCACCTATGCGGTGCCGTGCTGGTAAGCGCCGTGGCCAGACGATCCGTAGCAGTTCTTAGACATTTACATCTTCAGACAATTGGTTGACGTACTTCTGTGCCGATGGTCATAGCCACAACTAGTAGCAGCACCGTGCAAGCTGTGGTAGCTTGAGAACCTTTCATCTGTATTTTCCTCATGAAGGTTCTATAACATTGTGTCGGAAACGTCACGGAAAGACACATCGCAAATACTATCCATATCATGCCGATTATCAAAACCGAGTGTTGTGATGTGCTATTGTCAACCTTGTGAGACACTTTTCTGCGGATATTCCAGTTTCCTTCG
>CAZHDS010000208.1:0-5602 GCA_964531495.1 uncultured Ignavibacteriales bacterium
GCTGAGTAAGGGAACACCGGAAGACCGGCTTCGGCTGCCTTGAGGAAGATGATCCCGCGCGCGTGGCCCATGATGATAGCCGTCTTGGGATGACCATAATGCGAGTACAACTCCTCTATCGCGACAACATCAGGCTTGAGCTGGGTGACAATTTCCCCGATCTGATTCGCGATTTCGCACAGACGTTTTTCCATGCTGTCGCGGCGATCAGTCCGCACCACGCCAGCCTCGACAACTGTCACTTCGTCGTTGCTGTCCAATACGCCATAGCCGGTGATATGTAGTCCCGGATCAACACCCAAAATCCTCATAATACCCGTTAAATAGCCACGAAACGCCGGAATATCAATCTAAAACTGGATATGGGAGAAGGATGTGATGCGCACTGCGGGGTCTCGGTGGCCCGCGCGGTTATTCTACTTCGTTAACAAATGGTGTGAGAGGACTCAGGCAAATCAAAAGACCCGCACGTTATGCGCTCTGAGTGTTGTCAAAGGTCTGCACAGGACCTCGCCAGTTCTCATCGTCCAGTATTACCTCGTCAAAGTTACCATTGGTATACTCGGCAATGACCTTCCGCCAGAATTGCTGGGCGGGTGTATTGCTCTCCATTTCACAGACCTGCCAGGCCCCGGGGAACATGTCGAAAACGTGGAACGCCACCCTTTTGCCAACGCTCTTCTTCCTGTGCTTTGGAAGGACAAAACACTCGGCGATCGATTTTGTATTTCTCTTTTCAGTATTGACAGAATGGGAGTTTACTAAAACAAATCCCGCTATCTCAGTATCGACATAGAATAAAAAGGGGAATCGGTCATCGTCTTGCCAATAACTGTCAAAATACTCGTACTCAAACAGCCCTTCATCATTGACATCACCGTCATCGAATCTACTGAACTCAAACAGATATAGTTGCATCAGGCGACCCAAAACTGGCCGCAGTTCAATAGTCGCCTCTTCTACCCTGATAGTGAGGTCGCTCGTGTTTTCCAGTCGTTCCATTGCCTTGCCCTTTGCCAAGTCTGCCTTGCTGACCATTGAAAACCAAATAGATCGAGATCGTAATCTAATATGTGCTATGTCCCCTCGCAATCTCCTAGTTTCCTGTGGGCGGCACACGCCCTCGTGTGCCCCGTAGTAGATCCCTGCCAGCAGACGAGGGCGTCTGCCAGGCACAAGAAACTCAGTGAGATCGCAGTCGGCCCAGGAGCTCCTCTCCCCCCCATACCAACAAGAAGGCGGCCCCGGCAACCAGGACGATTGTAGCGCCCGTCGGCCAGTCCGGGCCATAGCTGAGAGCCATCCCGAGAACTGTGAAGAGGATACATAGCAGAGCTGACACGACCATCATCGGACCCAGCGTCTTGGTGAACCGCCCGGCTATCGCTACCGGAATGGTCAACAGGGCCACCACGAGCACCACCCCCACAACCATCACCAGCGTGACCACGGTGAGAGCGGTCAGGATCAACAGCAGGAGATAATGCAGGTCCGCTCGCACGCCCCTGATCCGGGTGAACTCCTGATCGAAACAGACGGCCACGAAACGGTTGTGCAGCAGGATGACGACAGCCAGAATCGCTCCGTCGAGAATAAGCATCTGATAGAGGTCGTCAGCCCCGACCATGAGAATATTGCCAAACAAGTAGCTCATGAGTTCCTTGCTGTAGCCGGGGGTCTGCGAGACAAAGAGCACTCCGGCCGCCATGCCGACCGCCCAGATCGCCCCAATAACAGTATCCTCACGTTGGCTGGCCCGCAGCGTGACCCAGCCAATCACAACGGCAGCCAAAAGAGCCGCCACCACCGCGCCTCTCACGGGCGTGAACCATATCCAGCCGTGTACAACCGCAAAATAGTGAGCGGCGCCCAGTCCCCCAAGGACCGAGTGGGCGATTGCCGCCGCGATATAAGTGATGCGCCGAGCCACGACATAGCTGCCGATAACTCCGCAAGCTACGCCGGACAAAGCACCCGCCATGAGCGCATGCTGCAGGAATTGATACTGCGAAACAGCCGCGAGAAACTCCATCATGCTTCCCCCCCCTTGCCGGGCGAGTGCCGATGACCCTGGTCATGACGTACCATGCGCAAGTCGCGATCGCCGTAGAGCTCGCCTAACATGGCAGAATCGAAGGCTGAAGTGGGATGGACATGCACGTGCTGCTTGACACACACGACCCGCTCCACGGAGTCGACCACAAAAGTTGGATCGTGCGAAACCATGACAATCGTGATTTGGCTCTGAAGATCTTGCAGTAGAGCGTAGAGTCGCGCTTGTACCGCCGGATCGAGATTGGCCGTTGGTTCATCCAGAATCAGCAGGTCCGGCTCGCAGGCCAGGGCCCGGGCAATGAACAAACGGCGCTGCTGACCTCCCGAGAGTGAAGAGTATGGCCGAGGGGCGACGTCGGTCAAGCCGACCGTCTCGAGCGCCTTCAAGGCCACCTGTTTATCTCGATTGCGAAAAGGACCAAGGGGCAAATCCGGACCGAGCCGCCCCATGAGCACCACCGAAAGCACATCGATTGGGAACTGCGGATCCAGCGATGTCTGTTGCGCCATGTAGCCGATGCGTCGCCGGGCGCGCTCAGGACGTTGATCGAAAACTCTCACCGTGCCCGAAGTCGGTTTCAGAAGCCCCAGCATCAAACGAATCAGAGTCGTCTTGCCGCCGCCGTTGGGACCGACGATCCAGGTCAGGTCATTTCGATGAACCTCCAGATCGACTTTGTCGAGTATCACGTGGTCGCCTCGACTGAACGAGACGTCCTCAAAAGATACGATGGCCTTGTCGCTCATAGATCCTCCCCACTGCGGGGCTGACCCTGGGCACTCGCGATGGCATCCGCAATTGAGCGCAGGTTCTCGAAGTAATCTCTCGCCAGGGGATCAATCGACACCACCGCACAACCGACAGCCTCGGCGATTGCTTCGGCTGAGACGGCCGAGAATTGCGGTTGCACGAAAAGGATCGAGACTGACTCCGCCCGCGCTTCGTCGATGAATTGTCCGATCATCCGAGCGCTTGGTTCTTTCCCCTCGAACTCGACCGGGATCTGAATCAGGTCGTAAGCCTGTGCTAAATATCCAAAAGCGGGATGGAAAACGTAGAAACGACGATCATCAAGATTGGCAAGAGTCGCGCGAAGCTCCTGATCCAACTTGTCGAGCTCGGCATCCATCGTTGCCAGATTCGACTGGATGACACCGGCCCTTTCGGGATGAAGGTCGACAAGGGCGGCAGCGATGTTTTTCGCCATGATTTTGACTTTGCCAGGATCAAGCCAGATGTGTGGGTCCAGTTCGCCGTGGTCATGATCGTGATCACAGCTGGCATGATCTCCCTCGGCCAGCATGTCGACATTCATCCGGAGATCGACGACTCTGAGAGCCGGGGCCTGGTCGGCAATTTTTTCGATCAGGCGCTCTTCAAACGGCACACCGACTCGAAACAGAATTCGGGCGCTGGTGAGTTGGGCCATCTGCTGCGGCGTCGGTTCATACGTATGCGGCGATTGTCCCGGACCGACCAGGATCGCGACCTTGGTGCCCTCACCGGCGATTCGTTCCACCAATTCCGCCAAGGGCAGGATGCTCACGATGATCGAGGTCTCGCTGCTTTGAGGCGAACTCCCGCAACCGAGCAACCCAGTCACTATCGCTGACAGCATCACAATTGCGGTTAGCCGACCCAACAGGCAGGCTGTGAAAGAGCGTGGCACAAATAGAGAAATCACGATCGCGATGCTCCCCGTGAGTTGGTTCGAGACGTCTTGCGACCGTGCGGAAGCTGGCAGACCAGGTGAGTTTCGTGGCAGTCGTCGCACTGCTCTACGGAGTGATATCTGGCGAAACTCTCCCAGTGCCGTTGCTGCTCGACGCTGAGCACACCGGTCCCGCAGCATAGCGGGCAAGTATTATCGAGCGCAGCGACTAATGCGCGGCGGATAAAATCCGAACGATTGGAGATACCCTTGAGAGCGTCCCGCAGCGCCGGATCAACCTTGAAAGTAATCACGTCGGTTTTGGTCTTGCTCGTGGCCATGACTTCCCTTTGCCAATAGTCAATACGTTCAGCGAAAGTAATACACCGTAATACCTTGCTGTCAACAACATTCGGCGGCTGGATAGAGTTCCTGGCGAATTCCGTTCAGTGGGCGGCAGACGCCCTCGTCTGCCCCTCATCGGATGGAATCACAATCGTTCTTGACAGTTCGCCTTGAAACCACGATACATTCAGCGTGTGGTTATTGAGTGATATGGCTGTGTTTTGGTCCCTGGCCTTGCACTGCTAACGATAGCCCATAAGACCAACGTTGTTACGCCCCCGTAGCTCATCTGGATAGAGCATCTGCCTTCTAAGCAGAGGGTAGCAGGTTCGAGTCCTGCCGGGGGTATTTTTTTGGGGCGAGCGGTTTGCAGAGGGACATTGACTATGGATCAGCAGTTCACACATACGACTCTGGGAGCGACCGGTCTCAAGATTCACCGGTTAGGCCTTTCGTCGACATACCGACCGGGTCGGGAAGCCGTCCGCTATGCGATCGACTCCGGCATCAACCTCTTCTTCTGCTACGGATTTGACACAAACGTCACCCGGGTCATCCGAGAGGCAACCAGCTCTGAGCGCGACAAGTTGGTGATTGCCACCGGGGCGTACAATCTTCTCGTGGGCCACCTCAACCTGAGAAAGACTCTCGAAAAACGTCTTCGGCAGCTGGGCACGGACTATATCGACATCTTTCAATTCCTCGGCGTGACGAAGCCGAAGCACCTCACCGACCATGTTCTCGAGGAACTATCGCGCTTCAAGGAGGAAGGCAAGATCAGGTTCACCGGCATGTCCTGTCACGACCGCAAGTTCGCCGGCCGGCTGGCCGCCGAGGGCGTGCTCGACACCTTCATGATTCGCTACAATGCTGCTCATCGTGGTGCCGAACAGGACATATTCCCTCACCTTGAGGCTCACGACCCGGGGCTGATCAGCTACACCGCGACCCGCTGGGGCTACCTGATCCGTCGGCAGCGAGGCTGGCCGAAAGATGCACCTATCCCTACCGCCCAGCAGTGCTACCGGTTTGTAATGAGCAATCCACATGTTCACGTCTGTCTCAGCGCACCATCCAACCTCGAACATTTGAAGCAAAACCTGGCTGGACTGGAACAGGGACCGCTGACAAGTGAGGAATTGGTGTTGATGCATGAGTACGGTGACTTGGTTTATCAGAAGAAGAAGTGGTTCATGTAATCGGTAGCAGGTTCGAGTCCTGCCGGGGGTACTTTTTTTGACTCTGACGCCCTTCAGCAGTACTAGCACCTGTCCAGCCGCGATGCCTTGGCCAGCTACGAGCAGTTCAGCCCGAGCAATGGGCTGCGGTTCTAATTCCAGATCGAAGGCGTAAGGTTGAGTGCCACTATCCCTGTCAATGCGACGTAATTGCCTTGACTAATCACGGATAAGATGTATCTTGTTTAATGTTGGGAAAAGTCTCCCACTCCGTCGCTTGGAGGTGCTCACCTCAAAGATGATAGCCCATACCGAAAGGTTCTCAATGAAGCTCACATGCATATCGTCTGTCGCAAGTGCCCTGTGTCTTTT
>CAZHDS010000209.1:0-5586 GCA_964531495.1 uncultured Ignavibacteriales bacterium
CTGACCCGTTACGCTAACTCGTACATTCATCAGAATGTGCATCAGACCGACTGTAAGATCTATGTCCGCTCGGTCATCGGTCGCCAGGTGGGTGTGGCTTCGGCTAACTCGCTGGTTGCCGCGGATCTCGCCAAGACACTGGCCAATTCGATAGAGATCGCTCGCCAGCAGCCGGAGAATCCTAACTTCCCGGGTCTTCCCAAACCGGCCAAGTACAAAGAGATGGTCACCTTCAATGACACCACGGCCGGATTCAGCCCCAGCGCTCGGGCCAAAGCTGTCAAGCAGGTGATCGCCGAGGCCACACGCGAGGGCTTCACCATGGCTGGCTCGTTTTCGACAGGCTCGGGGGAGTTGGCCGTTCTCAATTCGCTCGGCGTACGGGCTTACCAGCCTTTTTCGTCGGCCGGCATCAGCATGATCGCCATGTCGGACACTTCGTCTGGCTACGCCTCAGACGTTTCCCGCAATGTGGCCGATATTGATTTCACCAAACTGGCTAAGATAGCGGTCGAAAAGTGCGATCGAGCGCAAAACCCGATCGATGTCGAACCAGGCAACTACGAAGTGATTCTCGAGCCAGCGGCGGTCGCGGAGATGCTGGAGTGGCTCAACTACGTCAGCTTTGGCTCGAAGCCTTTTGAGCAGGGAACGTCGTTCCTGGCCGGAAGAGTAGGCAAGAAGATCACTTCCGACATGATCTCCATTTACGATAATGGCCTTGATGCCAAGGGCGTGGCTTTCCCGTTTGACATGGAGGGCGTCCCCAAGAAGAAAGTCGTTTTCGTCGACAAAGGTGTGGTCGGAGGACCGGTCTACGATCGTACCGCCGCCAAGAAGGCGGGTACCCGATCGACCGGGCATGCCATCACTCCGGACGAGTCCTCTGAAGGGGCCTTTGGCGTGAACATCTTCGTCAAGCCGGGCAATACTCCGCGCGATAAGATGATCGAGGGCGTGAAACGTGGTATTCTGGTGACCCGCTTTCACTATATCAACGGCCTCATCGACACTCGTAACTCTGTCCTCACGGGGATGACTCGCGACGGTGCTTTCCTGATCGAGAATGGTGAGATCAAGAGTGGCATCAAGAACATGCGTTTCACCGACAACATCATGAAGGCTTTTGATAGCGTCAAAGCGATTTCGCGCGAGACCTCGCGGGTGGAGTCATGGTGGAGTGCTATCGGATGCATGACGGTCCCGGCGATGCATCTGGGGAAATTCCGCTTCTCTGGCAAAACCGAGCACTAGGATCGTTCTTAGATCTGCACACGAGACCCCTGCCACGGCGGGGGTTTCTCTATTGCGACTAGGCTACTCATTGATCAGTTCGTGTGATAAGATGCGGTCCAGTCGAAAAGTGCGCTCGGCACGGGATCTCTCGCACCAGGCATTGAGATAGACACGCGAACCAAGGCGATAGGCCGTGGTGGGACGAATGACGCGCGAACTTGGTGGCAGGCCATTGGAAGTGTAGTCGATGCGCACCCGCAAGCCAGCCTCGATCGCCTTTTGCAGCGGAGCGAATTCCGTCGGCAGAACGGCTTCTTGCTGGGACCACGAGGCCATCGTTAGAACCGTCAGGCTGTCGCGCATTTCCTGCTCACTGTTGATGCCAACCAGCAGCGGAGTCGCCTTCATAACCAGTTGTCTGACAAATTCGGCGTCAGCGAGGGCTCGGTGTTCTTGCGACTTGGCGATTTTGAAGTGCTCTACCAGTGAAAGGAGCGAGTACGACCGTAACCCCGGGGTTTGCCGCTGATGGAGATCAATTGTATCCAGAATCGGGTTCGGGCCGAACGTCATGCCGGCTCTCTGGAGTTCGCAGGCCACAAAGGAAATATCGAACAACGAATGGTGCGCCACCAGGACTGCCTCGCCGCAGAATTCTCGAAACTGCTCCATCACGGTCGACGCCACCGGCGCTCCCTGGACCATGCTATCGGTGATGCCATGGATTCTGATCACCTCGGGAGGGATGCTGCGTTCGGGGTCAACCAGTGAGCTGAACCGCTCGAGTCGGTCGTCGTCCAGACGGAATCGGATCGCGCCAATTTCGACTATTCGGTGAGCCGGAGCCCAGATTCCGGTCGTCTCAGTGTCAAAGGCTACGAATTCCAGCGACCTGACGTAATCTGATATGGAGGGCATGGCATCCATCCGCCCAATATGTCGGCCCTGATTTCGATTGACAATCGTTTTCTATCGTCGGTTCTTGATCAGTGAAACAATGGAGGCTACTAAATGAAACCGACCTGGGCTATCTCAGCACCTGTCATTGTGACAATCCGTCTCCGGACCAAAGTCACGCCTCGCTACACTCCCGAATCAGCCTCGGGTTTGCAGGACACCTAGTCAGCAATCGCCTCGCCGGCGGCTCCAACGCTGTTGGTCGCCCACTGTCCCAAACTGCAATTCTCTGGAGATGATATAATGTCACTAGTCATAGATGGGTCAGGCCTGACGATTGAGAAGGTCGTCGCTATCGCCCGCCACAACGAAAAAGTCGAATTATCCGGCGACGCCAAGACACGCATTCAAACGTGCCGGGCCATGCTGGAAAAAAAGATCGATGCTCACGAGATCATGTACGGGGTCAACACCGGCATCGGAGAGTTTTCCGAAGTCGTCCTGACCGATGACCAAGTACGCGATTTTCAGAAGTACCTGGTCTATAACCACGCCGCCGGAATCGGTGACCCCGCTCCGATGGAGTACGTACGGGGGGCCATGGCTGGCCGCATCAATGTCCATGCCCACGGCAATTCCGGGGTGCGCCTGGAGATCACGCAGACCCTGGTTGACATGCTCAACAAGGGCGTGACACCTTTCGTCTGCCAGAAAGGATCAGTTGGTGCCTGCGGCGATCTGGCCCCCATGTCTCAAATAGCTCTGTTGATGATGGGGGAGGGGCAGGCCTACTACAAGGGCGAGCTACTTGATGGCAAACAAGCTATGGATCGTGCCGGAATAGCTATTCCCGGTTTGCAGGCCCGCGATGGACTGGCGGTCATAAACGGCTCCAACCTGCTGACCGCGATGAGTGCTATTTTCCTCTACGACGCCTGCCGCTGGTTGCAGCAAGCCGAGATCGCGGCTTCAATGTCGCTCGAAGCTCTCAAAGCTAATATGAAGCCGTACAGCCCGCGCCTTCACGAAGTACGCGGCTTTGCCGGGGCGATTCGCTCCGCCCGGGCCATCCTGAAGATGGTCGCCGGTGGTGATCTCGCTGAGCAGCGCATCGCCTGCAAGGTCCAGGATGCCTATTCTATGCGCTCCACGCCGCAGGTCATTGGGACTGCCCACGATATGCTTGCGTACGGGCGTTCCCAGGTGGAAATCGAACTCAACGGCGTCGGCGATAACCCGATTTTCTTTCCCGAGGACGATTTACAGATCTCCGGCGCGAACTTCCAGGGTACGCCGGTGGCCGTGCCGATGGATATGGCCGGAGCCTGCGTGACGATGGTAAGCGTGATGTCTGAGCGGCGTTTGAATCGCCTCAATAATCCAGCCCTGAGCGTTGGTCTGCCGCCGTTCCTGACCAAGGGGGCGGGCATGTTTTCAGGCCTAATGCTCAGCCAATACACGGCCGATATGCAGATTGTCGAACAGCGCATTCTCTCGGCCCCGGCTTCGATTCAGTCTATTCCGGCCGCAGCGGATCAGGAGGATTTCGTCTCCATGGGCATGAATACGGCTATCAAGAATTTTCAGATTTTGGACAACGCGTACGGGATTCTGGGCATAGAGATGATGGCCGCGGCGCAGGCGTTGGATTTCCGCGACTACAATTTCGGAGTCGGAACGACCAAAGCGCACGAGGTAGTACGGCGTCATGTCAAGTTTCTGGATATCGACCGACCTCTATACCCTGATCACACCGCCATGAAGGAGTTGATCCGTTCCGGCGAGGTTCTCGACGAAGTTGAGGCCGCTATCGGTAGTTTGGACTGAAGTGGCGGTCTGCCGCCAGCATGTTTGACCTCGCCCCGTAGACGGGACCACTTCTTGGTTGATGATTTCGACTACAAAAAAACAACTTGCTTTGAAAGATCATACTCAGATATCATTGTGCCGTAATGAATCGGGTCTATGTTGTGACGTACGCTTGATCGAGGTCATCCAGGCGAGTCTGAATCTGGCAAGAAGGCAAATCAACGGATATTTACAACCAATGCCCAACAAGTACTCTTACAAGGAGGTATCCAGATGGCAGGACCAAACAAGACAGCAGTCGTAGTTGTTGCTCTGCTGGCAGTAGTTCTCGTACTCGGCGCAAGTGCGGCCTATGCGACAGAGTCTCGCGTAGCCGCAATGGGCGGCGCGGGCCACTACTTGCATGACAACTCAAACGTATATTACTATCCCGGCACTATGCTGGGCTATGGCGGGGAGGCTGTGGCTGAGCTCAGAGCGAAACAAGATGACCAACAATACACCGTCGGAGTTAATCTACCTTACAATGACTGGGTATTCGGCGTATATCTGAATCGTGAGCCGTTCGATCTCGAGCTTCCCGCCAATCCGTTTGGCATAGGATATTTTCCGGGCGTCCAATTGGGACATGCGACGGACCTGTACTTTGCAAAGCCGTTGGGCGGCTTCAACGCTGGCTTGAGGATCTCTTGGGCTTTCGATGCCGACATTCAGAATCTGGATATTGAAGCTGACGAAGTGACCCAGGCAGCAACATATTTGAGTGGTGGCTTTGGTCTCTCCAATGATCAGTTTGATTTTGCAGGGGACTTGGAGCTTCCTGCGGCTAGCTATGAATCGAGCGCTGGAAAGTATACTTGGGGTGGTGTTGGACTTGGACTCAATGCGCGCGCGTTCTTTGACTTCAATGAGGATTTTGTGTTGACTCCGGTTGCAGTACTCAGGATTCGTTCGACCAGTACTGACATGGGTGACCTCGGGCAGGACACCGACTATGGCTCAACCCGATTTGGTTTCGGAGCCGCCTTGAGTCACAAAGTTAACGATGACAACAATGTCATGCTGGCCTTTGAGTTCCTTGGCCTGAGCTCCGATGTAGAGGACATTCAGGATGGCACCAAAACCACTAATTCGACATTCACTTTCCCTGCGATCTACCTCGGTTTTGAGTCGGCGATCAAGCCATGGCTGACTGGCCGCTTCGGCGCCGCGCAGGCGTTCCAAGTGAAGTCCAGGAAGATCGAGCCAAACGAAGGTGATTCCGATGAAGACGGGTACTCAGTGGCCGAATTCGATGCGACCTTTGGTCTTGGCTTCCATTTTGGCCGATTTACTCTCGACTGCGTGTTCAATGAAGGCTTGTTGTTTGACGGTCCCAACTTCTTGAGCGGAAAAGAGAATGAGGTGGGCAACAGACTATCGGTTACCTATGACTTCAACTAAAGGAGGTTTCGAGATGAAAGGTTCTTTTACATTTGCCTTGACTGTCCTGCTGATCGGCTGCCTCCTGGGAGGTTGCGGTCTATCTGGGGAGGGCGATTGCCCGTCCAGCTCTACCGGTGGTGGTGAATACGGCTACGGTGGTCATAGCGACGGGACTTACCACGGCAGCTATTATCCCAACAGTGAAGGATGGAGTTTCGA
>CAZHDS010000210.1:0-5572 GCA_964531495.1 uncultured Ignavibacteriales bacterium
CAGTTGACGGCAAAACAGACTGTGTTCTCATGGCGCATCCGAACTATTTTTGTCATCTGGAGGAGGTCGAACCTTTATAAAAAGTGGCTCATGAGCATGGCGCCAAGCTCATTATGGCGGTTGATCCAATTGCCCAGGCCCTCTTGAAAACGCCCGGTGAATTGGGAGCCGACATTGTCATTGGTGAAGGCCAACCGTTGGGCATTCCGCTCGCTTTTGGTGGCCCGTTGCTCGGTTTCATCGCTGCTCGCGAGGAGCTGGTCAGGTCGATGCCCGGTCGTATTGTCGGGCGCACCGATGATGTTGATGGTCGCCCCGGTTTCGTACTAACCCTGCAAACGCGTGAGCAGCACATCCGGCGCGACAAGGCGACCTCAAATATCTGCACGAATCAAGCCTTATGTGCCACCGCGGCTACGGTTTATATGAGTCTGATGGGACCTCAGGGCCTTAAACGGGCAGCGCTGCTAAGTGCCGAGCGAGCCCAGCAAGCGGCGCGAGAATTAACCGCCGCTGGTGACTGTCGACTTGCTTTCGAAGGCGTCCCTTTTGTTCGGGAGTTTGCACTTGAGACGCCCATGCCAGCTGGCGAATTGGTTGCCGGCGCTTTGGATCGTGGCCTGCTGGCCGGGATCGACGCCGGCCGATGGTATCCGGAAATGAGCAACTGTCTCATTGTTGCCGCCACCGAAAAACGGACACCGACTGAAGTCAGTCTGTTGTCCGAAACTGTGCGGAAGATCAGTGATGGTTATGCAGTGCCCCAAGTGTAACTGCGATCTAGCCAAGGGAGCCGAGTTCTGCAGCATCTGCGGCAACGCGGCCGAGACGGTCCAGCCCGGATGGGTTGAGATCGGCAGTATCGATAGTCGCCTCATGGCCGATCTGGCCCGTGAGACGCTGCAATCGATGGGGATTCCGGCAGTTGTAAGATCGCGTGATGGCTTTTTCGGCGATGCCGGGCTGGTCTTCAATCCCATTTTCAAGTCAGGCGGCGCCCGTTATACAATCACCGTGGCCGTCAGCCAGAGGGATGAAGCCGAGGAAACCCTACAGATGACCCTGGGCGAGAAATTCCACCGAGGAGAAGATTAAGTGGCCTTTTGTCCGCAATGCAAATTTGAATATGATGCCAGCGTAATGGTGTGTCCTGAATGCCGAGAGATCCTGCGGGAGAAGATTGGAGGCCGGACCGGTTCGGCTGCGGTCCGACCGGACGATAGCTGGATCGTGATTGGCGGTACGATCAGTCCCGGCGAGTCGAAAATGGCTAAGGGCTCGCTCGACTCGATCAATATTCCGGCCATGATCCTGCCGCCCGAATGGACGCCGCTTTCCGTTGGCTCCACCGCTATGGCCAGGTACCAACCGGCGGGTGGCGAAGAAGACTTGATCATGGTACCCCGCGAGTACCACGAGGAGGCCGTGCTTATTCTCAAGGCGGTCCTGGGAGAGGATTTTGGTGAGACAGAAGCAGAATTGCAATAGACGTACGAAACATGGAGTAGGTATGCGAAACATTATTATCGTGCTTTTGCTAGTGGCCACGATGGCTCTGGCTCTGGCGTGCGCTCAGAAGGAAGTCGTGGCACCTCTGACCACGGCACCGCATTATGCCTCGGTTGAAGAGGCCATGGCGGCCCAGGACGGTCGTGATCTACCGATTATTCTAGATTTCTACACAGATTGGTGAACGTGGTGTGCAAGAATCGACACGGTCGTGTTGATAGACTCCGCCGCAATCACTTTCTTCTCAAACGAAATGCTCCTCGTCAAGGTTGATGCTGACGTTGATACCGTGCTGCGCGACAAGTACAGCGTTCGCGGCTACCCGACGCTGGTCATGATCGACAGCAAAGGCGAAGAGATCGATCGCCTGGTCGGTTATCTTGATGTTGGCCCGTTCTTGAAGACCTTCCGCGATTACTCAAATGGAATCGGCACCCTGGATGATCTGCTCAATCGGGCTGACACGGCGACTGAGACGGATCGCGTTCTATATATGGACATCGCCGACAAGTTCAAGTATCGGGGTGGCGCTGAAGAGGCCGTGGTGTGGTTCCAGAAGGTGATTGATGAGGGCGAACCGCTTGATTCCCTTTGTGGTGAGGCCCGCTTGGCTCTGGCCGATGACCTCCGGCGCGCTGAGAAATTCGATGAGGCCATTGCAGCTTTTACTAAGATCAAAGATGATTTTGGAACGGGTAACTTCGCTGACAACGCCGAAATATGGACCGCCATCGTCTATCGGCAGATGGGCAACACGGACGAAGCAGTCAAGCGCTTCCAGGCTTTCGTGGATACTCACGAGCCATCGGATGATGTTGACTACTGTTTGAGTCAGATTAAGAAGCTTACGGCACCACCCGATTCGACGGCAGCCGAAGAGTAGGTCGGTCGGGATAGATCAAGAGACGGAAGTATCTGGGCATGAGTGAGAAACTGCTGATCTATGACAAGTCGGTGCCTGGAAGAACCGGGTTCACTCTGCCTTCGCTGGAGTCCAGCGAGGCGGAGATAACCAGGGCGATTCCATCGCAGTACCTTCGAGCGGATGATGTGCCTTTGCCGGAGGTCAGCGAAGGCGAAGTCATGCGTCACTTTGTGGGCTTGTCGATCAAGAACCATCACATCGAACGTGGTTTTTATCCGCTCGGGTCTTGTACCATGAAGTACAATCCGAAGATGAACGATGCTGCGGCCTCGCAGCCAGGTTTCGTCAATCATCATCCCCTGGCACCGTGCCTGACCGCCCCTGGCATTCTGCAAATGATGTGGGAGCTGTCCGGATATCTGGCTGAGATCTCAGGTCTACCGTCGATATCCTTGCAACCGGTGGCCGGGGCTCATGGTGAGTTCGCCGGACTTCTGGTCATGCGAGCCTATCATCTGGCTAAGGGCCGCCCTCGCCGGAAGATAATCACGCCGGACTCGGCTCATGGTACCAACCCGGCGTCCGTGACAGCTGCCGGTTTCACCACTGTCCAGATCAAGTCCAATGAGCGAGGGGTGGTCGATCCAGAGGCTGTGAAGGCGGTCATGGATGATGACGTCGCTGGTATAATGCTCACCAATCCGAATACGTTGGGTATTTTTGAGACCCATATCGAAGAGATCGCCGCCATCGTGCACGAAGGGGGCGGGCTGATGTATATGGACGGCGCCAATCTTAATGCTCACATGGGTATTTTTCGGCCGGGCGACGTTGGTTTTGATATCATGCACTTCAACTTGCACAAAACCCTCTCGACACCACACGGCGGGGGAGGACCAGGTGCCGGTACGCTTGCCTTGACGGCCGAGCTCGATCGGTTCCAGCCGTTGCCGGTTCTCAACAAGGCTGATGACGGCAAGTTGTTCTTCGACTATGACCGACCCGACTCGATTGGCCGTTTGCATTCGTTTTATGGCAATTTTTCGAACCTGGTTCGGGCGTATTGTTACATCTGCAATCTTGGTAGCGAGGGCTTACGTCAGGCCAGTGAGACCGCCGTACTCAATGCCAACTACCTCAGGGAACTGCTGCGGGAGGACTATGATCTTCCGTATGACAGTCGCTGCATGCATGAGTTTGTGATATCTGGTAGTCGCCAAAAAGAGATCGGTGTGAAGACGCTCGACATTTCCAAGCGGCTGCTTGATTTTGGAATTCACTCGCCCACCAACTATTTCCCGTTGATAGTGCCAGAGGCCATGATGATTGAGCCGACAGAAACGGAAAGCAAACAGACGCTTGATGAGTTTGCCGGCATCATGAAGCAAATCGCGCGGGAGGCTGTCGAGGACCCTGAACTGGTTATCTCAGCGCCCCACGATACGCCGGTACGACGCCTCGACGAGGCGGGTGCGGCGCGCCGCAAGGATGTCAGTTTCCTTGGTGACTAAGAACTCAGTGGGACCTTGAATAATTGAGCCGGTGCTTTCTGTATTAAGCATCGGCTCTACTGTTATGATAAGATTTCAAGATGTGACATTTAGCTACCCCGGGCAGTCCGAACCTGCGCTGCGGAACGTGACCTTTCAGCTGGCTGACGGTGAATCGGTCTGCGTTATGGGTGCCAATGGGTGTGGCAAGTCAACCATGACGAGGCTCATTGCCGGTCTGGCCGAGTCCTCCTCAGGACGCATTGAGGGCGTTGCCGGGCCGCTGGCCGTTGGCATCCTCTTTCAAAATCCAGACAACCAAATGGTCGCCGTGACGGTGGAGAAGGAAGTCGCCTTTGCGCTCGAAAACCAGGCCATGTCACAGGCGAGGATGGAGCCCGAAGTTACTGACGCGTTAGACCGTTTGCGAATCGAGCACCTTCGTTCGCGGCTCACGGCCGAACTTTCGGGCGGGGAGAAGCAGCGCCTGGCGCTGGCCTCGGTCATGGTCTTTCGACCGCCTATCCTGGTCTTGGATGAACCGGACTCGTTTCTCGATGAGACGGGCAAACGGGCTCTGCGCGAAGAGTTGATCCGTATTCGAAGTGAAGCTCCGCAGCTTATCGAAGTCCGTATCACTCAGTATCCCACAGTGGCCATTGAGTATCCTCGCCTGATAGTTCTGGAGGACGGCCGGATTGTATTTGATGGCCCGCCCCAAGAGATGTTCGAGGATCAGGCTCGAGCGGTAGCCCTCGGAATCTCCCTCGACCCCAGCCATGCCAGCGCCGAAGTGGTTCTGCCCGCCCGGCAGGATGCCTCGCTCTTGCCTGAGGATCGGGTCGACTCAATTCAGATCGACTCACTCAGCTTCGGTTTTCCCGATCAGCCGGAGATTATCAAGGACCTGTCATTGACCATTCGGCGACACGAGATTCTGGCCATCGTGGGACCGTCTGGAGCCGGGAAGAGCTGCCTGGGCAATCTGATCTGTAGCCTTTTCACTCCTCCGACCGGGAGGGTCGGCTATCTGACCTACGATGGCCGGAGTTTGTCCGCCGAGGATGTGCGCGGCCAGGTTTCCGGCCTCTTTCAGCAGCCGGAGCGCCAGTTTTTTCTGCCTTCGTGCGGCGAGGAGATCGCCTTTGGCCCGACCAACCTTGGTCAGCCGTTCGACGAACAGCTTCGCGACGCGTATTTTGAGCTGATCGGTCTCGACCCGGGACAGTTTTCGGACCGCGATCCTATCACCCTCTCAGGGGGAGAGAAACGTCGTCTGGCCTTTGCCGCCGTGCTTTCGATGGGTCCGCGGTTTGTCGTCTTCGACGAACCGACGTGCGGCCTGGATCAGGAGGGAGTGGGGCGCTTTCTCCGCTTAGTAGCGGCTCTGCGGGCTGCTGGTGTGGGCATGGTCCTTATCACGCATGACGGCAATCTGGTTGAGTACCTCTCCGACCACGTGCTCCATCTGGTGGGGGACGGCACTCACCGTCTGATGTCAACCAGCGAGTTCATGGCCGACTCTGACCGTCGATGTGTCGTCTCGCCCCGCACACCTGGATTGGGACGAAGCCCGAAATAGTGCTGTTTTCTGATCGCGGCAACTTGACTCGCCGATTATTCCTGCTATAATTTGTTTCGAAGACCAATTTGCGGCCGAATCGCGATCGCCTGATAGTGATTCATCTGAAGCCATACTGTCGCGGCC
>CAZHDS010000211.1:0-5550 GCA_964531495.1 uncultured Ignavibacteriales bacterium
CGAGTACCAGAAGGAGCCTCAGCTCACGATCGCCGTCGGCGACGTAAACATCACCTCTACCGATCTCTCCTCCAAGTCGGGGCACGCCAAGCTCGACATGGCCACCGAGTATTTGGAGCTGAACGACAATCCGACCGCCACGCACGGCAACTCGACCGTGACCGGCCGGGTTATTGCCATCGACTATGATGGCGATGTGCTCAGTTTGATCCAGGTCGTTGATTCGGCTGAGGCCAACTTTCGCGAACCAACGGATTCGACGGAGACGTTCTTCGACGAGTCCGTTCTGACCGGCCGCGAGATACGTTTTAGCTTTGAAAACGGTTTGCTGCAGACAATCGTCAGCACCGACCAGGCCTATTCGTGGTACTATCCTTCGCCGCAAGGGGGGACTGAGTTCCATGAAAACTCTGTCTCCGGCGATACGATTCAGTTTATCGTTGAGAATCAGAAGCAACTACGCACGGTCCTGGTTCAGGGCGGAGCCATCGGATCGTATATCCATGGTAAGCAACACCAAACCGATACGGTGATGACCACTACTGCCGACACGGTCGACTATAGCTCCGAGGTGATTGACTACAACCTGGCTGATTCGCTGATCACTCTGTATCGCCAGGCCAGCATTGAGTCAGGCACCGTTTCGCTGGTGGCCCATGAGATCGGTTTTGATACGCGGGAAGAGCTGATCGAAGCTTTCTCGGCAGTTGTTCCTGTCGATACAGTGCTCGACCCGGAAAGCTTCACGGCCCTGTCCCAACCGAAGGAACTTCCGGTCGTACTGCTTGACGGCGACCAGGAGCTGGTTGGTGACTACCTGGAGTATTCGCTGGAGACGAGGAAGGGGCGGATCTTGCGCTCCAAAACGAAATACGATCCGGGCTTCTATTATGGGGCCAAGCTCTTTCGGGAACGCGAAGACATATTCTATATCGACCAGGGCAGCTTCTCCACTTGTGAGAATGACGAGCCTCATTTCCATTTTCGCTCCAGCAGTCTGAAGCTGATCGAAGGCGACAAAATGATTGCCCGCCCGGTCGTCGCGTATCTCGGTCGCTTGCCTGTACTGGCCTTCCCGTATTACGTCTTCCCCTTGAAGAAGGGGCGTCACAGCGGGCTAACGGCGTTCGAGTTCGGCAATTTTGAGAGGGACGTGCGTTACATCACCAATATCGGGTATTACTGGGCCATCTCCGAATATATGGATTGGGAAGGGACGATGGACTACTATGATAATAGCAACACGATCACACTGCATACCAAGATGAATTTTGCCAAGCGATATACGATCACTGATACGTACATCGATCTGAGATACACCCGCGACGGCAGTTATGACCAGTCCCAAGGGGTTGAGGCCCGTAACACTGACTATGTCTTCAAGGCTAATTACAGTCACGCTGTGTCACCATCATTGACGATCAGCGGCGAAGCCGACTATGTCTCTAACGAGGGATATTACGCCCAATATTCCCCCAACCTCAGCGACCGACTCAACCGCGACCTCAAATCAAAGATAACCGTCAAGAAGACCTTTGGGACCGGAACATCCATTACTGCAATGGCTAAGCACACCGAACAACTCGACTTTGAATCGCGCTCTGACATTCTGCCGCAAGTATCCGTATCATTGCCAGTCTTCTTTCCGTTCGGCAACGGCTCGGGAGACAATCAGCGCTGGTATCACGGTTTCAAGTTCCGGTATACGCCAAATCTCGTCAACAAGTCGTTCCGAGAAACACGCATTACGGGCATTGTGACCGACACTTCCGTAGTTGGCACCGACACTAGTATTGTCGTCGATACGCTGTCCTACCGCAGCCGCAAAGAGTTTGCTGTGATCGAGCATAATCCGACGATGTATTTGCCCATGGTCGAGCTGGGCGACTATCTCAGTCTGGTGCCCAGCTTCGCCTACAAGGAAACCTGGTTGAAAATCTTCGAGACTGATCAATCCCGCGACTCCAACATCGTCGCCGACGCCTATCGAACCCATTCGTGGCAGGCCGCATTGAGCGCTGCCACCACCTTGTACGGCACGCTTAATCCCAATCTATTTGGCCTTCTTGGTTTGCGGCAGGTTCTGTCGCCCAGAGCAACCTACAGCTACACGCCGGATATCAACGAACATCCTAGAGCACGAAAATTCGTTGGAAGTGGGGCCGGCTCTAACAAGTCCTCAAAAGTGAGTTTTGAGTTGAAGCAGGACTATGCTGCTAAAGTAGCCTCAGGTGATGACGAGACAATCCTCGATCTGTTCCATCTCACGTCATCATTTGGGTATGACTTTGAAAACTCCGACAAGCCGTTCAGTGACTTGAAAACCAGCTATGGCACCGATGTGATTCCATCGATTCATATCAATGGTTCGGTTTCTCACTCGTTTTATGAACCAGGAACGAACGATCTTCACTTCTGGTCTCCCTATCTCACGGCTTTTTCGTTCAATACCAAATTCAGTCTGGGCAGCGTCTTCCCGCTGTTCGACGAGTCGACGGAAGGTCTTCCGCAAGGCGCCGACTCGGCCTCGGATTTGAGCGGCGGGACCCCGACCAGTCAGCGCGGACGCTGGCGGACCACGATTAACTACCAGTACAGTGAATCCGGCCGCGGAGCCAAATTTGAAAAGAATAGCGTCTTCAAGGCCACGTCGTCAATTAATTTCAATCTGACAGCCTCCACCAGCGTATCGGTTTCTCACATTTACAACATCCTTGATGGCAAGACGGTAAGCAACACCGTCAACATAATCCGCAAAATCCATTGTTGGACAGGCAGTTTGTACTGGGTGCCCACCGGATCGAATCGGGGCTTCGGTTTCAAGCTCTTTGTCACTGAGATACCTGACATCAAGATTGACAATGATCACGATAAGCGTGGCATACCCGGCCACTGAGGTCTGGCACAGAAGACCTGTAAACGCCCGTTTTCTGCCCTTTTTTGGCTTTCTTTTAGTTGACACAGAACCTCCCGGGTGAGATTGTTCGGTTGTAACAAATAACCGAAACCTTATGACGCCCAAGGAGGGGTGTGACATGACTAAGGAAGAAATGATCAACATCATGGCCGATCAATCTGGGATCAGCAAAAAGCAGGCTGGCGAGGCGCTACAGGCATTCATGGGTGGCGTGACTAAGCAGCTCCAAAAGGGCATGAAAGTTAGTTTTGCCGGCTTTGGTACTTTCACTGTTTCCGAGCGCAAAGCCCGGACCGGTCGCAATCCGCAGACCGGCGCTGCTATTGACATCCCGGCCACCACGGTGCCGGTCTTCAAGGCAGGCAAACACCTCAAGCAGGCTGTCCGCAAGTAACCTGAGATTCATGGTTCTGCAGCGGCAGGGGCCAAGCCTCTGCCGCTTTTCTGTGGTTTTTTAATTGAAATCACCGCCCCCGCCGGGCACTTTAAGGGTGAAGATGGCGCGTAAGAGAAAAAAAGTTAACAAGCAGCGACGGCAACAGGTCCTGGGTATACTGGTATTCCTGCTGGCGATGCTTATGTTCGTGTCTTTGGTCACCCACGACTCGGTTGATGACGCTCGCATCGCCGGAGAGATCGATAGCCACCTCAATCCCTTCGACGTCCAATACCGCAATC
Organism: uncultured Ignavibacteriales bacterium; assembly: GCA_964531495.1. Taxonomy (GTDB): domain Bacteria; phylum Zixibacteria; class MSB-5A5; order GN15; family FEB-12; genus DAOSXA01. The sequence continues at coordinate 3,596 of CAZHDS010000211.1, forward strand.
AGGGCGGCATGATGGGGGCCTACCTGTCGTTTGTCACCATCACCTTGGTCGGCTGGTTATCGTATTTCCTGCCAATATGGCTATTGCTGGGTGCCCTGCGCCTGTTTTCATCGAAACTGGGTAATCGCCTCGAATTGAACTCGGCGCTTGTTGGCCTGATTTCGCTGCTGGCGACAATACTGTACAATATCCACTTGTTGGCCCCGCGTACTCTCGGCATCCCGGACGGAATCGGCGGCGGATACTTCACTCTCAAAATTACAGAGCTATCGCTCAAACTCCTGGGTGAGTTGGGATCGTATATTGTTCTGACGGGAGTAATTCTCTTACTGCTTACGCTGTATACGTCGGTGACACCGATGCTGGCGGCCCACCTGCGCCTGCCCGGCGGCGCCGCGCTCAGAAAACTGTTTGCGCAATTCATGGGGCCGGTCAAGGCCACTTTTTCCCTTCGGTGGCTCACAGACCTGATCCCTACCTCGGATGATGAAGAGGATGAGGACGAAGAAGTCGATGCCGGCAATGGCTTCGATGAAGCATTCGACAAGGCTCTCAACAATGACAGCGCTATTCCGCCAATACTTGAGCCGGCGGACGAGGCTGATTCGGAGCCGTCAAGAGGCACTCCCGCTCGGCGCACGACCAAGCTGATCAAGGCCTCAAAGCCCCTCCAGGTCAAGGACATACCTTACGCCTACCCGGGCAGCGACTTGCTTACTGAGAATCCCAATACGGGAACGTCAGTATCGCAGGACGAACTGGCCTTCACCGCTCGCATGCTCAAGGATACGCTGGAGACCTTTGGCGTGCGTATCGACGGTGAGATAAGCCGTTTTCCAGGTCCGATCATCACCCGTTACGAATTCAAGCCTGCGGCTGGAATCAAAGTTAATCAGATCCTGGGACTGTCAGACGATCTTGCCCTGGCGCTCAAGGCACAGCGCATTCGTATTATTGCACCAATTCCGGGCAAAGCAGCCGTCGGGGTCGAGATTCCGAATCGGCAGCCACAACCAGTCTACCTGCGCGAGATTGTCGATGCGAACGTATTCCGCGATCAGTCGCTGGTGCTTCCTCTCGCCCTCGGCAAGACCACTTCGGGACGCCCCTTCCTGGCTGACCTGACCAAGATGCCGCATTTGCTAATCGCCGGTGCAACCGGATCGGGCAAATCAGTTTGCATGAACGTGCTGATCACATCGCTGTTGTATCGCCTGCATCCCATGCAGATACGCTTCATCATGATCGATCCGAAAATGCTGGAATTGTCCGTCTATAAGGGAATTCCACACATGGGCCGCCCGGTCGTCACCAAGCCCGCACGGGCAGAACGGGTGTTGGCGGAAGTTGTGGCTGAGATGGAGAACCGCTATCGTCGTTTGGCTGAGGCCTCGGTGCGCAATATCGCCGACTTCAACAAGAAGCAGAAATCTGACCAGGACAAGTTGCCCTATTTGGTTGTTTGCGTCGATGAATTGGCGGACCTGATGATGTCGACCAACTCATCGAAGACGGAACTGCTCATCACCCGTCTGGCTCAGATGTCGCGCGCCGTTGGTATTCACCTCATTCTGGCCACACAGCGCCCCTCGGTCGATGTTATCACGGGATTGATCAAGGCCAATTTCCCGGCTCGAATAGCTTTTCAAGTGGCATCGAAAGTTGACTCGCGTACAATCATCGATGCCAACGGAGCCGAAAAGCTACTTGGCAAGGGAGACATGCTCTACTTGCCGGCCGGGCAACCCGAACCGGTCAGAATCCATGGTGCTTATCTCTCGAGCGAAGAGACGGATGGTATCGTCAGTTTCATCAAGGATCAGGGCTTGGAAGCCTTCAAACTCGATGGCATATCGCAGGCCACTGGAGAGCCGACCGAGTCGGATATTGACTTCGGTGATCCGCTGTTTAAGGAAGCCTGTGACGTGGTGGTCAGGCACAAGCAAGGCTCGGTT
>CAZHDS010000212.1:0-5519 GCA_964531495.1 uncultured Ignavibacteriales bacterium
GCCAGATCACTCGCTGGCAGAGTGGTCAATGGATATCACTAGAGTGTCTTCGATGTCAAAGCCGTGAACCGACGGTTGGTCAGGCGGGAAGACCAGCTTGATGACCTTGTCCGGCGACAGCTGCACAGCTCGCTCATACTCCGATTGAAACTTCGCATTGATGGCATAGTTCTGATTCCCCTCAGAGTGAGAGCTGTCGACCAGGTACTGCCGCTTGTAGCGCAGTACGCAATCGTTTGAGGGAGCCCCTTCCTGCCAACCATCGAGGTAGACCTGGACGTGATATCGAAGCGACTTGTGGTTGGCTTGGTCACCGGCGACATCCCGAAAGTCAGAGCTGAATTTCAGACGTGGTGAAAGCTGCCGACGGTGCGAGGTCTGTCGAGACATCGTCTCAGCCGGCCCAATATTGGTGCTGATCAGCTGGACTTGATAGGCATTGTTTCCATTGTGACCCCAGGGCGGATCCGACCTGGTACCTACTTTGATGGACAGAGTGACAGGATCACCGCCGAAAATGCTCCCAACCGGTATCTCAACCTGATCACCAAATCTGACGGGCTCGCGATAGGCCGTCTTCCGGCCTTGCAGGATCGCGCCGTCATTGTCCAGGGTCATCATATGAGTCGAAACCACCAGATCCAGGCCTCGGTCGGTCGGCTCCACTTGATAGCTGAACAGGAGCTCAAAGTCGGCCCCTTGGACACTATTCATAGCAGGCCCCATGACTATCCCGGAGCCATCCTCGTTGCGATAGAAGAGACCGTTGCAGGCCTCACCGGGCGCAACGGTGCAGCCGCCCGACGCCGATCCGCCCATGAGCGACTCGCCCCCTTCATGAAACTGAATCGACATGTATATGGCGTCATCAGAGGCGTTCGAAGTGACAACGAGAACCATGAAGAGAGCTGTTACTATGAGTGATTTCACATTTCACCTTCCTTGACAGTAGTGCTTGAGGACTCGATTTGATATGAGGCTGGAATGGCTATGGCCGGTTCCAAACGTTCGATCTGAACGTACTTGATGAGTGTTGATGAAACGGTTGCTTCCGACGGTTCGGGAACGTCGTTGCTGGCCAGCCAGACCCATCCGATCAGGCACAAGGCGAGAGACGCGGCCAAAGGCAGCGGGATCCGCACTTGGGCTCCCCAGGCGCGCCGTAGCAGGCTGGGCTTTTGTAACGGGATAGTGAAGGATGATTCCGGAAGCGGTGGAGTCAGCACCGGCAGGCCCCGCAAGGCACTTTGCTGCATCAGCAGTGACTGTTGGTACTCCGCCAGAGTATCGTCGCGCGTCATCGCTTCCGCGAGCTCAATCTCTTCGGGCGGTGTCAACTCACGATCCATGCGGTCGGAGATCATTTGCAGGAAATACTCGCGGTCTTTCATTGGTCCTCACGATACATTTCGGTCAGTCGTTTCCTAATGCGGTGCAGTCTAACGCGCACCGCCCCCTCGGTAGCCTCGGAAGCTAGCGCTATCTCCGAGATAGTCAGACCCACAAACTCGCGCATCAGGATCATGTCTCGATCTCGAACGGTAAGACGTCCCAGCAGAAGTTGCAGCATGACTCGAGCCTCGCCCGGATTCGCGACGACCTGGTCTGCCAAGACCTCGCTATACTCATGATTCCGGCGATGGCGACGTTTCCTCAGATGGTTAAACATGGCATTGCGAACACAAACAAAGAGCCAGTTGTCCAACCCCGAGTCAAAGTCGTGCTTGTCGCGCTTTTCTAACAACTTCATGAAAGACTCCTGAACAACATCCCGGCTAACCTCCGGGTCTCCCGAAGCATATAGGCAATAGCTGTACATGCGGTCCTTGTGGCGCCCATAAATGCGATCAAAGGCCCTCTTGTCACCTTGGCGAAAAAGTCGCCAGTCTTGCTCATCCCTATAATCCATTGTCAATTTGAAGACAGCTATCTGCCCCTATTGTTACAAGATCGTAAATCGTGCTGAGTTCGTCCAGGACCTGGGCCGACGCGATCTCGATAGCCATCATGCTTTGAGATCGACGACAGTTGCGCCCCAACTGCCGCCGGAGCCACCCTCATGGCGAAATGCGAGAACATCAGGATGATTCTCAAGCAGGCTCCTAACGATATCCCGCTTCACGCCGCGCCCCTTGCCGTGAACAATGCGAAGTTCGGTAAAACCACGCTCCTGGCAGACTCGGATATACTCCAACACGATCTCTTTGGTATCGGACGGGCGGAATTGATGCAGGTCGATAGTGCCGTCGATCGGGTACTCGTGGGGTCTGTTTGCGTCGTCAGTCATGATATCTAAGTATACGGTCGGTGGCATTGCCTGAGGCAACATTTATGTTTCTGTGCTGAAGAAGATACTAGAAACACGTCGAACTCCACAAAAAAAGGCCGCTGGAATCTCCAGCGGCCCAAAAACGATAGTCTATAACAAGCTACATAATAATGACAAGCTTGCCAATTTGAGTCTCACCACCGGGCTCTTCTACTGTCCAATAATACAGGCCAGAAACGATTAACTGCGTATTGCGGGTGATCAGATTCCAGCAATCAGTGCTGGAGCTGAAGCATTCCCTACGGGTGTCGGAGGTGGGCGGATTGTCAATATCGTGATCGACCTCGTTTACCAAATCGCCGTCAAGACTGAATATCGAAATGAGGCACTTGGGCGGCAGATTAGCGAAGGTCACTTGGCGTAGCCAGTCGGCCCCAATACCGGTCCGTCCCCGTCCCTCAAAGCCAGAGGATTGGTACTTGCCATCCTGTCGATAAGGGTTCGGATACACGTAGACTTTGGCACCCGTGGAGGCCACGACGTCAGCGGAGTTTAGCGCGAACGCACGCTGAGCACCAGAGCTAACGGGTGTCTCAAGTGAAGCCAGACCCGACTGCGGCGAGCCGTAGTCAAAGGCTGTCACATTCACATACACTGGTACCGCCGGAAGCAGGTCTTCAATGACCATCTTGTACTCGAAGTATTTGAGATAGCCATCATCAGTCTTCTCGTCGGCTTTGGCCGAATCAGGAACCAGCGAGGTCGGATAGGGCTGGTTGGGGTAGATCTTTTCGATCGGAGTATCTATTCCCAACCGCGACTGGTTGTAATCCTGTTGCGTGAAGTAGAATATTGAGTCGGTATGGTCAGGGTGCACGAAGGGGGCGGATCGCGAATAGTCCAGAGGGTTGAAACTCGCGTCGTCACAGGGGCTGTCGCCGCTACCGTAAAGACAGCGTAATTCGCGCAAGGAATATGGCGTATCCCTCAGAGCATACCGCGGCTGATTCTCACCCGGATTGCTCAGCGTATGCTTGTTGAAGTCCTCGAGGTCGTAGGAGGCGAGCAATGAGAAGCTGGCGGGCCGAGCGTCACGACTCAAGTAGACCCGGTAGCCCTCAAAATCAACCGCGCGCGAGAACACGTCTTCGGTGTTTTCCGACCGAAGACCATTGAATCGAATCTTCAATTTGCCGACCTCAGAAGTGACCCAGAAATCGGGAGCCGGCGGCGGCGAGGCGCCTCTGAAATCCGGCACGCCATCACCTTTCACCCAGCACGTATCAATGGAGAGAGTGTCCCATATGTCAACAAACACAGAATCCTCATCGACCACAAAGGTATCAGTTCGAACAAACTCGGAGTCCGATGGACAGGTCTCAAACTCTCCGAAATATCCATCGTTGTCAGTGTCAACTCCCGGATTGTCATATACCCAGGATGCCCACTTTGAGTTGAGGGCCAGGTCCGAGAAGTCCAGCGCATCGTAGAAGGCGTCCGGATTATCCGGCAAGTACTGTTCATAGTAGTCGCCCGGCGTATTCAGGGAATCGCCAGCTACATAGGCAAACGAAATTGGGAGCGTCTGCCCCGGTCGAATGAAGAAGGGACCGAACGAAAGCAGATAGCGAGTATCATATCCGACCGCGAATGAGTCAGCCAGATTCTGGTTCGGATAGAGCCAGAGGGAGTCGTTGGGCTGAATGGAGGCGGTGTATACCTGATCGTAGTCAAACTCGCGGTTGCGCATTACATAGTACTTGTTGACGTCCCCTTCTGGAGTTCCCAACCCGCCGGTTCTGAAATCTCGAAATTCTTCTTTAAGACGCCCCACGCCAGAGCGCTCACGGGGACCGAAGTCGAGCGATGACGTGCCGTTGCCAATCCACCAGTTGAAGCTAACACTGAGCGATTCGGATGGCGTTCGAATAATCTTGGTTGCGGTTACGGCCGGTGAAGGATGGATGGTACCAGCTGCGCCCAGTGGACGGTCAAAGTCGCCGTCGTTATCGGAGATCCAGGCGGCAAAAACAGTGGTGTCCTCATACGGGCAATTGATACAAGTATCCACGGCCTTCTTGAGGAAACCACAAATGTCGTCCTGAGAACCGGTGTTATCATCTGATTCCCACTGGACATCAGCGTCGATGTAGATACCCATGTAAACATCGGAGAGTACGTCCATACCGATGTTCCTAATCCGGTAGTCAAAGAGAACAAAATCTTCAGCGTAGGAATAAGACCAGGCCATGGATGTCTGCGAGACCTCGATGAATAGAGGCATATGGGGACGGCCGAAGAAATCTTGATCGACGCCCTCCGTCAACGTATCGGTATATATGGCGACATAGTCTTCTTCAGAGATAGCATTCAAAAACTCGGGTTCTTCCGGGTCTACGATCGACCGCTTGGTGATCAACCCGAACGGCTCTTCATCCGGGAACATCTCCTGCGTCTGTTGCCAGCCGTCAGCACCTACTGAGACCAGCGTATCGCGGCCGTTATTTACCACCGCGCCAATCCAGAACGCACCACTATAAAGGTACTCCGTCCCCGATTGCTTGGGGAACTCACAATTGGGTACGACCAGGCCGGTGAAATAGTCTATTGGCGAGGCTGGTGAATTTTCTTTTCCCAGGCTGCCGTTGTTGGCGATTCCCAGATTTATCTGGCCCACCCAGTGAGCGACCAGGACATGCGCCGGTAGGCCAACCAGAGCCTTGTCAGGTCCCGATTTGACTTTCTGGTCGGCCTCTAACGACATTCGGGCCGAAAGCGGTGATGCCAGCGTCGCCAGCAACAGAACTAAAGTGACTACAGATTTGATTATGCTATTCTGTGACATGACCCCACACTCTCTAAAAGTTTCCTTCCTCAACAAAGGACGCACCACAGCGCCATTTGGTTCAAAACGAACCTTTTATAGATAAGGGATTTCCAGCCAAAAGCAAGTCTGATTTGGGCCAAAATACTGCCCCGACAACCGCTTCCGGCGGTTGGGGCGGTACTCGCAGGAGCTGATCGGGATTTTCGCGATGTGACCCCGGAGGGGAAAGAGAACCCCCCGGGGAGCTTAGCTATCCCGGGGGGCGTAAGTACAATCAATCGAACAACTTCACTCGCAAACAGGATCTGGCCCGTCTTGGAACATGAAGCTGACTAAATATATCAGATTGGCGATGTCCAACTCACCAAGACCGTTGACTTGAGCGGCGGCCATAATCGGCGGCGGCGGGCCCTCATTGAACAT
>CAZHDS010000213.1:0-5477 GCA_964531495.1 uncultured Ignavibacteriales bacterium
CTATCATGAGTGTCAGCCAGGACTGGTCCTGTGTCGCCGCAAAGAGCCCTAGCGCCGCAACGAAGATGCCGCTCGCCCAACAGAAAATAGGATCTCTCTTAAACATGGTCTTTTTCCTCCAGTACAAAGAGTTCTTCGACGGTAGCTTCGAGTGTTTCCGCCAGAAGCAAAGCCAGCTTCACTGACGGGGCGTAGTCACCTTTCTCAATCGAAACTATGGTCTGTCGTGACACCGAGACCACATCGGCAAGTTGCTGTTGGCTCATTTCGCCGTTCTCAAATCTATATTTACGTAAAATGGTCTTCATGACGCCTCCTATCTCCTCTGTTCGACTAATGTAAAGTATTCTTTACATTATGTCAATGAAAATATACAGATTGTAAATGTTATTTTACATAAGTAACAGCTATCAGTCTGTTATTCAGGCAGTTGAGTGGTGGGATTGGAGCAGCACGGTTGACTTTGAACGGTTCAGGCAGTTCTTTGAGAAAAGCGGCACGAATACCCAGCGAACGCGGTTTAATCAACGAGATAGGTCCGGGTTTTGAAAAGCGAGCCAGGAACAAAATGTCCAAATCAGAAGATCTGACGCTCAGTATTGATGGAATGCACTGTGCTTCCTGTGTAGCCAACATCGAACGCGGCGTAGAGGGAATGGCCGGGGTGGAATCCTGTCAGGTCAACCTTGCCACGCGGTCCGGCCGGGTGCGGTTCGATTCGGCCGATGTTTCTTCCGATCAAATAATCGCCACTGTCTCCGAGCTTGGCTTCGGAGCCAAGGTGGGTCAACAGGATGTTCTTGAGGCGACCGCGCGAGAGCTCCGTCAGTCGCTGATGCGGTTTCAGGTCGCGCTGGCGATGGCGTTGCCGCTGATAGTATTCTCTATGTTGCCGATGGTGAGTGGCGGCAGTATCGTTCCCCCGCTCTGGAGCGGTTTGGTTCAAATGGTTTTGGCCGGGCTACTGCTATTCGTTGCTGGTCGCTCGATTTTGGCCGACGCCTTTCGTCAGACGAGTCACTTTCGAGCCAACATGAACAGCCTGGTCGCTTTGGGAACGCTGACCGCCTTCACATGGAGTTTGGCGCTTCTGATTATCAGCTATCCCGAACCGGCCGTCGGTCATTTGTATTTTGAGTCGGCTGGTATGATCATCACGCTGATTCTGCTGGGTCGTTATCTGGAGGCTCGAGCCCGAGGCCGGGCGGGGCAGGCCCTGGGGGCTCTGGTCAAGATGCAGCCGGAGCAGGCCCGAGTCATCATCAATGAGGTCGAGATCGAAATCGAGATTGGGGCCTTGCAGCCTGGAATGACTGTGCAGGTTCGTCCGGGAGAACGTCTGCCGGCGGACGGCACTATCATTGATGGTTCACCGGCGCTTGATGAGTCGCTCCTAACAGGTGAGTCTTTGCCGGTGGAGAAGGGTCCGGGGGATAGTGTCATCGGTGGTTCGCTCAACAGCGGTGTTCCCTTTCGGTATCGAGTCTCGGTCCCGCCAGCTGATGGCTTCTTGGCCACCATGGTGCGCCTGGTTACGGAAGCCCAGAGCCGCAAGGCGCCTGTGCAAAAGCTCGCCGATCGGGTTGCGGCCGTTTTTGTGCCGATAGTGCTTGGGCTAGCCCTAGTCACGGCTCTCCTGTGGTACTGGCTAGATCCAAGCAACCCGCAGCTGATTCGCAGTGTCGTGGCGGTGTTGATTATAGCCTGCCCCTGCGCGCTGGGACTGGCCACACCGACCGCCATCTTGGCCGGAACGGGTCGAGCCGCCCGGGAAGGGGTGATCATCCGTGGCGGTGATGTCCTGCAGCGTCTGACCGAGATTGACTGTGTTGTTTTTGACAAGACTGGCACCCTCACTCGGGGCGAACTGGATGTTATCGACACACGAGAGTTTGGCAACGTCTCCCGGCGCGAGATGCTGCGCATGGTCGGTTCGTTGGAGCAAGTCAGTGAGCATCCTGTGGCCCGGGCGATCGTGCGCCACATCGAAGCAGAGCAATTACAGCCGGTTCATCTTAGCAAAGTGGAAGCGTATCCCGGATTGGGTATTGTCGGCGAACACAACGGTCGAGCCTTGCTGGCCGGTAATCGGGCCTTGATGGCTGACCATCGGGTTGACATGAGCCAGGTCACTGAGGCGGCCCGCCAACAAATGGCCAAGGGGCGTACTATTGTATATGTGGCCCTCGATGGTCAGGTGATTGGTCTGGTGGCTCTCTCGGATCGCTTGCGCTCCGAAGCCCAGGAGGCCTTGACTCGTTTGCGGCCTCTGGTGAAGCGGCTGACAATAATCTCCGGTGACTCCCTGGTTACGACCCAAGAGGTGGCCCGCTCGCTTGATATCGATGACTTTGAGGCCGAGGTGAGACCGGAACGGAAACAGGCCGTGATTCAAGCTTACATCAGGGCTGGCTATCGGCCGATGATGGTGGGGGACGGAATCAACGATGCTCCGGCTTTGGCGGCAGCGGAGGTCGGTATGGCTATTGCCAGCGGAACTGACGTCGCTATCGAGGCAGCAGATGTCATCCTGGTCGATTCTGACTTGATGGCGGTACCACGGACTCTGGAAATTGCCCGGGCCAGTCTGCGAATCATCAAGCAGAACCTGTTCTGGGCATTCTTCTATAATGTCCTGGCCATACCTCTGGCGGCGGGCTTGTTCTATCCTCTATTAGGATGGTCTCTGTCACCGATGGTCGCAGCCGCAGCGATGGCCTTTTCGTCGGTCCTCGTCGTAAGCAATTCTCTCCGTCTAAACCGAATTGACATCGCCTAGAATCCGGACCGAATAACGTTCTACAGCTGTCTTAGCCGGGCGACGATTATGGTGGCGAGATCCTCAAGCATGGTCTGATCCTGGTTGGAGAAAAACGAAGGTTGGTCGGAGTCGATGTCGATTTCGCCCAGGCACCGGTTACCATCCATCAAGGGGACCACGATTTCCGAACGGGTCGAGAGGGAACAGGACAAGAAGCGCGGGTCAGACTGAACATCCCGGACCCGAATCGTCTTTTGAGATGATGCCGCGGCACCGCAAATGCCCCGGTTGAGTTCAATCTTGGTATGCTCGGTTTTGGGGCCAACGTAGGGACCGACCTGAAGGTGATCCCCGCGCATCATGTAGAATCCGGTCCAGTTGTAGCCATCGGAATAGCCATCGATCATCTCGGCGGCAGTTTTGAGAACTTCAGTCTCATCGTCGAGACTGGCAATAGCGATGCGGATGTTGTCGACTAGTTGGCGGCGGTGTCCGTCCATTCTATAACCTCTCGCGGATAGTCTTTAGATTTAGCGTCGGTGTCTCGGGGGCGATAGCGCACCCCGGTCCGATAATGAGTTTCGCCGAATCGTGATCAATCTTGAGTTGATCGAGATGGGCGGCCACATCCTCATCCGTGGCTTGACGCAGCCAGCGATCAAAATCGAAGCCGCCGACCAGGGTCGCACCAGATGCCAGCTCCTCTGCCTCCGACAGTGACAGATTGCTTTTGTCAAGGCTGTCCCAGTTGATCATCTGGGCGTTGAAGCCTTCGGCCAGCATCTCCTTTATATAACAGTTACTGCTGCAGACATGGAGGAGGTTGATGGCTTCGTCGTCGGTGGCCCGGATCACTTCAAGGTCGTAAGGCAGGGCCAGCTGCTGATATTCTTCCCAGGACATCATATCGGCTGAGGCCCATTGGGTAGTGGCATAAAACAGCCCGTCAGCTCCGGCGTTGCGAAGCTCGGTGGTGAACCGGACAAAGGTATCGGTGATCGAACGCAGAGCATGCTGGACGGCATCGCGATCCTCTTTCAGGTGCTCCAGGAGCAGTGACCGATCGGGCACCATCCTTCCAGCTATTGCCAGGGGGGTGAAGACGGTCATCAAGAGCGGCAGGTCTCCGCCAACCCCTTTGCGGATGAGGGATACTGCCTGCAAATGTTCCGCCAGGGCGGGGACATCGAGGTCCAGCGGCTCGATCCTATACCAATCCTCAGCTTTCCTGACCGGAAATTCAAGCTTGGCATGTTTCTCATACTCTCGATTGGAGTAACCGAGCTTGACGCCCCAATCCTGAACATGGAAATCGGCGCGGGGATTGATCTTCATGAAATCCCAGTCGAAGTGATTCTGAAAATCGATCATGGCCCCGGCCGTGCCCTTGGCCGATGTCTCCAGGTGGAAGAAATGCCTCCAGAAGGAGGCGGCGTATCGATCGGGGCGTTCGCCGGCAAATATAGTCAACAAGCGATCACGATGGCTAAGGCGAGATTTCATTCTTTTCTTTTCATTATCTCGGTGGGCCTAAGCCCAACCAGAGAGTTCAGGCTCGGGCAAGACCGGTTTTCTGCGATGTATCTTTCGGGCGGTAATATAACCCTGCTCAGGGGCAGTCGTCAAACCCTGTTTAACCTCTGAGCAGACAGCGATCAGTCTATGCAGGCAAGCCCTGTCGCTGCCGAAGAAACGAATAGAACGAACAGTCTTACGGGATTTCGTTGGGGCCGGTATGACGAAAGCTTCTACATCACCCAGGATTCTTGTTATCGATGACGAGGAATCGATGTGCAACTTCATGGAGATCATGCTGACTAAGGAGGGTTTCGAGGTTGAAACGACCGAATCCCCCCGTCAGGGTGTCAGATGCTTGCGCGAGGGCAGTTTCGATCTGGTAATAGCCGATCTCAATATGCCCGAGATGAGTGGCATCGATGTCCTGCGGGAGATCAAGACGTTCAAAGAGGATCAGGATCTGGTCGTGATGACTGCCTATGCCTCAGTCGATACCGCTATCGAGGCGATGAAGGAAGGAGCTTCCGACTATATCACCAAGCCGTTCAAGGTGGATGAGATCAAGCTGGTGATCGCCAAAATCATCGACCGCAAGCACCTGATTTCCGAGAACAAGAATCTGAAGCAGCAACTCAAGGGTGATAACTCGTTTGATCGTTTCATCGGGGTATCAGAGCCTGCCGTCCGGCTGAAGAGACTGGCCCTGCGAATCGCTGCCTCGGACTCCACGGCGCTCCTTCTGGGAGAGTCGGGAACAGGCAAGGACCTGATCGCCAAAGCGATTCATCAGGCCTCGCCCCGCTGCGGTGGACCGTTTGTGACCATCAATTGTGCCGCCATCCCGGAAAATTTGCTGGAGTCAGAGCTTTTTGGCCATACCAAGGGTGCCTTCACGGGGGCGATCAAAGAAAAAGTGGGGCTCTTCCAGGCCGCCGACGGTGGGACCTTCTTCCTTGACGAAGTTGGCAACACGTCGCTGTCTATTCAGGTGAAGTTGTTGCGGGTTCTCGAGGATCATATTATCACTCCTGTGGGTGGCATCCAGCCATTAGAAGTCAATGTACGTCTAATCGCCGCCACCAATACCGAGTTGGAGCAGGCAGTTCAGACCGGAGCCTTCCGAGCGGACCTCTTCTATCGTCTCAATGTCATTCCGCTCTGTATTCCACCGCTGAGAGAGCGCCAGGAAGATATCCCT
>CAZHDS010000214.1:0-5467 GCA_964531495.1 uncultured Ignavibacteriales bacterium
TGGCGAACCGGGAGATGGCGAAGATGGTGGGGAGATTGATCTCCTGCCAGAGATCGCATTGGGGCGTCTATCAGTTAACACTGTCGCCGACGTGAATAATATCGTCAACAAGACCATCGCTTATGTGGAGAGCGACGGCGAGTACCTCTCGAAGGTCTTGCTGTCGGGCGAACAGCTCAATTTCGGGGGCTTGGGCGAATACGGTGGCTATGCCATAGATGAAATGATCAGCAGCTCCGACGCCCATGGTTTCACGACCTTTGCCTTTCCAGAAGACCAATATCAAGTGGACAAGCTCTACGATTTGCTCAGCCAGCCCAATAACGTCTGGTATCCGAGCGAAATGATAAGCAAGATCAATGGCGGTGTGCATATCATTGATCACCTGGGACACAGCAACATCGGCTATGCTATGCGGACCGATACAACAATGATCAAAGAACAGCTGAACAACACCGACTATTGCTTCATCTATGCCGAGGGCTGTCTGGCCGGTTCGTTCGATCATACTGACTGTTGGGCTGAATACGTAACGGTCAAGCTGGCCACCGGAGCTTTTGGATGCGTGGCTAATGCCCGAATAGGACTCGGCTCCCGCTCGACTCAACACCCCGTGCATGTCTTCAACCGCGAGTTCTGGGATGCGATTTACTGCGCCGACGAAGGCCGGCCCGAGCTGGGCATGGCCATGCTTGATGCCCGCTTCGACATTGCGAGCTGGATAAGCAGCTCAGCCATGCGCTGGACCTATTACGAAACCAATTTGCACGCCGATCCGGCCGTTGCAATCAAGCCGGTCAGCAGTCTCGCTATCAGGTTTCCTGATGGTACTCCAACGAGCTTGCTGCCCATGACGGAAACGGTACTCGATATCAGTGTTACAGGTATCGGTGAAGGTCTACCTGATGTTGAAAGCGGCCTGGTGCACTGTTTGATCGACGGCACGGATTCGACGACCGTGCCACTGATGTCACCGAGGGGAGAGCTCTTCCAGGCGACTCTGCCGGCCATCCCTTGCGGCAGTCGGCTGGAGTATTACGTTAGCTGTCTGACACTGGGTGGCGGACAGTGCCTGATGCCGTCACCGGACAAACCACTGTCAGCCATCGCCGTGAGCGAAGAAGTCACTGTTTTCCAGGATGATTTCGAAAACGATCTCGGCTGGACCATCTCGGGCGGATCGTGGGCGCGTGGTGTGCCGCTGGGACTTGGAGGCAACGAACAGAACTACCCTGTACCGGACCCGACCGAAGGCTGCAATGGACCAAATGTGATGGGTTACAACCTCAGCGGGAACTACGAAAACAGTCAACCGGCGCACCATATCACCAGTCCGCCAATCGATTGCTCCTCTTCGAGCAACACGCTGCTGCGTTTCTGTCGTTGGCTCGGGATCGAGCAGCCGATCTACGACGACGCGCAAGTATCGGCGAGCAACAACGGCACCGACTGGACCGTTCTCTGGCAGAATCCGGCCGTTGTCGCCGACTTGGAGTGGAACGAAGTCGAATACGACATTTCGTCGATCGCCGATGGCCAGCCAACCGTTTACGTTCGTATCACCATGGGTCCGACCGACGGCGGTTTGCGTTATTGCGGCTGGAATGTCGATGACGTGCGGGTGGTGTCGCAGTTATGCGAGTACTTCCACTGCGGCGACATCGATGCCAACGATGTCGGCCCGGATATCGCCGATCTGATCTACTTGGTGACATTTATGTTCCAGGACGGCCCAATGCCACCGGCGACGTCAGTCTGTGACGTCGATGGTAATGGTTCCGAGCCCGACATCGCCGATTTGGTTTACCTCGTGACCTTCATGTTCCAGGACGGCCCGGCTCTGAAATGTGGGTTCTGAGGAAGATCGGGCGATGCCTGAAGATAGTATAGTCAACCGGCCGGTATCTGTCTTCTCTCAATCCTCGTCCGAAGAGTTCTTCAGAGGAAGGGAGTAGGCCATCGACACGCGCAGATTGTAATCGCTGCCAAGTTGGCCCGTTCCGTGCAAATTGTGGTAGATAGGGTACTCCAGGAACGCCTGCACCCGTAAATGATCCGGTATCACCGCCCACTGAATACCGGGAACAAACCAGGCCTCATGACGACCGGTGGAAGGCTCATCGTTGCCATCCTCGGTGTCCTTGCCTCTCATAGTTCCAGTGAAGGCAGCCGACGCATCTAGGCGTTCGGTGATGTGGAAGTTTGACGACAGCAGATACGACACTTGATCACCGAACTTGTAGCCTTCGTACTCTCCCGTGAACACAACCGAAGCGCTGGCGAACCAGTCGACCGACTCCGTTCCGAGGTAGTATGACAGCGAGGCGGTGTAGTCCCACGAACCTGTTCCGGGCTGAAGCATCAGCGGCACCGGTCCGCCATAATTCTCGCGGTCGGTCGGGCCAGTGGGTGTCTTCACGCCCAATCCCACCGAGAGCTCCCGGAAATCGACAAAACTGCGAGCCAGAAGGCTGTAGCGCGCCATGAAGGTGACATCGCCGAGGCCGTCCGTCTGGTTGGACAAGTCGCCGTAAGTGTCATCATGCCAGGCCTTATTCTTCCAGACATACGGAATGATAGCGTTGACACTCAAGCGCGGTATGACGCCGTATCCGAGCGTCATGGTAACTCGTTTCCAGATTGCCTCAGTGTGGTCAGGGTCATTCATCTCATCACGCCCGGCGTGTTTCCCCTGGGTCCGAAGAAATTCATAGTGCAAGCCGATATCAAGCGTGTGCGGTTGGGCGACAGTTTCGCCCATGACCCCCTGCTGAGGTACGGCGGGGACACAGCAGTTCGAAGCGAATACTGTGCCGGACAGCGCCGTGGTCAGTATCATCACGACATACAGTTTCATCGGTTAGCTCCCGATGTAGGGACCACCCAGACCGCTACGCTATCGCGGTCGGATCCGCCGCGACCATCGGAGACGATCGAGTGAACCACCGCCATAGTTGTCTCGGCGATGTCACAGCAATTTCGTAGCAAGATAAGACTGCCGCTACCGCCCGGGACCGGCTGAAAGTCCAGACCGCCGTATTCCCAAGTGTATTCAAGAGCATCACCCTCGGGGTCGGTTGCGTACGATCGGACCGTGAATACTGTGCCGTTGAGAAAGGTATCAGGCATGGCCGCGACCGAGTCAACGGTCGGAGCCTGATTGTTGGGGTCAACACTGACGTCATCATCGCCGCAACCAACGATCGTCATGGTTCCGATTATCATCAACATTGCCATCAATCGCGCCGTAGGCAGATAGATCATATACTCATCCCCAATCTGATTCACTCGTCCGAAAACGTAACAGGTATCGTCACACGCGAAGTATCTTGCCCGCGCACTAACAGCGTCACCGAGGCCAGCCCCTCATTTGGCTCGGTCGATAGCTTGTCCATCGTGACGCGTAGGACCGTTGTTTCACCGGCTGGCAACTCGGAAGCGATCTCCGCCAGAATGATTTCAGGGGAAGTGGCGACAATCTCCAGGCTGACAGCGATGGGACCGTCATTGGTGACGGTCACGAGATTGCGGACGGTGTCCGCGGTGCTATCCGAGAGCGACCAGACTGGCCGCCATGGATCCAGGCTGATTTGTCCGGCCGGTTTGTCCTTCTTCATGACGTTGGCCACCACCGTCAGTTTGTAGGCCGGTTCCTCGCAACCTTCAACAAAGACCTTCGTCGTTTTGCGGATAGTGTTCTGGTACCGACCCGATTTGAAGGTGACCGTAACTGCAGCAGAATCTGCGGGCGCAATGGGATCATCGATACTGGAAGTGCTAGTGCAGGAACAGCCAGCCTTGATCTCACGCACTACGATTGGTGCCGCATCGTGGTTGTGAACGAAAAATGTGTGGCTAACGGTGCACTTCTGAGGCAGATAGCCGAAATCCCATGTCTCGGTGGCAACCAGATCTCCAGTTGGCTCAACCTCAGCCCAGACTGAGACGATGCAGCCCAGGAAAAGGGTTATCCCGAGTATGATGAAGATCAGTGGTGATCGATTGGGGCGCATCCCGGCCTCCTGCAAGAATTTGCGGCGACGGCCTGTCCATTCTTGTTCGCCGTCAGCCTGAACATATCCACTCTAATACATGTTTGTCTTGGCGTCAAGGAATTGGACTCTATTCAGGTCCCAAAATCGTCCGTCAGGAGCCGGAATGCGGAATAAGAAGACCTAATAACTCCTTGTCAAACTACGGAAATTGTGTATTTTGGGGCGTGGCTTGATTTGTGCTCCTAAGGATAGATCGAGCTCAAGTTCCTATCCCACTTGGCGAGTCCAGGAGTGCTTGACTGTGAAGAAATGTGTACTATTGGTTGGACTGTTGATCGGAATGATCCCGCTAACTGCTGTCAGTTCGGTTGTCGTCGTGAGCGGCACCCTGTCGGGTGACACCACCTGGACTCCCGGCGATACGATTCTGATTCCGAATTATGTGCGGGTTCCCGCTCTGACAAAACTCACCATCGACGCCGGGACGATTATTCAGTTCGGGACGGGAGCTTCGCTGGTCTCATCGGGATCAGTCGAGGCTCGTGGAGCCGAGTTGGATCCGATTATCTTCACTTCAAGAGCGGACACAACCGGTGGAGCTCCTGCACCGGGTTACTGGCTAGGGTTTCATGCTCAGTCTGGAAGCCAAACTGACCTGGAATTCTGTCACCTCCGGTACGGGGTGAATGCAATCAGCGTCGACGATGCCCATGCAACCTTGACCGACTGTCTGGTGGAGAACTTCATGTCTCAGGGCATTGCGCTGTATCGTCATAGTGCTCTCTATCCTCCCGAGGTCATTATCGATAGGTGCCTTGTTGGCCAGACCTCAAGCGCCAGCCAGCTTCTCGGGATTGGCATCTACGTTTACAGCACTGTCCACGTCCTCCTCCGTGAGACCGAAGTGCATGGCTTCACGAACGGAATCCACCTCGAAGGCTGCGCATCCGGCGCGCCTGTCTTTGAACTAGATCGGTGTGATGTTCATGATAATGGCGGCTCAGGAATATACTTGTATGCCTCGACATGAAGCAACGTGTATACACCGACGGGTTCGGTGCATCGAAGCAACATAGTGAACAACAACGTGCATGCCATGTATGCCTATTCCAAGAGTACGACGCCGGTGACTATCGACGCCACCGACAACTGGTGGGGGGTGACCGACTCAGTCGCTATCGACGACTTGATTTATCATCACACCGACTCCGGCCGTCAGCCGCTGGTTGACTTCTGTCCCTTCGCATTGGCGCCCATCGATATACACGACACCACTTCGACCGACATAGCGGGACTTAGAGCGGATGGCCTGCCGGACGGCTTCGAACTGCATCAGAACTACCCTAACCCGTTCAATCCTCGGACCGACATCAGTTTCCAGCTGCCAAGAGCCCAGCGGGTGGTTATGACAGTACACAATTTGCTGGGTCAGCAGGTAGAGACCCTTATTGATCGGCATCTCCCGGCCGGGA
>CAZHDS010000215.1:0-5456 GCA_964531495.1 uncultured Ignavibacteriales bacterium
CTTACCGAAGCGGTCAAGCGCAAGCCGTTTTCCATCATACTTTTCGATGAGGTCGAGAAGGCCCATCCCGATGTGTTCAATGTCCTCTTGCAGTTGCTTGATGACGGACGGCTGACCGATGGCCAAAACCGCACCGTAGACTTCTCGAACTGCATCGTTGTGCTGACATCCAACTATGCCGCCGACCGAATTCTTGAAGCGGATCGTGAGGGCCGAGACGTTGATATGGATGAAGTGCGTGAGTTCCTGTTCACGAAGTTCCGTCCGGAGTTTCTTAATCGTCTCAACGACATAATCATTTTCCATTCCTTCACTCAGGATCAGGTAGAGAAGATCGCCGGCCTGGAGTTCAATGGGCTTCGCCGTTTGCTGGATGATCAAAATATCGGCGCGACGCTATCAAAAGAAGCTCAGCACAAACTTGCTGTGGACGGCTACACTGTTGAGCTTGGTGCCCGGCCAATTCAGCGGATTATCGAGCGCGAAATTGTAAATAAGCTATCGGTGGATATAATCACTGGCAAAGTCTCGCCCGGCGACCTGGTGACGGTCGATGTCAAGGATGATACTTTTGTTTTCGATACGAAGAGCAAGTAGTCAATGTTGTTTCATAAAACGGAGGATTTAGATGGCTAAATTCATACTCGGTGCGACTGAAAAAGTCCAGCGCGATGATTCCATCCCGGTCGAACTCCTGCCCTCCAACAAGATGCTGTATGCGGCCAAGTTGAACTCGGAAGAAGATGCCGATGTTTCGCCGACCCGATGCAACAATCTCAAGGAGGTGTTCCAGAAGTTTCGGCCGTCATTTGAAGCCGAACTGGAATCACCCGATGGTGAGCCGGTCAATGCGGAGTTCGAGATCAAGACCATGAAGGACTTTAGTTCCAAGGAACTGATCGAAAAGAACGAGGCCTTGCAGCGTACATACTACCGCAAAGAAATGGCCAACGATCTGGACAAGCAACTGAAGAAGAACAAAGCCCTGCAGAAGGCTCTCGCCGATGATGAGAAGAAGCAGGCTCTGTTAAAAGCGGCTCAGTACTATATCGATCTACTGAGCGAATAGAATCGCAACCGAAGAGGATGCTCATGGGCGAACAGGAAAAAGATCAGGCCCAACCGCAAGCTGAAGCCGCTGAGGCGCAGGCTGCCCCGGTTGCGGCTGAGAAGATTTCAGATGAGGATTTCGCTTCTATTCTTAGCGATTCCTTTGGTGATTTTAAGAAACTGGCCAACCTGCTGCCGTCGTTCAAGACCGTCGATGGCGATCTGGTTCGCGGCGTGGAGTGGCTCGACCCCAAGAAGGATTTCCAGCGTAAGGAGTTCCTGACCAAGAAGGATTTTGCCGTCCAGCGTAAACTGCTGGCGGAGAGACTCAAGCTATGGGTGGAACACCTGGGCAAGTCGGACGATATTGACGAAGTCCGCAAAGGGCTCAACGAAGAAGCCACCAAACTTGAGGCCAATCTCCAGAAGAATATGAAGAAGGTCCATAGGGCAAGCAAGGAAATCGAAACAACTTATCGAGCCATCGACAAGTTCTTCGCCAATGCCCAGATGGAACCGGATGAGAAGGTCAACGCGTGGTTTGCCAATGCTTCCGCTGAAGAACTGACCGATCCGGATGATCGCGAAAAATTCGAGAAACTGGCCAAGTCAGTGGCCGACCTCTACCGCGAGTGGAGCATCAAGGACTGTTTCTCGATGGCCGTCATTCCTGGCTATCTCGGTTCAGTGGAGAATATTGACACTGTGGCCCGCCAACTGGGCTTGCCAAACAAGCTGCACGTTATGACCGATTTGCCCAACTTCGAGACCTTTGAAGAAGTCATGGACATGTTGGAAGACCCCAACTACGCGAATCTGGCCGGGATCGACAGCTACAAGCAGTACGCCTCAGTCTTTGCCAACTATCTCCTGGCTCGAGAGGGGAACCAGTACGAAGACGAGGATATGTGGATCCCACCGTCAGCCTCGGTGGCAGGTATGATGTACCAGGGTGACACGTCGGTTGGCATGCAGCAGCCGATGGCTGGCTTCAAGCATGGCAAAGTCGCCGATGCCAAGTACATCCGGTTCAAAGCCAATCAGCCCGACGCCAGCAAGATCAATGAGAAGGGCGTCAATCCGATGGTGAATTTCGAGGGCTCGGCGGTTTCGATGGGAGCAGCGACACTGTTCACCAAAGAGACTTTCAACATTTACTCGATTCGTCGGACCTATGACTACGTCTACAAGACGCTGCGCAATTACCTCAACAAGCAGACGTTCTCGGTGATTGACCAGAAATTTGTCGATACTATGCGTCGCGATATCGACAAGTTCATGAAGGCCATCTCTGGTGGGGATAACATCCTTCAGGACTTCCGGGTCGAGATCTTTGCCGACGAGGAAATGCGCAAGCGCCAGGAAATCGATATCAAGGTTGCCCTCAATCCGAAGTACCCGGCTCGAACTTTCAATATTGAGTTCACAGCCTGGAATGATGACAACGCGACCGGAGTAAAGGACAAATAGCTGATTTGGTCGGTGTCGTTGGTCATACGGCACCGACCCTATGCACACGAATTAGACTGTTGAAACAACAATAACCCGCAAGGCCAGGAGGATCTTCACCATGGCACGCAGACCAGTACTAGAAATCGATGGCGTCGTTTACAAAAACGTTTACGAAGTGTCGTACGTGATCTATACGGCCAAGGACGAAACCGGTCGTCCGTCGGATCGCGCTCACGCCGGAACTATCAAGATCAAACGGGAGTCCGACGAGAAGGCTGACATCGCGCGTTGGGCGATGGATTCCAGTAAGCCCAATTGGAAGGCTGGCAAGGTCTCGTTCAAGACCCCGGATGATTCGGAGATGAAGGCCCTTACCTGGGATGAAGGCTTCATCACCAAGTATGAGGAGGTAGTGCCTCATATCAAAGACAGTCCCGATGCTCAGGTATACGAGTATTTCGAAATCTCCAGCCACAAGATCACGATTGGCGATGCGGAGATCGATAACCGTTGGGAAGAATAAGTAGCTGTCCAGTTCATCGAGCGGGTCGTCAGGCCCGCTCGATGAACCACCTCACCAAAACCACGGATCAGCAGTAATGCCCGAATCAGTAACCATCAGGATCAGCGGCCAGACAGTCGATCAGGAAATCTATTCTTTCCAACTTGACCAGTCTGTCGATGACCATCACGTTCTCAAGATTAGACTTCACGGTTTGGAAGTGGACGGGAGTTCGGGACGGTTTCCCGGCAGAGAAGCGCGCGTGGGCTATCTTGGCCAGTCGCTCGCCTTGTCCTTCGAGTCTGATGAAGTCCCTGGCGAGTCGGGGCCGGTCACGTCCGAGTTTGTGGGAGTGGTGACGGAAGTAACTTTTGATCATCGCATCGATGGCAGCAACATCTGCTGGATCACCGCCCACAGTCCCACGATTGCCATGGATGGCGCCTGTCGGAATCGATTGTTTCACGAGATGACCGCCAGTGACATCATTAGTTCGATTGTGGGGGATTATTCCATCACGGTGGGCAGCATTGAAGCTACTAGTGCGACCAAAGCCTATTGCGTTCAGTACCAGGAAACGGACTACGAGTTTGTCCAACGTCTGGCAAACGAGGCCGGTCTCCACGCCTACTACGATGGTCAGCGGTTCCAGGTGATGAAGGCTGCTGCCAGCGGCGATACGCCAAGTATCACGTATGGTTATGACCTGCGGGTCTTCACTATGGGCCTTGGCACAACGGCCGAGAAATATGGCTCAGAAGTATACGACGTTGCCAAGAAAGAAGTCATTGCTGGCGAAACTTCCGGCTCATTAGGTGCCTCCTTGTCATCGACCGCCGCGAAGTCGCATGACGCCTCCAAAGATCTCTACACCAAGGGCAGTTTTGTCTCCGGCCTCAAGGCTGACAGCCAGGGTGATCTGGATCGTTCCCTGGCAACTGCCCGAGAGGCGGCTGTCTCCAGCATGTTTACCTGCACGGGACGTTGCCACCTGCGTTGGCTGAAACTCGGCCAGTGTATCGACGTCGAAAGCCTCGGCGAAATGCTCAGCGCTCGCTACTGGGTCAAGTCGGTACGACATGTCTTTGGCTATGAGCTCACGGATGCTCGGGGCCTCAATACTCAGAGTACCGGCGATGACACCGATGAAGAGTTTGCCGGTTACTACAACAGATTTACGTGTTTGCCGCTTGAGGCGGCTTATCCGCGACGGAGATCCGCCAAACCCCGCTTGGCCGACCTGCAACCAGCCGTCGTCACCTCTACCGACGATCCCGATGAGCTTGGTCGGGTGCAGGTGAAGTTCTTCTGGAACGATGGTTCCTCGCTCGCCGAGCCGCAGAAGTGGTTACGCGTACTGACTCCTCACGGTGGCAACGAACGTGGTTTCTTCTGTCTGCCGGAAGTGGACGACGAGGTCCTGGTGGCTTTTGAGCATGGTGACCCGGATCGACCAATCGTATTGGGCAGTATGTACAATGGCATGGACAAGGCCCCCGTCGGTCATTCGGCGGGGTTCAGTGCCAGCGATAACGATCTCAAGCTTTTCCGCACCAAGTCAGGCAACGAGATCTTCTTTCATGACGGCAGCGGCGCCGAAACGATCTCCATCGTTCAGAAGGATGGCGAGAACGCGATCACGATGGATATGAGCGGTCCCTCGATAACGATCGAGAGTGCCAGCGGCGATATCACGATCAAGGGCGCTACGATCACTCTCGAGAGCACCACGGGTGACGTGACTATCAAATCGGCCGGGGCTCTCAAGCTGGAAAGCACGGCTGATGCTGAGATCAAAGCTGGTGTCAATTTCAAGGCTGAGGGCTCGGTCAATGCCGAAATCAAAGGTGGTGCCATGGCAAAGTTGGCCGGCACGCAGACCACCGTTGAAGGAAGCGCCATGACCGACATAAAAGGGGCGATCGTCAAGATCAACTAGACGCCTTATGGATTATCTCGCCTTACCCCTCCTGCTGCGCGAAGGCTACCTGCCGCGAACCGATCTGCTCCAATCCATAACCCACTCGGTCGGTTTGTTGCTGAGTACCAGAGTTGGATCGATGACATTTTATCCTGAGTACGGTTGCGACCTGTGGCAGAAGGAATTCGCCGATACGATTGCCGCCAACAAGGGTGACATCCGGGCCAGTTTGCGCAATGCTATTGCCACTTTTGAAAAGCGGCTCTACAACACTTCGGTATCAATCGCTCAGGACGGTGCTGACTCAGCCCATGCTCTGGGATTGAGAGTGAAGGTAACCGGAAACTATCGCAACGAATCTGGCGACGAGCAGAAGTTCGAGGCAGCCTTCAATCTGGGCTAGGATGAATAGTGGCCAGCAAATCAAGTCAACATAAGGCGCTGAGCGCCGACACAATCTTCTCCGGGATGCACCGGCAGCTACGCGCCCATGATCAGCATATACCAGAGTCACCAGATCGAATTGATCCC
>CAZHDS010000216.1:0-5444 GCA_964531495.1 uncultured Ignavibacteriales bacterium
TTTTCTGTCTATGCGGCTGATCTGGATGGGGATGGCGATGATGACCTGGCCGTGGCCATCTATAATTCCGACAACGTCTCCATCCTAAAGAACAACGGCGACGGCACCTTTGCTTCGGCGGGTAACTACGGTGTTGGTGATGTTCCTTTTTCTGTCTATGCGGCTGATCTGGATGGGGATGGCGATTATGACCTGGCCGTGGCCAACGTTGGTTCCGACAACGTCTCCATTCTGATAAACGACACGGTGAGTGAGTAGAAACAGGATGACAAGCGATAATTGCCCTGACGACTACAACCCGTTGCAGGAAGATTCCGACCTCGACGGTATCGGTGACTCGTGTGAAGTGACTACTTGTTGTTTGCTCCGTGCGGACATTGATCACAATGGCAGCGTCAAAATATCATGTGTATCAGCGGAGAGAGCTAGCTCTCTCCGCTTTTCTAAGGAGGATGCCGCTAGCTAAAGGCGCGAGGTCACATCCTGGAAATCGTACGGATGGCGTAGCGGCGAATAGAACGACGAGTCGGGCATCATGGGAAATCCAGAGTCGAACAGATGATTCAGGATAACCCGAAAACTGTTCACCGGCGTGATGCCCGGATACAGCATCGAATCAGCCAGATTCGGAATGTGATAACAATTCAGGATGGACAGGCGCTCTTGCACATCGGTGAGACTGATCAGCTGCCAGTGCAAGTGCGAGCCGGGTCCGTGGTCGGACTGAAGCACTATGATGGGTGGTTGGCTGGAGTTTGATAGGATCGCCCGGATAGTCTGCCAGAGACGCTCGCTGACGTATTGAGTCTGGTCTCGATAGCCCGCGATGTATTCCTCCTGCGAACCCCCTTGAATAAAAAAGTCGTTGCCATCTCCAAGAGCGTACGTACGCGATGGCGTGAGCGCCTCCCCCCCGGCACCAAAGACAAACGGTGGATGCGGGGTCACGAGGTGCGCAAAAACGAGTTTCGGCGATGGAATGTCACTCAACCGACTGAGGCTCCGCATCGCAAACTGGAGGCGTCGACGATGGCGATTGAAGGGATCAGCGAACGAAGGCACAAAATGCGCCAGCGGGGTCGTGGACAGTAACACGCTCTCGAACTCCGTGATCTGATCGCCACCGGCGAGGTAATAATCGGCTGTCTCCAACTCAGTAACGGCATAACCAGTCTCAAAAGCCACGGTTCGATAACCGCGTTCCTGCAGCAATGACACGAGCCGACTATTCTTGAGACGCGCGGTGGGTCGGGCGCGGCTGTAGCTGTTGCGGTCGACCTGGTCGAGATTGGCCAGATAATCCATATTCATGCTTGAGGCCAAAGACAGGACCGTCTGGCAGTAGTTCGAATGGCTGCTATCAGAAACATGGAAACCGCGACCGCGCAACGAGTCCAGAAACCAACTATTGTCCACGCCGTAAATCCGCGAGAGAACATCCTGACGGGCATAGCCATCAGTGATGATATAGTAGATGTCGGGCGCGTCACTGGCCGGACGATCATCGAGGGCAAGTTTCGCCACAACCGGCTCTTCCACCATGGCTGGTTCGCTCGTCGCCAACGCCCAGCCTCCTGAGCCGAGCTGGATAGCGACCAGCGTCGCGGCGACTAGGTTCGCTCCGTATGTCACCCCTGTCAATCGGTCCCGGTAGCTCCAGACGAACCAGAGCAGAAGCGCCAGCGCGCCCATCTCCCCCCAAACGACAGCATCGTGCGGATCGATATCCCAGCGACCGTCAATCCAACCAATGGCATGACCGTAGCTGCAGAACAGAAGACAAACCAGGCTAATCGATATCGCGGCCGCTTTGGGCGAGGATGTAAGGCGGGCGAGAATGATCGTCAGCATGACCGCGATAGAAGTTGAGATCAGCAGGGGCCGGATCACATCGAGGAGAGTCATTTGACCGATATTCTGAGCGCAGAGGAACAGCACAGGATAGGCGGCAAAAAGAATCGGGTGAAGCAAGTGCCAGCGCTTTGTCGCCAAGACTATTTCCCTTCCATCAAGTAGAGCGTGCGCTGACTGTCGGCTATCTCAGCTACCTGGCGAAAATGGTAGTGACTGGCGAAGGCCTGCTCGAACTCGGGCCGGGTGTAACTGTCAAAGATGTCCTCGCGTGTCGCTAACATCTGGTGAATCTGGCTATCCTCACGGGGAACGAACTCTATGATAAGCCAGTGCCCCAGGCTGGCCAAAAACTCAGCGATGCGTGGTAACGGAAGATTGTTGCCTATGGCCAGGTGATGGACCAGAGCCAGAGCCATGATAAGATCAGCGGGACCGCGCCGAACGAGCGATTGCCGTTCGCGGTTCTCCCACCCCACCCCCGGAGTTGGATTGGCCAAGTCAATCTGAAGAGGCAAGACGCCCGTGATGCCATCAGCCAGACAGCTCTGGTAGTTCTTCTCGACCGCCACCGGGTCAAAATCGTAAGCTACGGTGAAGGCCCCTTGTTCGGCCGCCAGCCGACTGAAGCGACCGTCATTGGCGCCCAGATCCCACACCGTGTGAGGGGCCGCCAGCTTGAGGAATTCCCGCACCAGACCTGTCTTGCTGGCCATGGACTGACGGGAATAATTGGTGTGGGCATAGTAGTCTCCCCAGGTGGTCGCATCCTGATGCCACTTCAGACGATGGGTCGTCGCGGTCAGGCTCTCTATCAGGCCAAGCAGCGCGCCCTTCTTCATCGTTCGAGTCGGAACGGCCGATGACCGTCCGCTATTGACTCTGATGCTTCGAGAGTGGAGCTTGATATGAACTAGCAGCGAGGGACTGAACCACGCCCTGGCCGGCAGGATGGTAGCCGCCAGATCGAGCGGGATGCCATCGAGATGCAACTGCGCAAGACGACTCAAGCGACCGTCGGCATAACACATCAGCGCCAGCGCGGCCAGGAAATGCTGGCAATACTGGCGATAGGCAACCCAGGGCTGACCGGGTCGATATTTCTCAAATGATAGAGTATCGATGAGTACCGGCTTACCGCGCAAAAACTGCACGTTGTAAGCGCTGGCGTCTTTGAGCGACATGCCATAATCGAGGGCGATCTTCTGGATGGTCAGCGTCGCAAGAGCTGCGGCCTTGAGCTGGCCGAATGACCATTCGTAGGGATAACTGACAAAAGGCACAAGCTCGGGCTGGATTACACGGTAGCAACTGCCCGGATGAACACTGTCGACCTCCACCTCCTGGTGGGGTATGACTAGTCCCTTGTCGAGGAGTTTCTGATGCAGGCCTGAGCCCATGAGGAGATCATAGTCCTCGCGGTAACGCAGGTTGACCTGCCGATAGAGACCACCCTGCCGCGAATAGACAAAACCGCTGGGGTCCCGGAATGATCCCGGATCAATCCAGTGACTTGACATCGCCCTGGCCGCTACGCTGCAATCCGGATCGAGAAGTCAGGAAGGATCGGATGTTTCTCCAGCAGAGTTTGACTGCCAGGATTCCGCCAAAGACGGATCCGACGGCCAACTGAAACATATAGCTGCCAGTAGATGGATCCACATATGCCAGACCCTCCTGGTACCACGTCACAACCGCGCCGACACTCAAGCCGAGCGTAATACACACTTTTTTAGCTACAGCCACACCAACCTCCGAATAGCCCTACTCAACCGGATGGTCATCAATGCTCCTAAACCATTTGGGAGAAATTATGGGCAGGTTTGGTTTCGGATCCACCCGGCCTATGCCACCGAACGGATCGACTAGTCTTAACTACTCTCTACGGACCCCGAACGCCGGAGTTTCACTTGTGCTGCTGCCGGTCACCACTATTATCAGAAATAATGTAGAATCTGAGCGGAACAGACCCCGACCCGCAGGACCCCGGCCCGTAGGACCCCGGTCCACAACAATAGGACGGACGCTAAGAGGATTTGTTTGACTGTTTTTGCGGGTTGCGACAATTCCGCAACGAAACCGGCGCATTTTGTTTCAATTCCCCCTTGTATATGGATATGGATTTTGAAAAGAAATGGTTTCCGGAGATGGAGGGGCTCAAGGAATTCTGGGATTCTGTCGAACCGGAGATTCGCTGGGCCGTCAAAGACATCTTCCCGGAGGAAGGGATCGGTTTCATCGCCGGTCCGCCCGGTTTGGGCAAGTCGTGGATGTTGCTCGATCTGGCTGTTGAAATGGCTCGCGGAGGGACATGGCTGGGACAGTTTGAGACCTCGAAAGGGGGCGTGCTGATCATCGATGAAGAATCCAGTCGTTCGTTGCTGCGCAGCCGGATCGGCAAGCTCTTGAACGCCAAAGGACTCACACCGGATGAGCTGGATATCCGGTTGTTGATCCAGAGAGGCGCCAAACTCACTGACAAAGACTGGATCGATCGCCTGAACAACTATGTCTATCTCACCGAACCGAAACTGCTCATCTTTGACTCGCTGATCAGGGTGCTCGGCTGTGATGAAAATTCATCGACCGAAGTAGCGGCGGTCTTGAACGAACTGAAGGATCTCGCCCGAAGAAAGCTGCTGCTGGTGCTAATCGCCGATCATCACCGCAAGCCTCGTCAGTTCGAGGGCCCAATGAGCTACCGGATCAGGGGTTCATCGGACAAAGCGGCCGCAGCCGATACGGTGTTGTCGTTGAAGGTAAAAGGCGGCAGCACGTTTGTCGAACACGCCAAGTCGCGCTTTGCTCCCCCGGTTGAGTCGTTCGCGGTGGACATTGTCGATACCAGCGACACGGCCACCGTGATACTGGCCTCCCCCACGACCGGCCCGGGAAGGCCAGAGTCGAGGAAGTCCAGGGAAGCATGCATCGTGCTCGAGAACCTGCTCACGTGCGATTGGTCCACGCGCCAGCAACTCATCAAGACCGCCGCAGAGCAAAAGATCCCGCAGAAGCGCGTGGTTGCTGCCCTGCATGAGCTTCTTGAATGTGGGTATGCAGAATCGAAGAAGGACGAGATCGTGGGGCGCGGTCGCCCGCACACGCTCTATCGGCTCAAGAAGACCGCAGAGTGATTTTGTTTCAAACCCCACTCCCATATACAAAGGGAACTTGAAACAAAATGGCGATGGTGGGGTGGCCCGGGGCTTGGGGTCTGTTGAAAAAGCCTCATATGTCTTTCAAGCCCCTTCGACTCCGCTCAGGGTGACTTGAAAGACAGTAGTTTACATATAGTCATGGTGAGCGGAGTCGAACCATGCTCCAATTGCCAGGGGTTTTTCAACAGGCCCCTTGCCCCGGGTTTCCTGTTGACACCTTCGGTGGTTGATAACCCGCGAAAAACCGCTTAGGTCAGCTGCAATCAGTGGAGCGGCATTGTGGTGGACAGATTCGTCAATCCTAGCTATATTGAATGCAATCGCGCTACTACTTAACAGGGCAATAGGAGAGCAGATGGAAATGAAATCCGCCGCAACATCGCCATCAAGTAATTCAGAGAGTTGACCATGTCCAACAATTAACCCATGGGAGAT
>CAZHDS010000217.1:0-5391 GCA_964531495.1 uncultured Ignavibacteriales bacterium
GATCAGCGATCTCAATGTCATCCTCTATGACTAGCAGTTTTCTATCGTTTGACATATTGATAACTTCTAAGACAGCAAAGTAGAGCGAAAGTTCCGCCATGTTGATGTAGCTCATCTGAGATTTCCGATAGGCCGGGCCTGCTACCTGCTGTCCGGGCACAGAAAAAGCAGCCAGGCAACGAAGCCTGGCCGCTCAAAAAGCAGTTGCGTAGTCCTAAATCAGTTCGTGGGTATTGCTGATTTCGATGTCGGAGTTGCCGGAGTCGCGAGGGGACCATCGCATATCAGGTCCGGACCTTCGTTAAACATGAAGTTAACGAGAAAGATCAGGTCGGCAATATCAGGCCCCACGTCGTTACCATCCACATCCGTGGACTCCATGAACGGCGGTGGCGGCCCGTCCTGGAACATGAAAACCACCAGATAGATCAGATCCTCAATATTCGGGCCTACTCCATCGTTGTTTATGTCGCCGCAGAGATACTGAGGTCCTCGGCAGTTTCGGGCGACGACAGCTAAGCCGTCGATGTTCCAACCGCACCAATTCCAGCCGCCATCGGACACACCTTGAGTGAATCGGAGGTACACGGTAGCCTCACCGTCAGCCCATTGCGAGATGTCGTAGGTGTGCAGGTTCCAGGAAGAGTCCTCGACAGTACGGGGATTTTCCCAAACAGTACTCCAGGTCGTACCGTTGGTGCTGATCCTGATGTAGGCATGATCGTAGGCTGGCTCTTCGACGCCCAAATACCGCTGGAATCTGAGCTGCACGTTTTCCATATCGGTGCAGTCAAAGGCGGGACTTGTCGCATGGTACTGCGGCATATTGATCGGGTAGTCACCATTGAGATTGTAACCGAGAACAGAGTTGCCATGAGTACCCCGAGTTGGATCAGGATATCCGTATTCACCGCCGCCGCCGGTGGGGACTCCCCGGGCCCATTGGCCGCCAGAAATAGTCCAGCCGGCATCGGCTTCGAAGTCGTCGTAGAAGAGAGTATCGATCTCATTGGCTGAGAAGACACCGAAGGGCGATGTATCATGGTCGTACAGAGTGCCCTCAAGGATCTCTTCAGCACTGAAGTAGAAATCGATCGACTGATTGCAGCCGATGATAGGCAGAGATGCCGTGTACTCGTTGGGCAGAGTCTCCGTCATATCTGCTACGACATATGCTCCGCCGTCGATCGAATAATGCAGGTCACCCGTATTCTCCACCGGGACGCCTTTACCTTTGCCAGTAACGATAACGTCAATAGTCGTTGCTGTATCGGGGAGGATGGTCTCCGGAATTCCGTCGGGATAGGCAAATTCCAGATTGGCCAGGACTGAGATCGAAACGGTGATTTCCATATCCTCCGCGTCGTCGGCCCCGCCCAGCCAGGTCATTTCCACGTCAAGAGTCAGAACGTCAGTCTCAACTGCCCGTTCTCCCGTGTAGACAACTTGACCAGCATATGCCAGTGGATCGGACGCGCCGCCGCCGACCACGCCGTATCCGCCATCAAAAAACGTTGTCGGAAATCCTCCGAGGCCGAGTTCGTTGACTCGTTGTTCAGCTCTGGGGTTAACATCGTCGATCAGGGCAGTGTAAATCCAGTTGTAACCGCCGGTGGTCCAAAGAGTGTGTAACGCAGACCGCGTATTAGGGCAGTATTGTCACCAGGTGGCCGTGCCTTCTTCAACGAAGACGGTATGAGTATACCCCGAATCTGTATTGACGTAATTCGATCCCGGAATACCCGGATAGGCCATGGCGGCTGCAGCCGGAAGGCCATTGGAGTTGGAGAACAAGACTGCCTGTACGGCAATGTTGTCTCCCCGCAGACTGTTGTAACCGAAGTCGTATCCATCCCAAGTCACGGTCGTGTCCCAGACCGTGTCATTGAGGGTCAAGGCCGAGTTAATGGCGTAGGCCAGGAATGGAAACTCATACAATTGATTCTGAAGATCCCTCCACCCCAAACTACTCGTCTCTTCAACGACGTAAATCCGGAGGCTGCCGTCGAAGTATGGCGGTCCATCTCGGAGAGCCAGCGTGGTCGATGCGCTAACCGATTGCTTTAGTACATGTGGGGCGACTTGGTCGCGATTGATGGGACTGGAGTTCTCAATCTGGTCAGACGCCACGGCCGGGATCGCCAGCAGCAGCACCGCCAGAACAGCGCACACATAGCAGAGTCTCATGTTCTTCCTCTTCAGTAACGTAGCTATTTGTAACTTGGCAATTCAGATGTAAGCGGACCTCGCCTTGTTGGACCCGATTTGTCTTGTTCAATATAAGCAGAATCAGGAATAAGGCAAGCCTTGGTATGGGTGTGTCCCCCGGCGGCGTGAACTGGGCGAATTCCCCCTGAAGCTATCATGCAGGTTCGCTGCAGTGGTATTCGGGAGGAGGACCGATGCCCGACGTCGTGAGTCAGGCCAAGAGAAATCTAGCGGTGGGAGAAATCGATACGTTGCGGGAGTTAGCATCTCGTTCGAGTTCAAAGTCGCGTGAGACCACGTCTGGGGGAGACGTGCACCGTTGAAATGTCCCCATGGCTGCCGTAAGTGACTGATATTCAGCCCCCTATCTATACACACCCTCGAAGAAACTTGGAGGGTGTGTATACCCCTCCGGTCGTGCTCAAACCAGAGGGGTCAAGAGAGACACCCGGAGGGCGTCTGCGTGTTCTTCTGTAGCTCTACGGACACGGCACTAGAGGCGGGCCCTCCTGGAACATGTAGCTCACCAGATGGATGAGGTCCGCTATGTCCGGGGCTTCGCTGCCGTCACCGTTGATGTCCGTCTCTGCCATGCAGGGCGGTTCGGGTCCGTCTTGGAACATGAACGTCACTAGGTAGATCAAGTCCGCTATGTCAGGCTCCAACTCACCATCGTGATTGATGTCACCGCGAATCACGCAGCAACCGGAGCCACGATCAAACCAGGCTTCAAAGTCACTGCTGACGTAGGCAATGCCATGCATCCCACCGCCAAGGTATTCAATATCCTGCTGGAAAGCGGTTCGGTTGTCAGCGTAAGTCACTTCAGGGGCATAATAAAACGTTAGGGAGTCATAGGGGCGCCATTTGAACTTCCCTCTCCTGACAGGATACATGGACTGGGTGCTGTAAGCAATCCCGATTCCGCCCCCTCTCCGCATGGTAATCGAGGGGCTGAAGCGATTAGTATCCCAATCGTCGATTAACTGGTACATATAATCACCACCCAAATTATCGCTGTACCAGCCATAAATCCCATTCTTGGTCTCAGAAGTTGAATAATACTCATAAAGACAGACTATGTTTGACTCATATATGTCAAGGCAGGTTTCATCAGGTACACTTCCTCCCACCGCTGTTGTGAAGATAGGTATGAACTGACTACTGGTGCCCTCGTATCTTGAGATGACGACATTATTGCCTGTATGTATATAGGATATGTACACCGGAAGCCAAGTCGACGGCGTCACAAAGATATCCAATCCCCGGTCACAATTACCAATATTCGTCGTCAACTGATTCCAGGAAGAAGAAAGGCCTATGTCAATCCGGTACACTACCAAATCATTATCAGTTTCAATCAGCGCAAGGTAGAGGTAATCATTCGATGAGACATAGTCATCGGAAGATGATAGTTTCAATTCTTCAATGGGATTATTATGGATATTCAAGTAACTCAAGCCTGAGATTTGCTCTTTCATACCTGTCTCACAACTGAACCTGATTAGTCTGGTAACGTTCAAAGAGCTATGGTTATATGCCAGATAGCAATGATCCTCCCAGACTGTAGCTGAGGCATCAACTAGTTCATAGCCCATCACAAGCAAATTCGGTGCAACCCAAGTAACACCACCATCAGTTGACAATCTTGATTCGATTGAAGCTACAGATCCATCTCCTTCGAAAATGACTAGAGCATTCAAGTTTCCTGTACCATGATGAACTTCCATTTCCAGAATTCTAACCGAATCGCGGGTACTTATCTGAACATCGGTATCAAACCTATCCGGAGATGACGTAGTCACTGGCACTTTCCACGTCACATGAATCTCCGCCAAATTCAGTTCTGTCAGAAGAGACAGATCAACAAACAACCCTAGGGCTGTAGAATACCGCCCCTCATTCCAATGCCTTTCAATCTCGTATGCTTTGTCCAAAGCTGTAGCGCCGGCTTGTTGCTCAAGCACTAGATCGATCGCGGCATTGGCTTTTTCATCGTCAGTCATCTGCTCCAAAAAGGCTCTAGGAGAGTATTGAAACGATAATTTAGGAGATAAGCCATCAGATGTATCCTTATCACTGCTTCCAATCGCATTGGAAGCAACTAGTAAGAATAGTGTGGCAACTACCGAATATATCCACAACACTGCGAACCTCCCGGTCCTAAGAGTTCTATTCGATCTACAGATGTTTCGACCTGGTGCAGTATAATAGTGTGAACCACCTGATATGTCATAGCCATGCTGTATTAGATTTGTAACACGATCATGCCTAAACATTTCCATATCATTCGGTTATCATAATATACTCAAATGGGTGGTTATTCGCAATGTCTTTTGCCAATCAAACCGCTGGCTTTCCCCGCTTAGGCCTACGGAGACATGAATCAATCCAATATCGCCATACGGCACATAAGTATACTATATCGCCTCTGCGCAGGCAGGGCTATGTTGTGTTGTGTCCGCCCAATCCGGACAAATGGTCTTTGAGACCAAGACTTGGTTCTGTGAATTGAGCCTGCGAGAGATATCTCGATGACTATCTTTGCGAATCCGGGCTCAATATAGCGGTACGGGGAATCGAACCCCGGCTTGGTGGCTGAGAACCACCCGTCCTAACCACTAGACGATACCGCCAATCATAGTCCAGCAAAAAGCTCGTTGAATATATTACAAATCAGTCACTTGTCAAGCCCGGCGGCACAGCCGCATTCTTTTTTCAGCGATAGAGTGTTGGAACAAATCCACACAATCCGGCTGCGCCCAGGAGGCTGGTCGGAGCAGATTATGTGAAGCAATCTGCGACAACCAGCTCAGACAGAGCCATTACTAATCATTACCGTGTTGTCCAACAATGGTTTAGTCGTATGAGAGGAGGTAGGCACGGTCTTTGCAACTGGTCTCGTCATGGATTGCTACTTTGGATCTTTCGAAATGCCGGATGACAACCCCTCGACCAAGTCAGCGGTTGTTGCCTTTCATATCCCTCAGGTCGGAATTCAATTCAAGGCGCCCTTTGCCGCCGCCGACCCGATTCACTCTGATTTGGCCTCGCTGCTGGCGCTGCTGGAGTTCATCGATTCCAACCAGAAGTACTTCAGCAACCACACTTACCAAATCTACAGTAATAACCTGCACGTAGTCAATTTCCTCAATGATCGCGAAGCCACGCCGGAAATGTTCG
>CAZHDS010000218.1:0-5333 GCA_964531495.1 uncultured Ignavibacteriales bacterium
TCATCGAGGAATATCTCGTTGTACACGTGTGCCCCGTTCATGTAGTACAAAGGACGAACTGTTATCCCGGGCCGATCCATCTCACTCAGAAAGAAAGTCAACCCCTTATGCCGGGGAAGCTCCGGATCGGTTCGAGCTACAATGAAGATGTGATCGGCGCGATGGGCAGCCGTAGTCCATATCTTCTGCCCGTTGATGACAAAATCGTCGCCGTCTTCCACGGCGCGGGTGGTCAGCGCAGCCAGATCGGAACCCGCATTTGGCTCGCTCCATCCCTGGCACCATTGACTCTCAGCATTGGCAATTTTGGGCAGCCATTCGCTTTTCTGTTCCTCGGTGCCCAGAGCCAGCAAGGCGGGTGCTAGTATCTGCGATCCCATGAAGTCGATCCCCGGCACCCGGTGATACGAAGCTGACTCGCTGAACAGGGCCTGCTCGATGATGCCAAGCTCTCGCCCACCATACTCTTTAGGCCAGGCCAGGGATAACCATCCTCTCTCGGTCATCTTTTTTGCAGTGGCGAGGTGATAGGCCCAACCGTCGTCGCTTTCCCATCGATCTTCCATACCTCCCACCCAACCCTCTGGGGCATTCTTTTCCTCTTCTCTAAAAAAAGTGTCAAACTCGCTTTTGAGCGCTTCCTGTTCTGGTGTGAATTTGAAATCCATGGCCATTGTCCTCCATCACTGGTGAAACCTAGAGCCCCATCTGATGCGCCACCACCTCATTGCACATCTCGGTATCGGCAAACAAGAGTGCGGCCTGTCGTGATCGCCGATAATACAGGCCCATGTCATGGTCTCGCGTAGTGCCGATGCCGCCATGAATGTGGACACCCATACGGGTACAGTGTTTGTATGCCTCGTTTGTCCACGCCTTGGCTGTAGCCACCTCTACGGCGCAGGGGAGTCCCTGCTCAATGACCCATGCGGCATAGTACGTCAAGCGTTTGGCCATGCCGGCTTCGGTCCACATATCGGCCAGGTAGTGCTGGATCGCCTGGAAGCTGCCGATGGGTTTACCGTACTGAATCCTTTCCCTCGCATATGCGGCCGTGGTCTCAACAACCCAGTCGCATCCTCCAACCATCTCGGCACACTTGGCCACCGATGCCTGATTAAGAAGTTGCCGAACTACAGGCCAGCCCCGGTTCAACTCTCCGACCAGGTTAGCCTCGGGGACAACGACGTTTTCGAGGATTATTTCGTTTTGCCTGTCATCGGCGATGGTAAGCAGCGGGTTGATCGTGATACCGGAACTCCTGGCATCAATAAGAAACAGACTAATGCCGTCCTCAGGCATGGACCAGTCTTCGGTTCGAGCAACGCAGAGAAGGTAGTCGGCGACTTGGGAATCGTGAACGAAGAGCTTTGTACCGTTCAGAATATAGCCTTCGTTACCCCGAACCGCTTTGGTGGCAATGTGGGCAGCCTCATAACTCGCGCTGGGCTCGGTAAGGGCTAGAGCAAGAATCAACTCTCCGCTGGCGATCTTTGGCAGGAACTCGGCCTTGAGCGATTCACTGCCCGCACTCATGATTGGCAGAGCGCCAAGAACAGCTGTGGAGAAGAATGGTTCTGTCAGACAGGCTCTCCCCATCTCCTCAAGAAGGATAACCATGTCCATGAAGCCGAGTTCGGCACCGCCGTATTCCTCCGGGATCATGAGTCCAAGCCATCCTAGGTCGGCCATCTGCTTCCAGGCCTCCGGATCGTGACCGGTCGGGTGGTTCTCCATCTCCTTGACTTTGGTTTTCGGGAATTCCTTTTCAAAAAAATCACGTGCGGAACTCTTGAGCAGTTGCTGCTCTTCAGTCAGGTCAAGGTCCATATCGTAAACTCCTTGTACGTGTCAGGGATATCATGTACCCACAATGATGCAACTGACGGTGCATCCCGAGGGCTGTCCACCCATGTTGTGCGTCAACCCCAATTTAGGATCGGCGATCTGTCGTTCACCCGCTTTCCCCTGCAATTGCTTGTACATCTCATACATCATGCGCAGGCCGCTGGCCCCCACGGGGTGACCAAAGCACTTCAGGCCGCCATCCGGCTGGATTGGCAGCTCTCCTTTGAGGGTGAAGACTTCCGCTTCGATGTCCTCTCGCACCCGGCCTCGCTGGCTGAACTGCAAGTCTTCCATGATAACCGCTTCGGTGATGGAGAAGCAATCGTGGACCTCAGCCATGCTGATCTCTTTCCGTGGATTGGTGATCCCGGCTTCGGCATAGGCAGCCAGCCCGGCGCGGTAGGTTTCCTCGACATGTGTATAGTCGTACTCTTTTGTTACTATCCCGTCCGCAGGTCCAACACATATTTGAAGTGCCTTCACGTACACAGGATCAGCGCGAAAATTCTTCGCATTCTCGGCTGGGACAACGATCGCCGCAGCAGCGCCATCGCTGATTCCGCAACAGTCGAATATCCCTAGAGGCCAGGCAACAATTGGTGCGTTCATCACTTGCTCCAAAGTAATGATCCGACGAAAGTGAGCTTTCGGATTTAGCGAGCCGTTGTAGTGACTCTTGACGGCGATCCTGGCCAGCATGGCCTTGCCTTCATTCGGGGTAATACCGTAGCGGGAAAAATACCGCGTGGCCATCATGGCAAACGCTCCTGGATTAGTGGAGTTGGGCTCTACGGCTGCTTTGGGGGGTCCGCCGGTCACTCTAAGTCCAGCCTCTCCCGAATCTTTCTGTTTTTCGATACCCAAAGCCAAGGCGACATCGCACACACCCGCCGCCACGGCATAGCAGGCGTTCCGCAGTGCATCCGAACCACTGGCGCACATATTTTCCACCCGAGTCACGGGTTTATATTGCAGTCTCAGCGGAGCGCTGAGACCCAGACCGGCCATCCCTGAGGTTGATGCCTCCACCGAACTGAGCCAGCACGCCTGAACATCATCCGGACCGATTCCTGCATCTTCGAACGCTTCATAGGCCGCGTCAACGACGAGGTTCGATGGGCTCTCATCCCACAGTTCGCCGAATCGTGTGCAACCCATACCAATAATCGCTACTCTATCTTTAATACTTCTAACCATTGTTACCGTCCTCGCATCGAATGGGTCGGGCTTTCCAGTAGTAGTTGTGAATCCCGTTGTTAGTAAACATCTTTCTAAACGTCATCTCCACGCGCATGTCCACATCCAGCTTGGAGGGATCACGGTCGGTCACATCGAAGAGCGACCGACCGCCGCCATCGAAATCGATCACCGCAGAGATAGCAGGCGGATCCATGCTGGCCGCCAGATTGTCCTGGGTAAAGGTGAAGACGGCGGCCTGTTTATCAGCGAACCTATAGGGCTCGAACTGGTCCTTGGCATGACACGCGGCACAGATGCGGATTGGCGTGACGCCTGTTGTCAACAATGCCGATGGACTGACATACTGAGGTGTACCGCAGTTCAAACAACGCACTCCGTATAAAGCCAGTATCTCTTGTCTATGCCGGTAAAGCGCCGTCAGCGAAGCTGCAGGAGGATCCGGGCGCCGACCTGCATCCAATGGGATAATCCCATTCCAGCGCAGATAGGTTTCATAGTTGGACAGCATCAGCTTCGACTCGATATGCCGATTGATTCCTCTCCGGGGTTCCAGATTGGCCAGCGCTGCCGTTGTCCGGAGCAAGAAAGCATCCGCGCCGTTTCCGTAGCTGGCATAGAGCATCGTCTGGTCCGGAGACGCCTCTTCCAGTGCCGCTACTAGCATCATTGAAGCCAGGGCTGCCCCGGTGTTGCCCACGGTCAGGAACAGGGCGTCCTGGAGTTTGGCTGGATCGAGATCGAGTTTCTTAGCCACGGCCGCTTGTTTGGTGACGTTGGTCGGAGCGTCGATAACCAGCTTATCAAAGCTGTCCGGATGTAGATTGTATTTCTGCATCAGGGCACTGATCGCTTCGGAAAGCATGGCTGAGTAGCCCTTTTCAAGGGTCATGCGATCTTCCCAGGACCGAACGAAAAGATCGTCATCCGATCGCCAGACCCCGGAGAATTCATCGGAGAGAGAAGACTGTCCCTCGATCTCAGCAATCACGCCATCAGTGCCAATGAGCAGTGCCGCCGCCCCGCTTCCCAGCATTTGCTCCAGCATGCCGGAAGGCGCCCCGAGCCGACAATCGGAGGCAACCACCAGCACGTTTCGCGCCGAGCCGGCGTTGATGGCGTCAAGAGCCGTGGCCAGCGCCGTGGTTCCGGCACGCAGCGTCCCGGTGATATCCATGGTGCGAATCCCGGCCCGCAGATCAAGGGCTGTGGCGATGATACTCGCCCCCAGTTTTTCCTTATACGGGCAGGTGGTGGTAGCCAGAAAGACGGCGTCGATGGACTGGCGGTCAAGGCCCCGGATACAGTCGATAGCAGCCTCGACCCCCATCGTGATGGTGTCCTCGTCGTACGCAGCTATTGCCGATTCCCCCGGAATGGGGAATCCAGCCCAGGCCCGGTGGAACTCGGTGCGGTTCATCCGGTGGATGGGAACATAGGCACCGAAAGATACTATACCGGCCATTGCTTCCTCCTCATTAAAAATTCAGATA
Organism: uncultured Ignavibacteriales bacterium; assembly: GCA_964531495.1. GTDB lineage: Bacteria > Zixibacteria > MSB-5A5 > GN15 > FEB-12 > DAOSXA01. Next base: position 4,539 of record CAZHDS010000218.1, read on the forward strand.
TGCAAATCATACTTTCACACCCCTCTCAGTTTTGGTATTTGTATTCAGTGATCATGGTTCCGTAGTTATCACACCTTCGGCGATCATGTCTGCAATTTCATCACCTGAGAAACCAAGTAGCTCATTGTAAACATACTCGTTGTGCTCCCCCATGCATGGCGCCGGCCGAGTTATCTGGCAAGGGGTCTTCGAGAGTTTATAAGCTGGGGCATGATATGAGTGCGGACCGATCCCCGAATGATTCAGCACTGGATAATGTTCCCTGTGTCTCATTTGTGGATCGTTAAGCAGGTCTTCTCCGGTTTCAACTACGCCTGCAGGTACACCAGCTTCCTGCATCATCTTCATAACTTGTTCCGGCGTGTAGTTCTTAGTCCATTCGCCAATCAAGTTGTCCAGTTCATCTTCATTTGCCTTCCTGTGTTGTGAAGTGTCAAATTTCGGATCACCGGTCCATTCGGGATTACCGATTACTCTGCAGAATAATTGCCATTGCGCATCATCGGCAACGGCTATTGCTACCCATCTGTCTGCACCTTCGCATGGATAGACTCCATGAGGAACCATTTCACGATCGCGGTTACCCATCCGTTCCAAAATCCGGTTATTTACTGTGTAATCAAGAAGGTGAGGTACCATAAAATTCAACCCGGCTTCTATTTGCGATTGTTCGATATACGTGCCTTCGCCGGTCTTACTTCGTCTCATAAGCGCCCCGATGACCGCCACGAGCAAATACCATGGAGATATAAAATCGGAGTATGCTGTCCCACACAGGTTAGGCTCGCTATCCGG
>CAZHDS010000219.1:0-1550 GCA_964531495.1 uncultured Ignavibacteriales bacterium
TATCAGTTGGACCGGTCACTGTTATGGCAGGGCAGACTCTCCCGATAGCCTTCGCCTACATCGGTGGCGTCGATCTTCATAACGATCCGGCCAACCTGGACAATCTGCCCGCTGACCCGGATACCTATCGGGCCAACCTCGACTTCTCGGACATTGCCCAGTCCGCTCGCTGGGCACGATGGACCTATGACAATCCGGGTGTGGATACCGACTCGGATGGCTATTTCGGCCAGTTTGTGTTCTGCGACGGCGACACCATGTGGATCTCGGGGGATGGTGTGCCTGACTTCCGTGATCCTTTCACAATGCGCTTGAGCACTGACAACCTCGTCTTTTCGATGGCCGACAGCTCGAGTGACCTGCCCGAAGCAAAGAAACTCCAGATCAGCAGTCCTCATGATCCGGGCGGTCAGACATGGGGGATGACTATCATCGATGGTGAGTGGTTGACTTCGGGCAAGTTCACCGGGACCTATCCCGATGATATCATGATATCTGTGACCGACGATGCGCTACCGGCCGGTACATACAACGCGCTGCTGCGGTTTTTCGACGGCAAGGCTCAGAACTCGCCAGTCTACGTCAACGTCACCCACTTTGTCGGAGCTGGCATGAGTGTCGGCGATATAATTGCCTTGCCGGGCGATAAGCTCCGGGTGCCGATCAATCTATCCAGTCCGACCCCGGTCGGGCGGTTCACGCTGCCACTATATTTCCATGCCGATCAAACCGAGCTGATCCGACTCGATTCGATGGTGCTTGATCTGACTATTGGCGGCTCGGTGATCCTCCCCAATGACACCACCGTGGTCGTGCGCCGCGATATTCAGGAACCACCGCTGCCCGATCCCGATAGCACCTACACGCATGTCGGTGATCTCTATTTCACGGTCGATTCCGGGGCTGCTGAACAGGTCGTAACCATTGACACTACGACCGTCGTGATTGACGACATCACTTACACCTATTCGCTTGAGTATCTTAACAAGAGGGCCGCCGAGCAGAGTTTCGATCTGGGTCGGATAACGGTCGGGGGCGGATGCTGCGTTCTACGTGGTGATGTGACGCACGACGGTACCGGTCCTGATATGGCGGACGTGATCTATCTATTGAATTACATGTTTGGTGGTGGTACCGGACCGGTGTGTCATTCGCTGAGTGACTATTTTGCCGAAGCGGATGTCAATGGTTCGGGTGGCCAGGTGGACATCTCTGATTTGATTTGTCTGATAGAGTACATATTCCAGGGTGGCCCCACCCCGACACCCTGCCCGTTATAATCCTGGCCGGGGCAAGGAATTGATGAGTTGCCAAATGAGGATTATGTGCTATATTCCATAGTGTGCTATTTGACTCACTCCAATGAGTTCTAACAATACTTCCGCTTGCTCTGGGAGAAACCATGAGATACCTCTTCAATGTGCTCTTAGTCCTCGGTGTCCTATTGCTGGCTGCGAATATTGCGGCCGAGACATCGCAATCAACTGAGAATTTCCTGCTACCTGATGGCAGTTTCGATCTGGAAGCCTTACGACGCTCTGGCTTCGAGG
>CAZHDS010000219.1:1560-5328 GCA_964531495.1 uncultured Ignavibacteriales bacterium
CAATTATGGAGTCTATCACTGCAAGTCCGCCCCGGGACCACCCTGACGACATATATTGGGACAACAGCATTTCGCCATCATTTGCCGGGGTCAGCGGTTTTGTATACGCTATGACTATTTATGATGGCAATCTAATTATTGGTGGAGGTTTCGGTATTGTCGGAGACATTGAAGCCCACTCCATAGCTTCATGGGATGGAAGCAGCTGGTCTACTCTGGGAGATGGACTCGGAGGTGGGATTTTAGCTCTGACCGTTTATGATGGGAAATTGATAGTCGGAGGAAGCTTCAATATGGTTGACGGCGTATCCGCCAACCATATAGCCGCCTGGGACGGGAGCAATTGGTCTGCTTTGGGTACAGGGATGAATTGGGACGTCCTATCTCTTACAGTGTTCGATGGAAAGTTGATAGCCGGAGGTAGTTTTAACATGGCTGGCGGGCTGGAAGCGAATGCCATAGCCTCATGGGATGGGAGCAGTTGGTCGCCGCTGGGATCAGGAATTACTGACGAGCTGTTTTGCTATGTCAGTGCATTGGTTGTCTATGACGGTGAGCTTATTGCAGGCGGATATTTCGATACTGCCGGTGGTATTGCGGCCAATGACATTGCTTCCTGGGATGGGAGCAATTGGACCCCTATGGGGGCGGGGACTAATGGCGGAATTGAAGCCCTGACCGTATATGATGGGGAATTAATAGCGGGCGGGCGTTTCGACAGCGTCGGTACCGTCGCTGCAAACAACTTAGCCGCCTGGAATGGCAGCAGTTGGTCGCCTATGGAATCAATCATTGAAATTGATGATGAGAATGACTATTACAATATCACAGTTTTATATGTTTATGGCAGCAACCTGATTGCTGGTGGTCACTTTGAGCAGAATGACGAGTCAGTCAACTGCATCTACTCCTGGAATGGCAGCAGTTGGTCTTCCTTGGGAGATTCTGGGTTGGAGGGATCGGATCTATCTATCAGCGCCTTGGCTGTGTATGATGGAAATTTGATCGTGGGCGGCAATTTCAACTCCGCCGATGGCATGGCGGCCAACAGCGTAGCCTCATGGAATGGCAGTAGTTGGTCGGCGATAGAGCCGGGCCTCGGAAGTGTAAATTCGGATGTTAAAGCTCTGACCGTTTACGATGGCAAGCTAATAGCGGGCGGGGCATTCTCCTCGGTAGGAATTCCTCTGACGAACGGCATAGCCTCCTGGGATGGAGTCAGTTGGTCGCCACTTGGATTAGGAATAGGTGGAGAGCATCACATTGTCCATGCCTTGACCGTGTACGATGGCAAGCTGATAGCAGGAGGGTGGTTCAGTACGGTCGGTGGTGTAGCAGTCAACAACATCGCTTCCTGGGATGGAGTCAATTGGTCGCCCCTTGGGTCAGGGACGGGAGGACCGGATCCTGAGGTCTATACCCTAACTGTATACGACGGTGAACTGATAGCGGGAGGGTGGTTTACTTCGGTGGGAGGCGTGGCGACAAACTGCATAGCCTCCTGGGATGGGAGCAGTTGGTCTCCGCTGGGGTTGGGGGTAGGATACTATATGTCGTCAGATCCCTATGTCAATTCCCTGACTGAGTATGATGGGAAGCTGATAGTGGGGGGTGCTTTCACCAAGGCCGGCGGCATGCCCATGGACTACATAGCCGCATGGGATGGTAGTGATTGGTTTCCGCTCGGATCAGGGATGAACGGACGCGTTAGATCATTGACAGTGTACGATGGAAAATTGATAGCAGGGGGTGTTTTCAGTACGGCCGGAGGTATAGTCGCAAACCACATAGCCTCCTGGAATGGGAACAGTTGGTCGCCACTGCAGATGGGGGTGGACGGTATTCCATATGCCCTGAACGTGTACGACGAAACCTTGATAGTGGGAGGCACTTCCTCATGGAATGGCCTCAGTTGGTCAACCCTGGGATCAGGGACGAATAATTTGGTTCTCTCTCTATCTGTATATAACGAAGAATTGATTGTCGGGGGGCAGTTCACTATAGCAGGGGAAAAGGTCTCTGCCTATCTGGCAACCTGGACCGGACACCATGTAGCTGGCTGTGAAGATCCTGACGATTTCGATCTAGATTACTACGGCGATTCGTGTGATAACTGTCCCATGTTCTACAATCCACTTCAGGAAGATGCTGATTCTGATGGCGTCGGTGATTCCTGCATATTTTCGGCGACAGTATATCCCGGGCCGTTTATACCGATACTATTGGGAGATGTGATAACTCTGGTCTTTGATGATGTGATGTTTCCTGGTGACGTAGACATGACGGTAACAACTGAAGGTCCTCCCGCCGGGGCATTTACAGTTGCGTACACAGACATGCCGGTCTATTACAACATCACTACCTCAGCGGACTATTTTGGGATGATCACGATCACGCTGCACTACAATGATGCCGGCATGACGCCCGAGGACGAAATCGGCCTGACTTTCCAGCATCATGATGGAATGGATTGGGTTGACATCAGTTCGATCCTGGACACTGCTGCCAATACCATTACCGGGGAAGTCACATCGCTATCGCCATTTGTATTAGCCCTACCCGAGTCCGGTTCCTGTTGCGCCATTCGCGGCGACATCAACCACAGCGGCGATCTCATTCTTGACATATCCGATCTCACCTACTTGGTTTCTTTCATGTTCCAATCCGGTCCGGAACCACCTTGTATGGCGGAGGCCAATACCAACGGCGAAGATGGCGACGCCCCAGACATTGCCGACCTGATTACGCTGGTTGAATACATGTTCCAGCTTGGACCGCCGGTCGCGCCGTGCCCCTAGGACCGTACAAAAACACGCAGGCGCCTTCACGGCGTTCTTTTCGACCCCTTCGGTTTGAGCACGACCGGAGGGGTCTTTTCAGAAGTGTCATATCCCAGCCCCGGCCGAACTTTGTCCTTGATACTGCCATGACGCCCCCGTACCTTTGGCATGCTTATGGATGAGCCACTAAAGGGTATCGTAGTCGCCACACGGGGACGGCTGTTCGAAGTCGAAACCGGGCAAGGAACGCGCTACAAGTGCGAAGTGCGTCAGAAGGTGAGGTCCGACTCCGATCGAACCACACCGGTCGCTGTCGGTGACGATGTCACGATCCAACTCAGTCACGAGGGAGCCGGCATCATCGAAGCGGTGGGCGAGCGTCGGACAGCGTTTTTTCGCCCCGCCAAGGGCTCAGCCGAGGACATGCAGGTTATCGCGGCCAATCTTGAGCAGTTAGCAATTGTGGTCGCGGCCAAGTCACCATCGGTCAAGACTGGCCTGATCGATCGCTGCCTGGTTGCAGCTGGCATCGGACGCATGAAACCGCTGATCGTAATCAACAAGATCGATCTCGGCGCCAGCGGCAAGACCGAGGCCCTCGTAGCCGCCTACCGCGATATTGGCTTCACGATCTGCCCGGTATCGGCTCTCTGCGGCGACGGCTTCGAGCCATTGCGTGACCAACTCAGAGATCGTCGGACCCTTTTTGCTGGTCACTCCGGGGTGGGTAAATCAACCCTTCTGAACAATCTGATCCCGGGGCTCGACCTCAAGACCCTGCATGTGTCCAAATTTTCCGATCGAGGACGCCACGCCACGACCAGCATTGAGTTGTACCAGCTACCTTTTGGCGGTTATGCGGCTGACTCGCCCGGTCTCAAAGTCATGGGCCTGTGGGAGGTTACGCGCGAAGAGCTGCCGCATTTCTATCCTGAATTCGTGTCGCTTTTGGGGCAATGTCGGTTTCAGCAATGCAGTCACACTCATG
>CAZHDS010000220.1:0-5313 GCA_964531495.1 uncultured Ignavibacteriales bacterium
TCCCCAAGGGACCCCATTTACCTCCCCATCATGGGACTTTTCAAGGACATCGAGAAGGAGATTGTTGAAATCGGACAGAAAATGATGTTTACGGCTCTGATGATCGCCGGTATTCAGGTGACCACGATTGTGTTTCAGTACATCCAACGGATCCGCCTGGAAACAATCGGCCAGCGCGTGATGGTCAGCCTGAAACGAAGGCTGTTTGACCACATCTTGTCACTCGATGTATCGTTCTTTGACCGCAATCCGGTCGGACGCTTGCTCGCTCGTATCGAGTCGGATACCGAAGCGCTGCGAATGCTGTTCACCAACACGGTTGTGCTGGTGGTCGGCGACTTGCTGCTGGTGGCGGGTATCTACGTGGTACTCTTCTATCACAGTTGGCGGTTAGCCTCGTTGCTGCTGGGCGTAGTCCCGATAATCGCGCTGTTGGTGGTTATCTTCGAGCGCAAAACAACGCATCGTTTTCTAAATGTGCGCAAGAAGATGGCTGAAGTGACGGCTACCTTGACGGAATTCCTGCACGGCATGTCGATTGTCCAGATATTCCATCGAGGTGCTTACGCTCGGCAGCGTGTCAACCAGGCCAACAAGGCCAAATTCGATGAAGACGTGTATGTGAACCTCGCCGTAATTCTGTTTTTCAATACGGTGTTCGTCTTCCAGTCGGTGATGTTTGGTTTGGTGCTGTTCTTCGGCGATCAGTGGCGTCAGGCCGATCTGATCACATCCGGAACGATCATCATGTTCATCATTATGATCTGGCGGTCGTTCGATCCGATCTGGCGCGTTTCTGAGCAGCTTTCGACGATTCAGAAGTCGGTGGCCGGTGCCAAACGGATATTCTCCCTGTTGGCGACGCCGCAGCGCTTGCCCGATCCGACCTATCCAGTGGAATGGCCCGGTCTGGCGAGTTCGATCAAGTTTGAGGATGTATGGTTCTCGTATACTGATGATGATAACTGGGCTCTCAGTGACGTCAGTTTCGAGATCAGAAAGGGCGAACGATTTGCCCTGGTAGGTGTCACGGGCGGCGGCAAGACCACGGTCATCTCGTTGCTCTTGAGGTTCTATGATCCTCAACGGGGTCGAATCACAGTCGACGGGATTGATATCCGTAATCTTCGCAAGGCGGATCTGCGGCGCAAATTCGCCATGGTGTTGCAGGATATCTACCTGTTCCCCGGCGATGTGCGTTCGAATATCGCCCTGGAGTCGGATGCAATCCCGGATGAGAAACTTGTCGCTGCGGCAGAGACAGTCGAGGCAAATCGGTTTATCGATCGCCTGCCAGACAAGTACGCGACCAAAGTCTCTGAGAAGGGTGCCAATTTCTCGCGCGGTGAGCGACAGCTGTTGTCTTTTGCGCGGGCGCTGGCAAGTGAACCCGAGGTACTGCTCCTGGATGAGGCGACCAGCTCGGTTGACCCCGAGACGGAACGTACTATCCAGAGCTCGCTCAAGAAGCTGATGAGTGGACGGACGTCGATCATCGTCGCTCATCGCCTGTCGACCATTCTCGATGTGGATCAGATTCTGGTGATCCGCCGAGGTGAAGTCATTGAGCGTGGGACACATAGCAAACTGCTGTTGGACAATGGTTACTACTCCAAGTTGTTCCATCTGCAGTTCAAGAACAGAAACGGAGCGATAGCTCATGCTACATAAGATAGAATGGTTCTGGAACTACTATAAGCACTATCCGTACGTGCTGTTTGTTCTCCTTGTCCTGACGCCCGTGCAGGTCGCTTTCCAGGTCTCGATCGGGCGCATGATTGAGTTCAGTATCGACTACATGGAGTCCGATCAGATCCCTGACCACTGGGCAGCAGCCTGGCTGAGTGACGTAGGCTCGCAATTGGGGCTCTCCCCTGCCGGCTCATTCGCGGTGACCCTGGTTCTTCTGGGGCTGATAGCTGGTTCGCTGTATGCTTTCGTGCAGTCGCATCGAGCCTGGATGAATCTCAAGCTGGAGTGGCTCTTTCGCCAGTCGACTTTCAACGGTGTGACGAGCAAGGGACCGGACTTTTTCAACCGCTTCCGGACCGGTGATCTGGTAACTCGGATGACCGACGACGTGGCCGAAAAACTCTCCTGGTTTGCTTGCTCGGGGATCTTTCGGCTGTACGAAGCGCTGCTAATGGTAGCCTTTGTGATTTTCATGATGGCCAGCATCAATGCCACGCTGACGCTTTGGTCGGCCGGGCCTTTGCCGATTCTGATTGTCATCTTCTTCATCAGTTCGTCGGTATTGGACAAACGATATGAGCATCTGCAAACGCGGATCTCGCGTTTCAACGATGTCATGGAGGCCTGTTTTTCGGGCATCCGCGTGGTGAAGGCGTACGCACGCGAAGATGGCCAGAAATCCAAGTTCGAGGACGCGGTTCTGGATCGCCAGGACGCGGAGATCAGTACTATCAAGGCGATGACAGTGGTGGAGTCCATGTACTACTACATTTGGCAAATCGGCATCATCATCGTTCTGATTGGCGGTGGTTACATGGCTATCAACGCTGATCTCTCCGTCGGCAAGCTGGGTGCGTTCGTGTACTACACGGTGTACCTGATCTTCCCGATGTTTGACATCGGGCAGTTCCTGGTCAAGTCACGCCAGTCGGCTGTCTCGATTAATCGTTTGATCGAGCTTGATGACATGCCGCCGCTGGTGGTAAACAATGGTGATCTGAAAAACGACACGGCTCCACTGGGTCGGTTGACATTTGAGAAGGTGGATTTTGCGTTCCCTGACGCGACTCGAAAGATCATCGATGGCATTGATTTCGAGATTGAGCCGGGTCAGACTGTGGCCCTGGTCGGACGGGTCGGTTCCGGCAAGAGCTGGCTGGTCAACATGATTCCGAGACTCGTCGATCCCACCGGCGGTCAGATCAAGCTCGATGGTGTGGAGCTGACTCGCTTCCGGCTGAAGGACTTGCGTCGGAACATTGGTTACGTTCCTCAGGAGCCGGTGTTATTCAGCGACTCGGTGCGCAATAACATAACGTTTGGACGCGAAGACATCGGAGATGATTTGCTCGAATGGGCCATTGAAGTCGCCCAGTTGAAGGATGAAATCGCAGCCTTCCCCAAGGGTCTGGAAACCCAGATCGGCACTCGCGGGATGTCAATCTCGGGTGGACAGAAACAACGTCTGGCCCTGGCTCGGGCTCTGGTGGGAAAGCCGCGCATTCTCATTCTGGACGATTGCACTTCGGCTCTGGATTCACGAACGGAGTCGGCCCTGTGGGATCGTCTTCACGAAGTGATGCCGGATATGGCATCGATCCTAATCACTCACCGTCCCGATACGCTGGAGCGAGCGGATCAGGTCTTCGTGTTGGAGGATGGTCACATCGGTGAGCGTGGCACCCATGCCGAACTGATGAAAGCTGACGGTCAGTATGCCAAGATCTACCGGCGTTCGCAACTGGCTGAAGAGGTCGGCACCTAAGACCCAACGATTATTGAGAACAAGGCCGGTGAGTCTAGCGCTCGCCGGCTTCTTTTGTGAGCATCCGATGTAGACTACTGGTTGGGAGCGACTTCCGGGATAACCTGGGACTCAAAAACGCCGACGTCGTCCTTGATCAGCAAATGAAGCACCTCACCCAGATCATCCAGAACGAACTCGAAAGTCTTCTCGTGCAATCCCTCAAGACGGAATTCCGTGCTTGTCTCAGGTACCAAGCGATGCTCCTGTTGACCGGGGAATATGCAATAGAGGTCCTCGTGGCGCCTCTCGAAGTGAACGACCCGGCCAAACCAATCGTAGTCGCCGGTGAGTTTGTCCATGAGCCGCGTATTTATCAGATCCGGAGGGGGCTGCCGCTGAAAGATGATAGGGGCGACCCTTGGCTCGAATCGAACCGCCAGGGCGGCAAGATCGCCCAGATCATCGGTCTGGAAAGTGAGACTGTGAGAACCTGGCACACCGGTGAAACTGGCTCGATAGGTGTCATAGTGCCGGTGACGCAGTTCTGCCCCATGACCATTCAGGTCTGCCGCCAGTTTCTTCCCTTCAACCGTGATGATGATCTGGCCATAGATACCGTGCTCAAAGACGCCGGCGTACTCGGCCGCTTTGTGGCTTGGCTTGGTACCGTCGTGTCGAGAGCGCTTCGCGAAGTCATCGTCGGTACGAATGCTCGAGTCTGCGGCGGCGACGGCTCTCAGATAGCGGCCGTGAAAATCAACTGGCTCAAGATCCAGAAAGAGATCAGTGACATACATCGACACAATCTCCGGCAAGGGTGACTGATCCTTGTTGCACAGCACCACCACACCCAGGTCATCATCGGGTAAGAATGACAGAGTACTGGAGTAACCATCGATGAAACCATCGCTGAATGCCCGTCTGTGACCACGATAAGCCTCCACCGACCATCCCAACGCTGCGGCCGGATGAAGGCGCTCGGGATGCGGGGTGGCTGGACGCAGGACTGCTTGCGGCGTGATCATCTCATCGAGCAGGTAGCCGGACATGACCCGAGCCGCTTGACCGGTGGTTCCCCGGCGTAGCCAGAACTCCAGCCAGCGGCTGAGGTCGACCACCGATGAATGCATTCCACAGGCCGGGCCAAGAGTCTCCACGCGCCTCACCTCAGACAGCTCGAGACCATCGGAGCCAGCTCTATAGGCTGTCGCATAATCGTAGTCAGCCAACATTGTGTCGATCGAAAATCCGGTGCGCCCCAAACGTAAAGGTCCCAGAAGATATCGGCGTATAACCTCTTCCCATTTCATCTTCTTGAGTTTCTCGGTGAGATAACCACCCAGAGTGAACATCAGTTCCTGCGGCTGGACAACCGTCCGGAATTCGGCATTGGGTTTCAGGAATTGCAGCTTCGCGGCCAGTTCTTCTCGGGTGCCGGGATAGATATGGCTGAGAATCTCATGTGGCGCTAGCCCGGTACAATGGGACAACAAGTCGCGCGTGGTCGTAGAGCCTGAGGCAGTCTCATCGGCCAGGGCAAATTCAGGCAGGTAGGTACGTACTGGTTCGTCCCAGGCCAAGCGTCCATCAGCCACCAAGTCGGCAAGGGCGGTTGCCGTGAAAGTCTGGGTGAGCGATCCGATTGGGTAGAGAGTGGTTCGGGTGGCGGGCAAGTCCTCAGCCAGACTGCGAGAGCCACTACCAACCGACAGGACCGTAAAACCATCAGAGAGAATGGCGATTGACAATCCAGGCACGTCCCACACCACTCGAGCGGTATCAATGAACTCACGGATCATCGTCAGGCGTTCATTGAGCGTCAGATCGGAAGAGCGTCGTGTAGGGAAAGAGTGTTAAGATTAGTGTAGTTCTCG
>CAZHDS010000221.1:0-5311 GCA_964531495.1 uncultured Ignavibacteriales bacterium
CCGGCTGACCGTCGTCTGGGGCTGAACGACGGTCTCTTGGCGGTGCTCGTCGCCTGGCCCCATACCTGTCGAGTCGATTGAGCATGGGCGGACATCACAGGCCCCACATCAGCCGTTGATGAGCCGCGGGCGTGTCGGCGGTCGACCTTGTGGCGTCCTGACCGGAAGTAGGCCCTTGCCCAATCCCGACTCGTCCCGATAATGTCCCCATGCGAACACGCGATTACGGGAGAGTTGCCAGCCGCGTCTCCAGGGCCCGCGACCCGTGTGGATGAGACATCGTTCCCTACCGGGCTGAGCCGCCCACTGCGTCGCGCAAAGATCGCTGGATGGGCAAAGCCGCTGTTGGTTCCAGCCGCACCGGCCTGCTTCCTCATGTGTGCCTGGGCAAGGCGCACCAAATCACCGCGGAAACAACAGCTACTGCCATCCGGATCCAGTAGATCTACTGTTGAAGTGGTGGGTCAACCAATCGAAATAGTGCATGCTGATGATAGGGGGCTGGAAAGTCTTGGAGCACGGGTTCCGAATCTAACGTAAAACCAGGAATGAATTCCGAATGCTGCGAACATAATAACCATTGGGACTGAGTTTTGTGCTGCATCTGTTGATATTGAGATAGGGTATAATTGGATTGCACAAAGAGTACGGAGCGGGGCCTTAATACATAACCGAGTAGGAGATATTCGTTGGAAATGGCCTCCACGATCACCTTGTCCTGAGGGCCGATCGTCTGGTACAACATTGTTTGTATCGTTTCACGCGTCTCGCTTTCCCGTATGGCATTGCGCCGTAAACTATGAACCAATAATCCGTTAGCACTCATCATGAGGATCGTGCCGGTAAATATCAGACCTTTGGTAACTGACGAAGCAGACACTACTTTCCATCGGCTCACCAGGATCACCGCAGCGGGTAGCAGCGCCGGCGTACTGATAAGTAGATAGCGAAACGTATTTTGCGTCAGCATGACTGTAAGCAGATGGATGCCAAATAAGACGACTCCACAATGCACCAGGCGACGCTGAGGATGGGAGGAGTTGCGAAACCACAATCCACATGCCAACAGAACGGTCAGGTTAAAGGGCAGGTAAAATATCTGCCAGCGCCATGCGGCGGGAAACACCTGCTGAACCAGATTCGTAGAACATTTGTGCCAGAGATGTTCTGCCGTGACGGGGATGGGGCTAAGCCTAAAATAGGCATACATATTGTCTGTAAGACTGGGAATCTTGGTATTGAGCGTGTCGGCAATCGAGTTTGGCACCGCCTCCGGAAACAGTGTCGGGCTCATGATAATCGTAGTGACACTTATGATCATCATGCCGAATGCGATAAGCAGATTTGTGCGGCGCATCGGCCTATTGTGCCACAGATAAACAAAAGGAAGAACAAGCACAATCGGCACAAAGACCAAACGGCAACAATATGCGATACAGGCGACGCCGGTTAAAATGACCCAGTAGCTCTTTTTCTCAAAGGCCCAGACGTACAACCACACTCCCAGCGCCACCCAGGGAGTAATCGTCGCTTCGGCATTCATCTGTGAGGTCTGCCGGATCGTCAGCGGCAAGAATAAGTAGATCGAATACGCTACCAGAGAAGTCCACAGTCCGGTGAATCGTGCAACCATCAGAGCGATCACAAGTGCCGTTATAATACTGGCTATCAGATTAGTGATCAGCCAGCCAGGAAACACTCCGAAAAGCCAGGCGGCCGGCAATACACAATACAGATTCAACGTATGGTGCACAAAAGGAACGGGCTGAGGATAGTCGTCGGAAAACACATGCACCGGATACACGTTGTTGGTGACGGCGGGACCCCCTTGTAGCAGGGTTTCCACGTCGGCCAGGTACCAGTATTGATCATCGCCGCGATAGTCCGGTGAGGCATACACGACCAGCAGGATGAATATCCCGGTAGGAATGAGAAACAACCTGAGATTGCGTTTCGAGACAATCATGAATAATAGTGTAAGATGGCTGCAATGATTCTGTCTTGTTCCGAAGGGGTTAAGGAGTAGTAAAACGGCAATCGAACCAACCTCTCACTGATTTGGACCGTAACCGGACAATCGGCCGGCCGTGCCGAGCAGCGCCTGCCCATCTTGGACAGATGCAGGGGCAGATAGTGGAACACCGCGCACATCCCGTTCGCCTTCAGATGGTCTATCAGGCCCTGGCGGTCGCTGCTGGTAGGCATGATCAGGTAAAACAAATGATACGGATGTTCACACTCCGGAGGAATCACCGGCAACCTGACGCCGTGGTTGTGGGCCCACGCTTCCAGGTGCTGATAGTAATACTGCCAGATCTGTCGTCGTTTCTGCTGGATCTGTTCTCGCTGCTCGAATTGGGCCCAGAGGAAACCTGCTAGAAGATCGGAGGGCAGATAGCTGGAGCCGGTATCCACCCAGGTATATTTATCCGTTTCCCCGCGGAAGAAGCGACTGCGATTAGTTCCCTTTTCCCGCAAGAGTTCCGCACGGTCGATATACTGCGGATCGTTGATCCAGAGGGCGCCTCCTTCGCCGCAGGTAATATTTTTCGTTTCGTGAAAACTCAAGATACTCAAGCAGCCAAAGGTACCCAGACACTGCCCCCGGTATTTTCCGAAGAGACCATGGGCATTGTCCTCCACGACGGCCACGCCTTTTGGTTGGGTGATCTCCAGGATCCGATCCATCGCGCAGGCAACGCCCCCGTAATGAACCGGTACGACGGCCTTGGTTCGCTCGGTAATTGCGTCGGCCAGCTGCGTTTCGTCCAGATTCAGAGTGTCGTGTCGAATATCGATAAAAACCAATTTGGCCTGGTGCAATGCGTAGGCGTTGGCAGTGGACACAAACGTAAACGAAGGGACAATGACCTCATCGCCGGGTGCCAGATCGAGTAAAAGGGCCGTCATCTCCAGGGCATGAGTGCCGGAGGTCGTTAAAAAGGCCGCTGTGGTGCCGAATGTATCCTGCATGAATTGATGACAGTTCCGGGAGAACACACCATCGCCCGCAATGTGTCCCCTCTCGACAGCTTGCCGTATATAAAGCAATTCGTTGCCGACTAGGCCGGCTTTATTGAAGGGGATGTCATAGGGTTCCATCAGATCTCCTTATCCCGAATAAGATACTGCGGCGTACGATGGATTTCCCGTATGATCCGAAACAGGTATTCGCCAATTACGCCCAGGGAGATCATGATAATCGAGGAAAAGAATAGAATCAATAATACGATCGTCGTCCAGCCGGATACGGTAATCAAGTCAAACAGATATAAAGTAAGGTAGATTAGTGCCAGGACAACACCAAAACAGAAGCTGGCTATTCCCAGGAGACAAATCCAGCGCAACGGTAAAAAGCTGTGATATAAAATCCCCTGCGTAAAACTGCGCAGGAGTTTTCGTGTGGAGTAGGTGCTGCGACCGCTGACGCGAGCATTATGTTCAATTTCGATCGTACCAATTGTATCGGTGATTTCCAGGATCAGAAACGCGACCAGCGGGTACGGGGTACTGAAGTGGAGCAGTTGCTCTACCACACATCGCTTCATGATGACTACATTGCTGATTCTCAGGTTCGACCGGCCATAAGATTGGAATCGGTGGGCGATCAATCGGTGAAAAAGACGACTGCCCAGATTTCGCCATAGGCTCTGCCGACGCTGCCGGGGAATGCCGAACACGACATCGTTGTCGGAGTGTCGAATCGCTTCGAGCAATCGGGGAATTTCTTCGGGAGGATTCTGTAAATCGTCGTCTAGCGTGATGACATAGTCTCCCCGCGCAAAAGAAAAGCCGCACATCAGGGCGTTATGCTGGCCGAAGTTTCGTAGCAGGCGAATACTTTTGACGTGCGGATTAGTTTCTCGTAATGAAAGCATAATTCCCCAGCATTCGTCCCGGCCGTCGTCTTCGACTAGGATCAGTTCGTAATTCATCTTGTGGTCCGTAAAGGTGCGGTGAATACGTTCGTGCAGTTCCCGCAAGGTGGCCGCACTGTGATATACTGGAATTACTACGGAGCACACAATATCACTCATAATTCTGCACCCGATCGGAGCTAGTATTCGTAGCGAGACTGTCCCGGAATCCGGGTCGACAACTGAGCAGATATTCGCGCGTACGTTCGACGCCCCTCATTGAAAATCAGATCTACGATACTGACCTCGTGAATAAAGGGAGGGCAGAACAATTGTGTATACTCCGGATATCCTCCATAATCCATCCAGAGTATCTTGATACCGGCGGCGGTAAACAACGGCTCATTAATATACGGTTTGGCGGTCGGCCCGGAGAGAAATTCGTCTGCTCCCAATTGCCGGCACAGGTCGACGACCCGCTCCATCATGCCCTCGCAAAGTCGGTAGTCGCCGGAAAAAGAAAACTCCGTTGTGATTCCCAGTAGATTACAGATGGCTTGCAGGAAGCGGTAATTCAGATCACTGAGAAATGTGTCACGGCTAGTAAGGAACAACGAAGCAAACAAGTCTTTATAGGTCGCGAAATATTTGGCGCGCGAATAATTATGTTGGAGGGAATGCCAATGCTTTCTGCGCCATATCGTTGTGTCGATTCGGGTATCTTGAATCTTCTGCTGTAAGTGGGTATGTCGTACTGGTATGGTCAGCCAAATGGGACCCTGGGGGGTTTTAATGCGGTTTCGATTGCGCCAGGAGTATTTCGTGTATTGTACATCGTCATAGAGAACAAAATGGTCCACCAGGTTAATCAGGTCGAAATATCCCTTCCAGGGGATGTAATTCGATTGTACGATCGCTACACGCTTCATATCGGTTGGCCGCTACCTTGGTGTACCTTTCCTGGTACCATGAAAGGTTCCTCCATCCAGATGTTGATCCCGTCTCACCGGCGCGAAATATAATCAACTCTTTCGCTACGATCCTGGTATTGGTTGTGGGGCTGTTCCCAAGCTAGATCGTGCCGTTGTCTTCTTGCTTTCAGACGCCAGATCTGCCAGTCGCGCATGTCCAAACTCCGTCGCGGCCTGCTGTTTCGGTAGCGTAGGAACTGATAGGGAATTCGATTCCACGTGGGGCGGCGGCGTGGGCCCGGGGGTGGGGGGTTTGGGGGCCGGGGGTCGGCTGGCGACTCATGTTGGCCCTCCATTGCGCTTATTTCCACCGGCGGTCAGACGCGTTTGGCCCATCTCGCGAAGTCATCCCGGCACGCCCGGAGTCCGTGGACCGTCCACGGGCAGCATGGGCGCAGTATACCCCCTGATCCCGGCGGTTGCCAGACCGAAATCGGCATGTTCCGCACGGGTTCATGGCTCCCAGGGCAGTTCGGGCTGGTC
>CAZHDS010000222.1:0-5262 GCA_964531495.1 uncultured Ignavibacteriales bacterium
GTTATACGGGTGATGGTACCTTGCTTGACAAGAAGATAGATGTGCACATCATTAATGTCGACTTGGATATCGACTCAGATAATGACGAGGGCTTCGGTGCTCCCGATCGAGATCCTACAGCAGAAGACGCTATCGAAGCTGATTGGACGAAGCCTGGGAAGTTGATTTGTGTCAACGATGATGACTCAGATAGCGATGGCATTCCAGACTACGCAGACGGATTTGACTGGGATGGTGCGAGTGGTACCGCCGATGAACAGAAAGACGATGCGAACGCCAGTGATGATTTTGTGCAGCTTGTGATCGAGCTGCCTGAACCGATAGAGTTGGCCGTAGCTAAACTGAAGATCACTTACAACGATTCAGATCCGGCAAGCGTCACGCATAGCGGAACACCAGCCGTATGGGCTCCTGGCTCCGGCAAGCTGAGAATCTGGAAGAAAGATGCGAATCAGAGCCGAGACAAGGCCAGTGCTAAAGCGACAAGTAGCCCTGGTGATTATGTGCCAGCCGGAGAGTATGACGATGTCTCGAAGCTAGGCCTGTCAGGTTCGACGAGAATAGTGACACTCTACGTTGAAGGTATCGACAAGAGTGCCGCAATAGGTGACCAAGAAATCAAGATCGAAATTGATCCTGATGGGGCTGGTTCCGCTGGATATATCTGCTCTGATGCCGTTCTGAGTACCATCCTAAAGTGTGACCTTGATGTTGACTCGGATAACAACAATGGATTTGGTTCTCCCAACCGAAATGATGCCGAGGAGCAGATTGAGGATGAGTGGCAAGACGGTTTCGATCCACTGAAGGTTGTCGGAGTGAACAACGGCGATGCCGATCAGGATGGAATCGTTGACTGGGCGGATGGATACAACCGGGACGGCACTGCTGGGAATCAAGACGACGGCCTGACCGGGGTGAATTTCGTTCCGATCGTCTTTGAACTCCCCGAGCCTCTTGATCCTTCAACTGCACGGATCAAACTTACCTACGACGATTCAAGCCCCTCCGGCGTCACCGTAGGTGGAGGCGGTGGCCTTATTCCGGCTGATGGATACTTGAGGATATGGAAGAAGAACGCCACCGATGCCCGTAACAAATCATCGATCACATCCGGCGGTGACTACATACCGGCCGGGACCTATTCGGCCAGCGATTTCGGATTTTCCACCGGCACCAGGACATTGACCTATTACATGGAAGCAATCCAGCGTAGCTGGACATGGCAATCTCGGCGGATTCTATTGGAAGTTGATCCAAACGATGCGTCTACGGAACCAGGCTTTATCTGTTCCGACGCTGTGCGTATCTCGGCAATCCGAATCCTGTTCCGACAGGAGATTGACGATACGACTTGGCTTTGGGACTGGGATCAAGAGAAGGACGATGCGGGCAATGTCACCGACCTTCACTGTCCAGCGTACATCTTCGGGAAAGAAGACGACATTGTTGCCCAGATTGATGGTGCTCCCCAGGGGCTCGGAAATAGCTACTTCAAGATCAATCTCGGTACGGCAGTGTCGTATCCCGCTGGTGTCAATGTTGACCTTCATGAGGCCACATCAAGTCCGGGTCTCTACAAGCTGACCTCAACGGCACCCAGCCGCCTTCTGCGACTCGGGCCAAGTACTGTTTTCGGAACAGGCTTTGTTGAACTGAAGATCAAGGAAGAAGAAGACCTCGTTGGCAAGCTGAAGAAGGCCGACGGAACAGAACTTGGCTGTGAAGGCCGTGTGATGGTTGACCGTGGTGAGTTTGCAACAGGTACGGGCAATGATCCAAATATCAATACTTATCGTGTCGCTACAGCGAATGCGTTTGAAGATGGCATGGAGAATAGAGACGACTTGAAATGGTGGGATGTTGGTCGTGTTCGCAGTGCAGACATTTCTGCTTTCATACGCAATGTGGGTTCTGCCAACGCCAACGATGGAGAAGCCGATATTCTATGGTTCCAATGTCATGGGGATTATGATTGGGGAGGTCCACCTTGGGATGGTGCCAATGGCGATCTGGTCACGGTCTGCAATGTAGCCGGTGTTCCAGACGTTTCATTTTCTCCCGATACTATCGCGGCAGGTAATTGGAGCAAGGATGTTGAATGGGTAGTCCTTAGAACCTGTGGATCACTTTGCGAGTATGCGACACCTGTGCCGCTGGCGCGGGACAGGTGGGCATCTAGGCTTGTGGGGCGTAATCATCCTGCACATGGACTGCTCGGATACTGTGAGCCAACAACATCCGAGTTACAGGGAGGTTGGTTCAATAATGGGGTTACATATTTTCTGGATGCCCTTGTTGATAAATACACAATGCCTGCGGCTTGGATCTACGCCAACACCCATTTGAGCGTTGACGAGCCGTATGCCATTGTCTGCCTCGAAGAAAATCGTAACGACCGGATTCGTGGCGTTATCTACAGGGATGTTCGAGTCAACAATGTCAACGCTAGTGATTTCTGTTATTGGTGGTATCACGCAGTGTCTGACGACGCGACTCATTCAGAGGTCGCCAATGACCAAGAAGATTCCGGCCATACCGTCTTGTCTACGCAACTCGTGGAATCCGTGAAGAAGACGGGTGTCAAGCTGTCGTGCAGGACTGCACAAGAGGCATTGTCTACAACTCCTTGCCAAGTCGACATTGAGGCAAAGGCTTTGGCAAAAGAAAGTGCCCTCAAGAAGCTGGATTTGAATCTTCTTGTAGCGGGCGATCAGAAAAGCTTCTTCAAAGAACTTCAAGCTGACAATGTTCTTCCTGTGCATGAAGATAAAGCGGTTGCTGTCGCTGCTGATTTTCTGAAAGAAGCTGTTCCTGACTGGCCTATGGATGCCAAGCTGAAGAGAATAGCACCAATGTTCTTTGCTAAAGGCACCAATGCACCTGTCGTGATGGGATATGTTGTGGAATATGGGCACACATTCTACGGATGCAATGTCGTAGGGGACTTTGTCAAGGTCACAGTGACGGCCAATGGTGTTGTGGGATATAGCGAGAGGTGGCATGTGATACAACAATCACACGCTTCGAAAGAAGAGGCACATCCGAAAAGCGTCAAGAATCCTGTTATGTCTGTAGAGAGAGCTATAGAAAATGCCTCAAGGCGCATTGTCCGGTGTGACACGCTAAATCAACTCAAGAAGCGCGAGATTACCCTGGTGCGCCCCGTGTTCTATTGTGATGTCCCGGCTCCTACTCAAGCCATCCTTGGATACGAGATTGAGATGAATAGGAGATTGCGCTTTGTGTTCGATGCAGAAACAGGCGATCCCCTTCAACACAAGGCAGACAAAACTGCCGCCAAACCGTTACATGAGAATGAATAAGATATACTTTGCTCTTATCTGTGGATGTGCGCTGTTAATTTCGGGTTGCGATCAGTCTTCGGACAAACAAGGAAACGAGCACGCATGGAGAATCACTGTTGATACAAACCACATTCTAGGATGGTCTAACAAACGCGTTTTCATGTTTAATAAATCGACATGCGACTATCTCTCGGTTGAAAAGAAGCAAGATGTTTACCGAACATTCGCAGAGCGGGAATGGTCCGATTTTAATGCTTTTGTTGATGGGAGTGACAAACGGAAGATTTTGGACTCTATCGGCATGGCAAGTGTGTCGCAGATTGCTGATGTTAAAATAGTCGGCGATGCCGCAATCGTGCACGGCCGAAAAGGATCGATTCATGTCTTAAGCAGAGAGGATCGCCAAATAGATAGTCTGGCGATTCCAGGAGATAATGGTCGGTCATGGGCCTTCGCGTCGTCGGATGTCTTGCTTGCATGTTTTTCTGAACTTACCTTTGATAACTCTCCCTATGAGATGCCTCCGAGCAAAGGCATTAACGCCCATCGATCAGGTTGGGATCAGCGCCGACCAAAACACGTAAGATCACTTGTCTCTCATGGCAAGGGTCTGTTTCTTCTTCAGTTTGGTGAGAAGAAATGGCGATCAATCGATTCAAAAAATGGTATCTCATCTGATGACGTCACGTGCGTAGACGTTTCGGATAGCCGTGTCCTTGTGGGGCACTTCAACGGGACTGTAGATCTCTATCAGTTCAACAAAGAAAAGAGCGATCTGTTGCTGGACAGCAATGATACAGGTAGTCCTGTAACATCTGTATGTTTGGGAAAAGAATCCGCCTTTGTCGGCACAGAGAAGAGAGGGCTTATTGTCTACAAGAATGAGAAAGGCACATGGCTCCAGCGCACCGTTGCAGAGGTCACATCAAGAGGCAGAGTGAATGTTCTGTTCTATGATGAAGGAAATGTATGGATCGGAACAGATGACTATTTTGCGTGCCTCGATGCAGGAACGCTTGAAATCAAAGTGCTCAAATCTTTTCAAGAGCAATGAACGTCCTCGATGCAGCGATGCGCTTCCCATCCTCGTCGCTGCGCGACTCGCCCTATATCCCGATCCCGATGTGGCCGGTAAATCCATGCCGTTCTTCCCCAATCCATGAAGACCCCAGCTTTGCATCCCGTCTGCGTACGCACACGGGCCGCCAAGCTCCCCATAAGGAACGGCGGTCCGGTCAACGCGGCGATCACTTCCAGGTATTCAGTGAACGCCGCGCTCACCGGCCGCCGTATTGATTTATAGTCCCCGCCGTGAGCGAGCGGCCAGGCTCAGAACATCAAAGTGAACTTTCATGTCCTGCCGTGAACGGTTCAGCCTGTCCGCACACATCACGGCCCCCGTAAGAGTCGCTACGAAGTTGACATGCTTCCTGCTTTTGAGGGCCAGGAAGCACGCCAACTTCTCCGCTTCATCGGAGTCGAGCAAGCTCGACCTCTATCATGTATGCGGGCACCGCTATCAGTGAAAGCGAACGTGATCGGTAATGCGAACGCCGCCCCACGCCGCGGGCATCGTCGGGCCGCGCGGGAGCGGGCAGGAATGCCGTGTCGAACTACGTCCGACCCGTCACCGGAGAATGCTTTGCCGGAATACCGGTCGCATAATCGGCGTCGATTATGCGACATTCCCCTTTCCTGCCCACACCCGCGCCGCAAAACGCCGGAATCGTCGGCTGCCCCCCCCCCGCCGCCGCTTCCGGCGTTTTGCGGCCCTTCGGGCTGGAACATAACCGTTATGTTCCCCCGACGATGACCGTGGCGTGGGGCTCATCGGTGAAATCAATCGTGATCGGTAGTGCAGTCGTCGCGGTGCCCTTGCCCCGGCTCCCGCTGGTCGCCCCCAATCGGAAAGGCCGACTTGCCGAGACCGGCCGGTGCTTGCAAGTGTTCGTCA
>CAZHDS010000223.1:0-5169 GCA_964531495.1 uncultured Ignavibacteriales bacterium
TGGCATTCTTAATGGCCTCGATGGCCTGATCCTGCGGCAGGATGCCGGAAATGTAGAAGAAGGCGGTTTGCATGATCATGTTGATGCGGGCGCCTAAGCCGAGTTCTTTGCCCAGTGCGAGGGCATCGATGACCCAGAAGGCAGCCTTTTTGTCAATGATCTGCTTCTGGGCCTCCATGGGAAGGTGATCCCAGACTTCGTCGGCACCGTACGGCGAGTTCAGCAAGAACGTACCGCCTTCAACCAGCTTGCCGACCATGTCGTACTTCTCCATGAAGGAGAAATTGTGGCAGGCCACGAATTGACCGGTCCGGATAAGGTACGGTTTGCGGATGACATCCTTGCCAAAACGAACGTGTGATACCGTGATTGCGCCGGCCTTCTTCGAGTCATAAACGAAGTAGCCCTGAGCGTAGTTATCAGTATTCTCACCAATGATCTTGATCGAATTCTTGTTGGCCCCAACGGTACCGTCGGAACCCAGACCGAAAAACAGAGCCCGGAAACCATCACCTTCGATATCGAAGCTCTGATCGAGTTCCAGCGAAGTGTTCATCACGTCGTCTTCAATCCCGACTGTGAAGTGGTTCTTCGGCTTGTCATTCTTGATGCTATCAAAGACCGCTTTGGCCATCGGCGGATTGAATTCCGCCGAACCCAGGCCGTAACGACCACCGACAACCACCGGACGGCCACTGGGACGATCCCAGCCGCGATCAAAGGCTTCTTCAAGGGCGGCCTGAACGTCGGTGTACAGGGGCTCGCCGACCGAACCCGGCTCCTTGGTGCGGTCCAGGACAGCGATCTTCTTGACCGACTTCGGCAGGGCCGCCGCGAAGGCTTGGGAATCAAATGGGCGGTACAGCCGAACCTTGAGCACGCCGACCTTCTCGCCGTTGGCGATGAGAGTGTCGGCTGTCTCGTGCATGGCTTCTGCGCCGGACCCCATTACAATCACGACCCGCTCAGCTTTGGGATGTCCAACGTAGTCAAACAGATGGTACTGGCGGCCGACGAGAACAGCGAACTTGTCCATTTGTGCCTGAACCAGACCCGGTCCCGCAGCATAGTACTTGTTGATGGTCTCGCGTGAAGCGAAGAAGACGTCAGGGTTCTGGGACGTACCCTTGATCGTTGGCCGATCAGGGGAGAGTGCCCGCAGGCGATGACGATCGATAAGTTCCTGAGGGAGCATGTCGCGCATGTCGTCGTACGTGATTTCCTGGATTTTCTGCTCTTCGTGTGAAGTACGGAAACCATCGAAGAAATGCACCAATGGCAGCTGGCTCGATAGAGCGGCGGCCTGAGAAATGATCGCCATGTCCATCACTTCCTGCACCGAACCGGAGGCCAACAGGCCGAAACCGGTTGAACGGGTGGCCATAACGTCAGAGTGGTCACCGAAAATCGATAGGGCATGAGTTGCCACGGCTCGGGCCGTAACATGGAAGACGGTCGGTGTTAG
Organism: uncultured Ignavibacteriales bacterium; assembly: GCA_964531495.1. Taxonomy (GTDB): domain Bacteria; phylum Zixibacteria; class MSB-5A5; order GN15; family FEB-12; genus DAOSXA01. Next base: position 1,466 of record CAZHDS010000223.1, read on the forward strand.
CTCACCGGCGATCTTAAACATGTTCGGGATCATCAGGAGCAGGCCCTGAGAAGCGGTAAAGGTCGTGGTAAGAGCACCGGAGGTCAGTGCGCCGTGCACGGCACCGGCGGCGCCGGCTTCTGATTGCATCTCAACCACTGAGGGGATATCGCCCCAAATATTACACTGACCGTCGGCCGATTTTTCATCAGAGATTTCGCCCATGCCCGAAGAGGGCGTGATCGGGTAGATGGCAATCACTTCGTTGGTGGCATGCGCCACGTAGGCGGCCGCCGAGTTACCATCGATGGTCACCATCTTGCGTTCTCTCTCTTTCGCTGCCGGCCTCGACTCAACTGCCGTGGCCGTCTTCTTGCTACTCATCACAAACTCCTACTGAATATTGAAAAAGTACGTGCGTTGTCGTTGTTCAAATCCCTCAACCCGACTTGGATACCGTGATAGCCTGCTGTGCCTGATACTTCCCCTTTTTGTCCCGATAGGACGTGGCGCATTCCTGATCCGCCTTGAGAAACAACAGTTGGGCGATGCCCTCATGAGCGTAGATCCTAGCCGGTACCGGGGCCGTGTTCGAAATCGATATGGTGGCGAAGCCCTCCCACTCTGGTTCGAAGGGAGTCACATTGACGATTACTCCCGACCGAGCATAGGTCGACTTCCCAAAACAAACCGTGATGACGTTGCGCGGAATGCGAAAGTATTCCCTGGTTCGGGCCAGCACGAAAGAGCCGACCGGAATAAGGATCGAGTTGGCCGAGATATCTTCAAATAGATCAGAGTTATCCCTCTTGGGATCGAGCTCAGCCTCCGGCCCCCCTCGAAACAGCTTGAACTCATCGGCCAGACTGATGTCATACCCGTATGACGACGGACCGAAACTGATACCTTCCCGTACTTGCTCTAGTGAGAACGGCTCAATCATGTTGTGCTTTTCGCACATTTCGACTATCCAGCGATCAGGCATCACCGGCATATGACAAAACTCCCGAAACGGGTTTCAATTCCAAGGCCGAAGATAAGATCATCTCCACCTGTTGTAAACTGATTAAAAGTTGAATATCAGGGCTTGGCGGAGTCTTGCGCGGCGTGTGCCTGCTCCCACTTGGTCAGGTCAGCCAATGAGTGCCGTTCAAACGTTTTCAGAAGACATTCTTCGGCCTCAACCAGGACCCTGCGCAGTCCACATGCATTGGTTTTGTCGCAGGTTTCGGAGCTGGCGGTGCACTTCATGAGGTGATAGGGTCCCTGAATCGACTCAAGTATTTCGCACAGGCTGATGTCTTCAGGCGCTTTGGTTAGAGAGAAGCCGCCGCGAACGCCACGATGTGATTGAACCACCCCTGAGCGAGAGAGGGATTGGAATATCTTAGCCAGGAACTTTTCCGGAATGTCGCGTGCTTCTGATACTTCGGAAAGCGGAGTGACGCGTCCAGTTTCTTTTGAGGCCAAATGGAGCACGCCCAGAATTCCGTATTCTTCAGCCTTCGTAAACTGCATATTGTCAGACCCTCGTCGGCTCTTTGTTCTCGGATCCCAGACCACATTTTATAGAGCCCAGGATGGTAATCTTTTCATCGAAAAGGTAGCCAAGGAAAACCAATCAGTCAAACACTTTTTGTTATTTTTTTCACAATCTCCGAGTTGGGTCAAGAGGTTTGGGGACCTGTTTGGGGACCAAAAAACGATCGAATCAAGGAACTCCCTTTGTTGACATTGTGTTGCAGCTTTGTAACTTGCGGTAATAGCCTCGCGGAAGGAGACGAGCCAAGATGACCGATGACAGCAAGAAGGCAGAAAAACCCCACGGGTTATTAATTGTATACACCGGAGACGGAAAGGGCAAGACCACCGCTGCTCTCGGGATGTGCCTGAGGGCTGTCGGCTACGGCTGGCGGATATGCCTTATCCAGTTCGTCAAAGGTAGCTGGAAATATGGCGAGCTGGAGGGTCTCAAGCGACTTGCCCCTGAGGTCGAGTTGCACGTTATCGGCGAAGGGTTCGTGGGCATAGTTGATGACGACAAGGATATCGAAGTACATCGCGAGGCAGCTCGCAAGGGCGTGCGCCTGGCGATAGAGAAAATCAAGTCGGGCGACTATCCGTTGGTGATTCTGGATGAACTGAATGTCGCGGTGAATCTCGGCCTTGTCAGCTACGAAGAGCTGGAGGAGATCGTGGCATCACGGTCTCAGGGGCAAAATGTAGTTATCACTGGACGAGATGCTCTTGATAGCCTGAAGGAGGCGGCTGATCTTGTGACCGAAATGACCGAGATCAAGCACCCTTACCAGAAGGGAATCCTGGCCCAGAAGGGCATTGACTGGTGAGAGTGGTCGTCACCGGAGCAACTGGTTTCGTCGGACGACACTTGGTAAACAGGTTGCTCCAGGATGGCCATTCTGTCACCGCCCTGACGCATCGTCGTCGACTCCCAAGTGACTTCGACTCCCGAGTATCTGTGGTCACAGGCTCGATAGATGATATCGCGGTCCTCGGAGCCGCCTTTGCCGGCGCCGAGGCTGTTTGGCATCTGGTCGGAGTTATCGCTGAGACCCGCACCGCATCTTTTGAGGGGACGGTGGCTCAAGGCACGCGGAATGTGGTCCAGGCCTGCCGCAGCGCCAGGGTCAGATGGCTGGGATATCTGTCAGCTATGGGGACTTCCAGCGACGCGCCGTCTCGCTATCACCAAGCCAAATTCGCCGCGGAGCAGGCGATTGCCGAATCTGGCCTCGAATTCGTGATCTTGCGGCCGTCAGTCATCTACGGACCGGGGGATGGCTTTGTCTCGATGCTGGTGTCGTTGATCCGGCGAACTCCGATTGTACCGGTGATTGGAGACGGAGAGTACCAATTGCAGCCGGTGTTCATTGAGGACGTGGTCGCGGTGGCGAGTCATGCGCTCGTCTGCGAGGCGGCCAACGGTCAGAGAATTGACATAGGCGGACCGGAAAAGCTTGAATATCTGGATATACTCGATATCATTATGAAAGCTCTGCGTCTGAACCGGAAGGTAGTGCATGTCCCGGTGGGTTTGGTGAAGCCGTTGGTGGCCCTGATGGAGAAGCTGTCTCTGCCTGCTCCGCTGACCAGTGATCAGCTGATAATGATGCAGATGGGTAGTACCGGCGATATTAATCGGATGAAAGAGATTTTTGATTTCAGTCCCACGGACTTGTTCACCGGACTGAAGAAATACTTGAGGTGAAGAGATGGCCGAAGAGAAGCAGTATGACATCGTGATCGTCGGCGCTGGTCCCGGTGGACTGACAGCCGGACTCTATGGTTCCCGGGCGGAACGCAAAACGGTTTGCATTGAAAAATACATGGTGGGGGGGCAGATTGCGAACACCGAGGAAGTCGAAGACTATCCCGGATTCGAACGGATCTCGGGCGCTGATCTGGCCATGAAGATGGCCGACCATGCCAAGGGTTTTGGGCTGGAGATTGCAACCGACGAAGTTGTCGAGATATACGTGGTCGGCGACGATCGGGTAGTGAAATGCGCCTCCGGAGATCTTTACCACGCCAAGGCTGTAATTCTGTCCACCGGTGGTACTCCCATCAAGCTGGGTGTGCCGGGCGAAGCCGAGTATACTGGCAAGGGTGTTTCATATTGTGCCATCTGCGATGGTGCTTTCTTCCGTGGTCAGGTAATTGCGGTGGTCGGTGGCGGTGATGCCGCCGTCGAAGAGGGAATGTTC
>CAZHDS010000224.1:0-5155 GCA_964531495.1 uncultured Ignavibacteriales bacterium
CCCGCTGGACACAGATGACCATGGAACGGATACAAGCCGCCATGGAACAGTTAGAGGAAGATGACTTGACGTAAGTATAGTCATTTCCTATAATAGAGATAGTACATTATAAGGAGAATAGAAAGATGGAACAAGAACTTCAAGTTACCGAACCGGATGGTGATGTTGCTGAAGATGCAACGATTACCGAAGGCAGTGGTGTTGGGGAGGCCCTGACGACCCCCACTGGATCGAGTGAGGCTGAAGGAAGCCAGCAAGTTGATTGGGAGGCTAAACTTCGAGAGGTAGAAGAAAAGGCGCAGAAAGACATAAACGCTTTGCGATCATCTCTTGATAGGAATGCAGCCCAAGCCCGTAAGCAGTATGAGGCAGATCGTCAACGATTAGAGCAGGAACTCCAGCAAGCCAGGATGACATCCATGTCGCCAGAAGATAGGGCGAAGTACCAGCAGCAGTTAGCTGGGGAGCAGACTGAGGCGCAGAAGCGTGAGCTTTTGGAGCGACAGCAAAGTCTATCAGAAAAAGAAGCGCATTTGAATTACACTCAGTTCTTTATTGAACAGGGTATTCCGAAGAGCGATCTCAAGACAGACGGTTCAGTTGATGAGTTAGTAGCCTCCGGTTGGGCGGCAGTTCAAGCAAAGACGAAATCATTGCAGGAAGAACTGGACAAACTAAAAGCTGGCGACAAACCGCAAACCAAACCTGGTGAGAAACCTGCTCCCCGGGTAGCGCCTCAATCAGCCGCCGCTACGAATGCAGCCCCCACATGGGCTGATCTTGAAAAGAGGTATGGCAGTAGAGAAGAGGTCTACCGTTTAGTGGAGTCAGAAAACTTACCGGTAACGATAATTCCTTCATAGGAGAAAGGTAAGATGGCTAATCTAAACCAAACAACTCTGTCAGACGCAGTTAAAACAATGTATGAGAAGCGGCTTCTGACTCGTGCAATCCCCCGCCTGGTTCATGGGCGATGGGCGATGAAGGCACGTCTGAACAAATACGGCTCGTATGAGCTTCGGCGCTATTCAAGTCTGTCGGCAGTGACCACAGCTTTGACCGAAGGTACGACCCCATCTGAGCAGACTCAGCCTACCATCACTGTTATTACTTCAACCCCTTCCTGGTACGGTTCATGGATCGGATACACTGACGAACTCGATATGACCAATTACGATCCGGTTGTGTCCGAGACTGCCAGTATTCTTGGTGAGCAGTGTGGCCTTTCGGCTGACACGCTTGTCCGTAATACCCTGGTCGCCAGCGCAACGATTGATTGGTCCAACGGCGCAGCCGCTCGGACTTCATTGACCTACCCAGGCCATGAGATCAGCTACATCGATGTGGTCAAACAGATCGCTCAACTCGAAGCACAGAGCGCCCTGCCCGTTGATGGTGACGATTTCGTTATGATCATCCACCCCCACACCTGGACTTCACTGATGTCGGACTCCACCTTTGTGAACCTGTTTACAGAGGACTCCCCCGACAGCGCCTTGCGCTCCGGTTATGTTGGTCGTATCATGCGCTGCAAAGTGTTTGTTTCGAGCAACGTGCGTGAGTGGGCTGACGGTGGCAGCGGTACGACTGACGTTTACTCCGCCCTGTTCATCGGCTACGAAAGCTACGGTTGTGTTGGCATCGCCAATACCTCACCGGACAGTGTGGACAGTGGTCCTGCCAACGGCAAGCCTCTGACCGGTCAGAAAGTCAAGCCGGTTGAGATCATCATGAAAGCTCTCGGTTCTGCCGGTGCTGACGACCCCCTCAACCAGCGTGGTACTGTCGCCTGGAAGATGACATTGGACACCCAGATTTTGAATGCTAATTGGATTCGCAGTCTGGAACACACCAATGTGTTCAGCAATAGTTAAAGGAGATTGACATGACTAGAGCTATTCAAATTCCCGCAGTTGGCGAAAGTGGCGTTGGACCACCCCATGGAATCATGAGTGAACACTTCACGGTTGGCTTTGCTACCACAAATGACGTGGTGATTACGGCTACCGGAAATTACACTCTTGCCAGCGTTGTGGTCACAGGCCCGGAAGATTCCATCATTGTCCATGACATCAAGACCCAGGTCACTACGGCCTTCACTACTTCAGTGGTCTTTACTCTGGGCGATAGCGATGATGTGGACGGTTACGGTACCGACACCCTGATCAACCCGGCGGCTACCGGTGCAGCTTTCAAGAAAGCAGCCACGGCCTATGCTGAGGGCAAGAAATATACTGCCGCTCAGACCATTGACATTCCGGTTTCCGGTACACCCGTACTGGCTGGCGTTATGGAAGTGCTAATTCAATATTCACGTGGCCGGTAGGAGGATAAAATGGCTGTTGATCTGAAAAAACCCCCAGCTCATGCACGATCTTCGCAGGTAGCTGAAGCGTTAAGTAGAGCGATCTTCGTAGCGCAGGGACCGACAATAACCTTTGCTACCGCTACATACACATCTACCGGAGCAGTGATTGTTCCTTTGTTCAATATTGGCCCGGGTATGACCGTGGTCGATGTGTTGGCAAACAAGACAACTGCTTTTACCGGAACCGGAAATGCTTTCAGTATTGGCGACAGTGACGACACAGATCGTTTTCTAACGGCTGCTGTGTTTCTGTCAACCGACGCTGGTGTGTCCAGAGGTAACGCAAACCTTGGCTTCCAGTATGCTGACAGTGATCCCGGGACGATTGATATGTCCGTTCTGGTTTCGACTGGTACGACAGGTGGTGTGGTTGAAACATTCTTGTATTACACGATGGACATGGTTTCATCGTAAGTAACAATCAATGGGGTAGGGTAACACCTACCCCTAAATCATATTGGGAGACGAAACGAATATGACCAAGAGTAAAGAACCTAAGACCGTAGCGATGGTAGGGTTTTCTCCTACGTCCCGGCACATGGCTCCATGGGAAGATGAGTCAGTGGAGATATGGGGGTTAAACGAAGCTTATGTTCAACCCTGGATGAAGCGCTGGGATCGTTGGTTCCAGATGCACAGCAGGGCAAATTTTAGCAGACCGGATAACATCAGCGATCCGGGTCATTGGGAGTGGTTGCAGAAAGATCATGGCAAACCGATCTATATGCAGCACAAATACAGCGATGTCCCGAACGCAGTGGCTTTTCCCTTAGAGAAATCCATTGAGGTTTTTGGTCGCTACTTCGACAGCACGATAGCTTACATGCTGGCTTTGGCCTATCTTGAAGGTTTCACTCGCATAGAGATGTACGGCTTTGAGATGAAAAGTGATACTGAGTATTTCTATCAACGGGCTAACGCTGAATTTATGATAGGTCTGGTAATGGGAAAGGGGGTAGATGTTTATCTCCCCTCCATCTGTAACCTGTTGAAGTCTCCATCTGGTATTTATGGATACGAGAAAATCAATGTCGGATACCGCCAGCATCTTGAACTTCGCAACGCCATGTGCATGAGACAGTATAATGCGGAGAAAGAAAACGGCTTGAAAATGCAAGGGCGATTAGAACTTCTCCAAGAAATCATATCCAATAATGAAGAGGGAAAAGTTACTGACATTGCACCTATGTATGACAAACTTCTGGTCGATATACAGAACCAGGCATCTTTTGTCTATGGATTGAAGGGTGCTATGATGGAATCAAAGACCCAGATTGAGCTGTATGATCAGTATCCCTTTGAAGAGGATCGGGGCGATTACGAAGAGTTCAGACACCCAAACCTTGACAGGAAGTTACCGACCAAGAGGAAGGCTACTAATGAGTCCTAAGAAGAAAGCACCTCAACGTGACCTGGCTGCGGAAGCGGCTGCTCTCGATAAACCTGTTCGCATGGATGGTGTCGGTGAGGACCCGGCTGTCAAGGCTTTATTGAGAGATGATTTCCCCGAACTCCCTAATCGTGAATCGGTTGAGATCGGATTGGCTCTTCAGCAAATCATTCGAGGTCAGGCTTCCATGCTTGATAACCAGGATAAGTTCTCTAAAGAACTTGATCAGGTTCGTAGGCAGATGGATGAGTATGACAAGGCTGCTGAACGGTGGGAGAATGACAAGGCGAACTGGCTGGATGAAATGGCCGAACTGAGAGAGAAAACCCGCAGAGATAGTGACCCCGAAAAGGTAGCTGTCAACGCTATTGAAGCCACTAAGAAAGCCTATGCCGAAGCGACTGCTACTGCGGTAAGCGATCAGATGTCATTTGATGATGCCCTTTCCAAGATGTCTACCGAGACGATTGTGTCCCCCGGTAGAATAGTCAACATGAAACAGGGCAGTGGAATTGTACCTACACTGGAGGCAGAAGTTATCCGACTCAAACATCGGCAGTGGGTTCTTCCTCCTGGTGTAAGTGTTGAAGTTCCTAAGTTAGTGGCTGATGTTTACCGTCAGAAGCAGCTAGAGAAACAGGCTGATCAAGAGTTCAGGGATATCTACAGTTTAGGGGCAGATGGGACTGAGATGGGACCGCAGCACAACGAAAAGAAAGTTATATCAAAACTACAGGATTTTGGGAAGAAGCATAAGATGGAGATTGATCCACGGCTTCTACGTCCCACAGCATAAGGAGTTACTATGGCTACAATACTTGAACGTCAAGCCCCAACCTGCGACACTGGTGGAGCATACGCCGCAAAAGACCTGATCGGTGGAAAGCTCACATTCAGCGTAGCTCTCAGGCAGTCGGGTGTTTTAGATAGTTTGGTGGTTACAGACCTGGCAGTCCAGAAATCAGCCTTGGATGTTGTGTTTTTTGATGCTGATCCAAGTGCGACCACCTTTACAGACCAGGCCGCTTTAGATATTGCCGATGCTGATCTGGTGAAAGTACAGGCAGTCGTTTCGGTTGCCGCCTCTGATTATGTGGACTTCAATGACAATTCGGCAGCATTTCTCAACTCTTTAGGTGTTCCCTTGAGGGCAAACAGTTTGGGTCAGGTGTTTGTTGCGGTTGTCAGTCGGGGTACACCCACTTATGTATCCACTGCTGATCTTAGTATTGGAATTGGTGTGAGGCGGGACTAATGGCTAAAGCAACCGTTACGAGAGCGGCATTACGGCAGTCAATCTGTCGTGAATTAGGGAATCCCTTTCATAAGAGGTTCAATACGAACAGCGCACTCACGGCGGTTACTGATGCGAGTACATTGGTCGACACGGCCCTTAC
>CAZHDS010000225.1:0-5106 GCA_964531495.1 uncultured Ignavibacteriales bacterium
ATTAGTGCCGTGATTTTGGAAGAACATGGCGTCGAATGGCTCGCCATTGACGATGCTACTACCACCATGGGCAGGCGGAGGGTTTATTGAGCCAGGCACCCGTTTCAAGTTGGCACCGTTCTGGCCCAGACCACCCAGAGGATCGCCGAGGGCAACGCCGTCTGTCATGTACCGGACCTCGCCGGCGCGACCGCCACGGATGAATATCTCGCCCTCCTGATTCGTAACCACGCCAGCGACTCCACTGAGCAACTCATCAACCGACGTCGCCGGCTTGTTCTCGATTGCCTCCCTGGTGATCGTTTGTTGGTTGGAGGTTTTGAACTTGTCGATGTTGTCCCGCTCAGCTTGAACCGTTATGGTGACGTCAAGATCGGTCGCCTGCTTGGATAGAGCCTGATTCACTTCGGTGGTCAAGTCCGTCTTCACTGCGACGCTTTCGACTTCCACCGCCGCGTAATTTAGACTGGTGATTCTGAGTGTGTAGGTGCCCGGCACGAGAGCACGTATGGAGTACTTACCATCGAAATCGGTCATAGCCCCAAAGTTGGTTCCCACAACCTGAATAGAAGCGCCGAGTAATGGTTCGCCGCTTTCTTTGTCGGTGATACGGCCCTTGATCTGGCCGGTGCTCCCGGCATTGATGAAGGCTGCCGCGGCCATCAGCATGATCGTGAGGAACAGGTACGGAATGACTTTCTGGGAACGCATAATCCACCTCCTAAAAAAGGGTAAGGGCCGTTGATGAACAGTTCCTGCGCCGGTGGGGCTCATCGTTGGCTCTGCTTGTCTAGTCTGAGGGGACTACAACTCAAAGACGGATTTCTTCCAAGAAACGTTCAGTCGTGACCATCGAAGGCGGTATAAGCGACTGGTATTGAGCGTGGATGGTGGGTAAGATAAGGGAATGAACGATTGGACAGTCTCAGCCGTCTACTACTATGATCTCACGGCCGGGGCGGGGTTTTGATAGGTTGTTTTCGAGTTTTCTTCAGATGCAGACATTCAGCATGGATAGAAATGGAGACTGTTCAATTACTACGCAACTCTGCCCAACTGATTGCGTAGCTACAAGTAGCGACGGTCCGGGGCAGGCGCGGGTCAATACTGTGCGACTAACTCGGTACTTGATGGCAGGTTAGCCATTGACAAGCGGCGCTAATGGTGTATATTTAGAAGTGTACCAGCATTGAGCCTACTAAGTCCCAATTTGTGGCTAGTACGGCAGAATCCGGACTACAAGCGAGATCGTCGAAGGTCGTATTAGGTTTCCTGATCTTCGGCCGTAATTATTGATATAGTGTGGACATATAAGTACTGATTAATAGCAGCAACAGCTCTAAACCAAAGTGGAGAGAATGACCATGAGGAAAAGTCTAACTGCCGTCAGCCTTTGTCTGCTGGCGGTTGTCGCAATGATTGCGGTAACCTGGGCGGCCCCGGCCCCAGTCGGAGTGAAATCCCAGAAGATTGACCAGCGGCCCCAACATCTCAGCATGCAGGGCGAGTTCATTGAGGGGGTGCTCAACACACCGAACTCGAATCAGGTTGGCACTGGCATCACCGAAGATGGTGTCTACCACTTCTCTTCCCGCCAGGGCGGCGAGGACATTGCCTCCGCCACCGTTATTCCGGCCCTGCCGTTCCTTGATTCTGGCACAACCGTAGGTTATATCGATGACTATGACGAGCAGTGCACTCAGGTTTCAGCCTCGCCTGATGTCGTCTTCTCCTACGCGCCCCACCAGTGGGAGATGGTTACGATGAGTCTCTGTGAGTCGGACTACCATACCAAGCTTTTTGTTTATGCTGGTGATGCCGATACGCTGGTCGCGTGCAACAAGTACAACACCGTGTGCGGTGTTGCTCGCTCGCACCTCGATTCGATCATTTTTGACACGTTGCACACCTACTACATTGTTGTGGATGGATCATCGGACGAATCGGGTAACTATGTCCTCGAAGTTACCAGCGTTCCATATACGCCTCCGACTCCGGTTCCGGAGCTCTATACCAATCCCGTCCTGTCCGAGGATGGTACCGGCAATATGCTCTTTGCCTATGACTATTTCTTCGTTTCCGATACTCTAGCGGATTCAAGTACTCAATGGTGGGGTAGTACGGACGGCTTTGCCAATCTGATCGGATACATATCCTGGACCGGCTTTTTCCGCCAGCCGGCGGCCGACTACTGGGGCAGCGATACAGTATTCTCTGGCACGCAGATTCCCCAGGAGGCAGCCAGTAGCGGTAATGTCTTTGTCATTGATATTCAGAATCCGGATCCCACCTATGGCCTGTTTTCAGCCGGTAGCTGGGGCTTTTCCACCAATGGCTGGCATAACACCATTTCGGTAGATATTGCGGCTGACGACTCCAAGGAAGTCTGGGAGTATGGTGTTTGGTCGGGTGTCGCTAGTACGACGTATTTGACGCCGGAATATATCAATGGTCCCTTCATATCTTATCAGACCACTGCGGTGGGTAATGCCAACATCAGTTGGTTCCCTGACTACCCCAATTGCGCCACCACAACCTGCGAGATCGATCGGGTCCTGGGTCATTCCTATGCCGTATACGATCGGTACAATACCGCCGACACCAAGTGGGAGCTGCTCATTCGCAAGGACAACTGGCTGAACTGGGATGACCCTGATGAGGTTAACCTCGGTGGCTGGACGCATCAGTTCGAAGGCGAGCGCGTCGATAGCAGGTTCCCGCACGTGGCGGCCGACAATGGCAACATCGTCATCGTCGTGGAACGCGCGGTTTCCAGCGATGCCAATACCGACATTTATGCCTGGTGGGCACACAATGCCGACGCTGCCGGCCTTAGCGCCGTGGCCGTGGCTGCCTCACCCGATCCGGAAACCAAACCTGACATTCAGCACGTTACGGGCCTGACGTTTATCGTGACTTTCCAGCGCAATGACTCTCTGTTCTCGATCGTGACTCTGGATGCCGGCGAGACCTGGGAGCCTGAAGAGGCCTACATTGGTCCGCTTGAGGGCGACTATGTCTACGACGAAGACAGGTTCTGTGTCATCAGCGACCATGGTGCCAACGTATGCTGGGAATACCAGCTCGCTCCTGATCCCGACAGCAGTGTCCTGCTCCATTATGGCGAGCTGGCTCCGCCGCTGCCGGATGCCGACGAAGATGGCGTCCCGGATGCAACCGACAACTGCGTCAATATCGCTAACCCTCTCCAGGAGAACGGTGATACTGATGAATTCGGTGATGCCTGTGATAACTGTCCGACGGTTGACAATCCTCTCCAGGAGGACGGCGACACGGACACGGTTGGCGATGCTTGTGATAACTGCCTAACCACCGCCAATACTGATCAGATCAACTCGGATACCGATGAGTTTGGTGATGCATGTGACAACTGTAATCTCGTTGACAATCCGGGTCAGGAAGATTACAACGTGGACGGCGTCGGTGATGCCTGCTGTTGTATCGGAATCCGTGGAAACGTGGATGACGATCCGACTCAGGAGATCCTTATCACCGACCTGATTTACATGGTTGCCTTCATGTTCCAGGAAGGTCCTGATGCCCATTGCTACGACGAAATCGACGTAGTACCGGGCGACGATATCCAGATCGATGACCTGATTTATCTGGTTCAGTTCATGTTCCAGGATGGTCCGGCCCCGGCCGACTGTCCGGCACGATGATAGTATCGAGCCTGGCTCGATTCTGATAAGTGATTATCGAACCACCCTCGTTCAGGCGAGGGTGGTTTTTTGTGGCCTGTCGGTTTGGTTCAGAATAGCCAGCAGGACCAACCACAGGGTCAGCACCGCATAGAGTTTGATTGAAATGAGCAGGGTCAATGGTCCGGAAGCAAGTTTGCCCAGGTGGAGCGGCAAATAGCAGGTCATTATGCCAGCACTAATCACCAACGGCACAAATAGTCCTAAATGCTCTTTCCAAACTGGCAGCAAGCAGCGAAATCCGATCAGGATTGATGGCAAGACAAAAACGCCGTGGTGTTCCCATGCGAAGGGTGCGATCAGAAAGAGAACGCTCAGCATTAGAGCCATCTGCAGATCAAGTCTCTCGCCTGGCCGCTGCCGACTGCGGTTGCGAACGACAACCAGCGTCGTGATTGCCACCACAGCCAGGGATAGTAAATAAGGCACAAGCCGGGCCGCTCCCAGACTGGGCAAGAGTGCTCCCGAGTGGGAGCTGTCCATGAACAAGCGGGAGGTGAGGGCGTTGAGGCTCTGGTTCCATGGTGCTGCCGGTGACTCCAAGCCAACAACGGCCACACCATAACCACCGCCCGGTGCTATCTTCGTCAACCAGTCACTCCAGACCACTGCTGGCAGCACTGCCCAGGCAATGAGAGCAACTGCCCCCAGCATACCAATGGTCCATGACAATGAGCGGTACTTTCGCCGATACAGCATCAGTGCCAGGAACGCTATTGGGTAGCTCTTGAGCAGAATCGCGAGTGCCAACGGTATCGCCACTGCCGCCGGAGCAGCATCATCGCGCAAGCCGGTCCAGAACAGGAGCAGGCACACTCCGGCAGCAAGATTGACCTGACCTTGGCATATGGTCGACAGGATAGGGTGATAGGTCAGAGCCAACACGCTGGTGATGACCAGCAAAGGTACATCCGCGGGCCGCCATTTCAGCCTTAGTACACGAAAGACCAGTAGCCAGAGGAATACTATCAGGAGAAGATGGTTCAGAACCAACGCACCGATTCTGGCTACGTTATAGCTGAACCATGACAGCGGATAGAAAGCCAGCAGGCTTGGGGGGGGATACCAGAACGGGTTGACCGAGCCCTCCCGATCCGATTCTATCCCGGCAAATGCCTCCGGGCCATAGGGTGAACGCTCCTGCTCAAAAGTCACGACACTGGCCCAGTAGTATGGCTCAAGGTCTATTTGAGCACCATCCCGATATCCGATCCCGTAGTTGAGGATCATCGGCGCGTATAGCAGAGCGAAAATGATCACCACGACCACCCGGGTGTCAAATCTCGTACCGCCAATGTCCGATACCGGGACCACGGTCATGCCCTCACCACAATAGTTGTGCTCACAGCATCTGCTCGAATTCGATTTCGTCGCGCAGCGGGAT
>CAZHDS010000226.1:0-5098 GCA_964531495.1 uncultured Ignavibacteriales bacterium
TGCGGTTGGTTGAAATTGTCAGTCTGGTTTTCGTACTCGAGCGGGTTGTAGCGCGGATTGTTCTGAAGATCCGGCCGTGTCTGACCGTACCAGGCCATGTGGTACTTGATCGGTCCGCCGTAAACATTGAGCGTGGTGGTCATGTTGGGATCCAGCCGCGAGGCGGAAAGATAGTATGACCATCCATCCCACCAGGCTTTCTCACGATAGCCATCAGAATATTGTTTCGAATAACGCCCTGATAGGGCCCAGCGGCCATCGATCAAACCGGAGCTATACTCGACCGCCTGCTTGCGCATGTCCCCGACTCGCTTGCCATCGGACAGATACTGACCGTAGCCGGCGACAAGACTCACCTTGCGTTCCAGCTTCATGCCACTCGAGGCGATGTTGATCGAGCCTCCAAAGGTAGCGTCACCATACATCGAAGCTCCCACGCCACGCTGGACCTGGATGTCTTCGATATTGGCCGCAAAATCAGGCAGATCGACGAAATAAGTGGTGTGGTCCTCCGGGTCGTTGAGGGGAACGCCATCGATGTAAACGGCAATCCGCTTGGAATCGAAACCGCGAATCTTGTATTCGGTGGCCCCCAGACTTCCGCCGGAGTAGCTGAAGGTGTACAAGTTTGGTGTGGCGTCGATCAGCGCCGGCAAGTCGCCCATGGTGTAGTCGCGTTCGATCTGCGCCTCCGACAAATTGTCGAAAGCCACCGGCGAAAATCCGGCCCGGGCCCGTCCCGCCCGCACGACGATATCACTCCCTCGGATGTAGGTCGGTTGCAATGCCACGACCAGGGGTAAATCTTTCGCGGAGTACTGATGGGCCTCGAACCCGACGCAGGAAAAAGAAACCCACTTGATCCGGTCGTCATCCTTGAGGACATAGTTGCCAGCCTCGTCGCTGGTGGTACCCAGGCCGTCGACGTTGGTGACGACCGAGACCGACGCCAATGGCCGGCCCTCCTGATCAGAAACCGCGCCGGTCAGGGCGAGCGCGTTTCCCAACGTCAAGCAGAGAAGCCCGATTGCGACTAGAAGCGTCTTTGATGCCATGACAGTAACCTCGCACTTAAGAGTTTCGCAAGGTTCCGTCCTGAGTCGATAGGTGTGCCCATGTGGGCTGGGGATGTTACCATCATCTCCGTTTCCCTACGCCGGTATTACCCGGATCAGGTCTATGGGGGTATGATCTCAGGCGGCCATTTTGCGCCACCCCCAACGGAACTATTTCATCTGACAACAAGTATGGGAGTCAAGTGATCCCAGCGCAAGGATTTTTCGGAACCAACCTGAAGGGGAAGAGCATGCACAGTGTGCGGCAGTAGCCCGGTTCGATATCAGAATCGCCAAGTCAAATCGACCGCCAGGGCAAGAAAAACGCTGTATGTCCGGAGGAGAGAGACACGCTTCGTGTGTGTGTTTTGTGTTGACAATATGCCGTTATCTCCCTCATTAATAGTACCTGCTCGCTCGGGGCTCGGCGGTCGCTTGAGAAGCATGAAGTTCAGGCGCTTCAGTGGCTGCCCAAACGTCTTTCCCCGAGTGGGTTAGAAATCTGACAGGCACGCCAAGCGTGCTAACAAGGGAGTATCAATGGTATTGAGACGGATATTAGTGATAGCGCTTGTCTTGTCCTTGGCGGTGATCCTGAGCGGCTGTAATCTGTTCGGGTGGACGTCGGAGAAATCGGCCAAATCGCTCATCGACGAAGGACGTCAGCTGATGCGCGATGGCGAGTACGCCGCCGCCGAAGCGAAATTCGCCCAGGCCAAAGAGAAAGATCCGCATAGCTCGGATGCTCGTTACTATCACGCTAAAGCGGTTATGCATGGCTCCGGTTTCAACCCCCTGGATCTGGCTGATATCGTGGCGAACAGTCCCGACAGCGCGGGTCAGTCATTGCCGTTTTTTGGGCCGGAGTGGCCCAATGACCGGGCTAACAATCTCTATCGAACCGCCCGCATAGTCTACTCTGACCTGGCTCCGATCTACTATGGATTCTCTCGTGGCGATATTGGACGTGAGGATATCGATTTCGATCTGGCGATTGTCGCGACTATACGCGGCCTACTGCTGTTCCGCGATACCAATTCCGACGGCCTAATCACCAGCACCGATCACTGGTTCAGCATTGGGGGGCAGGACAACGTCGACCGTGATGGCTACACGATTAACAACTTTGCCGAGTACGTGGCGGGAAACGCGAGCGTTGCTTCCAAAGATGGCCAGCAACTGGTCGCGGCCGAACCGGTGCCGTCGGCTCTCATTGTAGCCTTCAACTCCCTGGTTGACAATATTGCGTTGGTGATCGCGGAAGCGTACAGCTTCATCGTGACTATCGCGACCGAGGAATATGGACTGGATATCGAGGAAGTTCAGGATCTTCTGGAACAACTGATTCTGACCGCCCATATCTATCGCATCGATCCGGTCGAGGATAACGATGACGACGGTGCCGTCGATGAGGAGATCATCAATGGTATCGACGATGATGGTGACGGTTTCTATGATGAAGACTCCAACGGCACCTATGAGTTGCTAATCGCGCATGGGGCACAGTGATGAGGATCTGCAGGCCCATACTGGCAAGAACTATTCTCTGCCTGTTGGTGGTTGGGGCGGCTGTCGCCAGCCCTCCCAGTGTTGACTATCGCGACATTCGAGCTCTGGGAATGGGGGGCGCCGGTGTTGCCACGGTAAGAGGCTTCTCGGCGACCATGTACAATCCCGCCAGCCTGGTGCACTCTCACTTGGATCTCGATCTGGTCAGTTTCCAGGGTACTATCGGCACCGATATCACTGACATGATACAGTTCTTCGGTGACCACACGGACATCTTTGACAACTGGGATGAGGCTACCCGAGCGCAGCAAGATCGGCTCCTGGAGGGTATGACGCGTTTCGATGACAACTGGATGGGCTTTGGTCTTTACCCTCAGTCAGGGATAGTGATCGATGGTCTGGCTGTTGGTGCTTACGGCGCGGCCAATGTCGATTTCCGGGCAGACAAGGGTGTTATTGATCCGCGCGTATATATGCGGGGTATCGCAGACTATGTCTTCACCGCCGCTTACGCCCGAGAACTGCCGACCACAATCGTCCCGCACCGACTGTACGTGGGCGCAGCGGTGAAGATCATCCGCCGCTATCAGGCCACATCGATCAAGATGTCCGCCTCCGACTTGGAAATTGACCAGGCGTATGACATGCTTATTGAAGAATCTCTCTCCGGATTTGGCGTTGATCTGGGATTGCTCTACGAACTGTCAGCCAATACGGATCTTGGTCTGAAAATCACTGATGTCATTGGGACTATCGATAGCCGGCGCCCGATCACTCGTGTCAATCTTGGTTTTGGCTACCATCCCAGCAAGCGGCTGAGTTTTGCGGCGGACATCAACGACCTGTTTTTCGTCGAAGGGGAGAGTTTCTTCAACAAATTCTTTGTTGGAGCCGAGTACGACATCGTCAAGTGGCTACCGGTACGAGTTGGCGTTGGCCAGGGTTATCCGTCGGCAGGATTTGGTCTGCACTTCGGTGTGGTGGAAATCGATGGTGCCTTGTACGGAATCGAGTATACCGACACTCCGGGTGGTGATGGCGATTACAGCTATGCCTTGAGACTGAAGCTCGGCCTTTAAGCGGCAACGGGGGGCGACTCACGCTGCCAATTTGATGAGTGCGTCGGTGGCATAGCTGATCGCAAGTGAGAGATCCCCTCTATCTATTGCCATAACAGCCTCGCCAAGTGTTGAATCCACAATGTCTAAATCGTCAATCTGCTTTCTCAAGCGGGCGATTATGTCACGGTCTTCCTTTTGTGCCGCAGAGTGCAGTCTTAAGACCAAAGATAGGTACTGCAAGTGACAGTTGTAAAGGTCAGGTATGTCTGACAGGATCGCATCAGCTTCCAGAATACTGCCTTCCCTAAGGTGGCATAAGGTGGCCCCCAAGCGGAGCTTAGCTCTGGTTTCCCCGGCAGCAACAGTATTGGGGAGTTCTCTCACCAGAATCCTCTTAGCGTCTTCGTACCGCTTGAGTCTGAAAAGCAGAAGGCCACGATAGTAACTCCCCAACCACTCTCGCCCTGAGCCTGTGCCTTTGCCCTCTGGTACGTCCTCAAGCCCACGCGTCTCTCTGCCTATTAGGCCGAGAATGGCAGCTCTCATGAAACGGGCCTCCCTCGCGAATGGGTAGTCGACGATGACATTATCCACAACCGAATACGCCCGTTTGAAGTAGCCCATGAGAGTGAGAACGTTGCAGAGCCCTAATCTATAAAACGGCTTGTCTTGAATATCTGGCGACTCATGCTGCAAGATGCCCTCGTAAATACGCAAGGCATCCTCGAATCTACCTTGCCTCTTTGCTACCTCAGCCAAACCTGCTTGGGCTCTGGACTCGGAGAATTCGTAACCGGGCAATCCTTGTCGTGCACGCTGGTTCAGTTGCTCGTAGGTGGAGATAGACTCATCCATTCTACCCATCTTGCGAAGATTATCTGCAATCCCCGTTAAGACTGCCGGAGTCTCACTCCAAGCCGGAATAGTTTTGTAGACGCTGATGGCCTTCTCGTAGTCCCCTTGCTCGGAGTAGACATCTGCGATTGAAGAAATCGCGACGACAGATTCACCATAACGTCGTGCCTGATCGAGCACCTTCAAGGCTTCCTCGTAGTTCCCCCCGCGCTTCAAGTGGTCCCCGTGTTGGATAAGGGCCCATTCATCGAAAGGTTTCAATTCCAGAGCCATTTCTAGGCAGATGATCTCAAAGTCGTTTCTGAACATGTCGGCGCAGATTTGGGCAATGTTACAGAGCGACTTGACAGCGAATTCTTCTCCTCCTGCTACCGAAGTCTGTTCCTCGACTAGCTGGCGGAGCCATTTCCCTGCCAATGTATCACTACCTTCTGAAACCTCTTTTGCAATAGCATTGATTTGTTTTTTAACTCTCTCGTAAGTCTCGTGGTCGGCACCCTCCTGTTTTTCCACCTCGACATAACTCGGATCCGTGTCCACAGTTTGAGCCCTCGTCCTTTCTGGCGCCTCATCTGGGAACAATCGTTCTGCAAGCTCAGCCCCTATGGCCGGAAAACT
>CAZHDS010000227.1:0-5089 GCA_964531495.1 uncultured Ignavibacteriales bacterium
ATCAAACAAAGAGAGCTATACTCATACTGTATACGCGACTCTACGCGAATAAATCCTCAAGAACATCGGCAAAATCGCGAATTATCTTGGAATCACGAGACAGTTGGTTAAAGCGCTCCAGGGTTTCCTCTATGAGTGGTCGGAGCGCCTCTTGCTGTTCAATGGGTAGCGAACGACACTTATCGATCAAATCCAGCAACTGCACAACCCGTGCTTGATGCACTTCGTCGGACTCATCGTGCGGTCCTTCCGGTGAATTGTGGTATTTCTTCATGCTGATGCGAAACCTATACTACATGAGGCAACGTCGCAAGTTCGAACTACAACATATTGTGGTTTTCACCAATACGATATCAAGCATACATATCGAGGCCATTGCTGATAGATGCTTCATGAGCCAGCATACGGTTGACAGCATTGAGCAAAGTGCTTGCCTTGAAGGGTTTAGCCAGAATCTCATAGCCATAGCATTCTGCTTCATGCTCCATGTCGTCCTTTAGGGACGCAAAATCGGCAAAGCCCGTCATATATATGACTTTTATCTTTGGATTCAAGTCGCGGATCTTGCCCACCATTTCGAGCCCGTCCCACTCAGGCATGATAACATCTGTCAGGACTAGGTCCGGCTGAAACACTTCGTACCGCTTGTAGCCCATCAGTCCGTTCAGAGCAATGTCGACCTCGTAGCCCTCCATACCCAAAACACGCCTGAGCGCCCTATGCATCCCCACCTCATCCTCAACCACAAGGATACGCTCCTTGCCGCTCCCCCTCTTTCTGGTACCGAAACCGACGAAGGCTACCAGGTCCTCGTCACTCATTGCGGAGACATCTTCGTTGACACGGTTTAGCGTCACTTGCATCAATTCGGCGCGACGTGCATTCGCAGGATTTACGTCTGGATGATAGACCTTACTCAAAAGCCTGAAACTTGAACGTATATACGAAATGACGGCTCTGTCACCTAGATCACGATGAATATCGTGCGCCTTATCCAAGAGACCAAGCGTAGCCAGATCCTGTCTCAACTGCATCAGAGGACTCATGGTTGCAGAAGCTTCTACAAGAAGCCGCCATCCTCCCCTACCTCCATCCCTCGGAAATGAATGATGCGGAACTCCCTGCGGGGAAGCCACAGGCCCATATGCTTAATGTCACTATCATCTGTTTCCGGGTAAGCCCACTCTCCATCCTCTTCAAGACCGGCAAGCGTCGACTCAATCATCTCATGATTCCAGCCCAGCTGAATCAGCTTATCTCTGATGCGATGGGACGACAGATCATGATACGCAGATCTCGAGGGCATACTCGCACTGCTTTCATCTGGCGCCTCAGCAAACCATGAATCCGCCCCTGCGCGATCCGCTCCGCGTTGCTCTTTACGACTGGCCACCTTGTCCCCAAGGGCAGCCGTCACAACCCCATCACACTCATAAATCTGCCTCATCATCGCATACACCTGCGTCCTGTCCGAAGGGGTACATTATCCAATACACGACACATCACGCCGTCATCTCCCCTTGGGCTTCTGTTGCCATTGCCCCGGCCATGGCAGCCACGGACATGTCCGCACTTGACGCATCACTCACTCCACTTGCAGCCGTCTTCAATACCTGCGCCTTCATTGCCGTAGCTTCCGGCGTAGATTCTTTACCAGTGTCTACAGCCACTGAGCCACCAACAGCATACATTTTCCCGTCAGGTCCCGGCTGATATACATATGAGGGAGCGCCACGCATATACGGACCAAGCAAGGCCGCATGTGCCTGCTCATGCTGACGGACCTCATTGTCGCGTGCCTGCAACTCCTTCACCATTTCCTTCTCTTCATGGGATAGCCCGGTCTCTTCCTCTTGATTCTGCATTATGCTTCGACGGCTATAGGCGCCCGCATCATTCTCCTGCCCGTTAGAAGCATGATACACATCCTCATCGCGCGCCGCCGCGCGGCCAGCATATTCGCGCGCTTCGCGACCCAGCGCTACAGTTGGCTGCGCGCCGCCCGCTTCACTCGCGGGAGAGGAATCGAAGGATGTAGCGATCGTCAGCATAGCAGATCCAACAATTCCCCCTTCATTTCTTCCTGCGTCCTCAAGACTTTACTATTTGCCTGCACATATCGATGTGACAACCGCTGCTCAATCAGCTCAAAAGCCGGATCTGTCGGCATTTTGGTATCCACAGTGTAAACCGATGCAGCCCGTGAACCGGACTGCTCGCCCTGAACTGCTCGTAGTGCATGGAATCCAGACGTATTCGTATTAGCCAGATTATGAGCTGACACAGCCAATCTGACGCCGCCTGCTCTGATAGCCATTGACGATACATCCATATATAACACGCCCTTACCTTGCCCTTGTTCAGTAGTTCGGCGTGAGTCGCGAAATCTTTAGTCAGATTCTTCCGGTGCACAGAAGCATTCGCGCCTCTTATGACGGCAGAATGAGCGTGGCATTGAAGAATACCGGTTGATTGCGAAATACGCCAGGATTACGGCGACGGCACTGTGGTTTTGCCATAAGAGGGAGTCCGGCGGCGGCCGCAGTGGTTTTTGTGGCGCGCATGCGCCACTCATGCCCGAATGTGGCAGAGCGTGCCGGGAGGGAGCGCGGATAGAGTGCGGAGCCAGATCGGCACAGTCCGCGCCATGCCGGTTCGCGTGGTTTCGGGTTCCGTGGCGGGCCATCGGGGGTATTTCTCGGCGCCGGCGAGGGATCAGGGCACAGTTCACCTGTCAGACGCCGTGCAGTTTTCTGAATTCTTCTTCATCCGTACGCATGGGGCAGCGGACCGCCTGGCCCATAAGCATCATCAGCTCTTCGAGATCGAAGATCGCGTAATACTCGCCGCAGACGATCATGCATTTATGTCTGGCCCTCGCCATGGTCTTGACGCGATAGCGACGGATACATTCTTCGGCGATGTTTTCGCCCTGCTCGGTGCGATAGGCCAGCGACATGTTGAACATGCCTATCGTCAGGAAGACATGTGCCCGGATCGCATGCTCTTCCTTCTTGGGATACCTGTTGATCAGCCACCCTTGCTTCAGATCACGGTTGGCACAGTTCTCGATGAGGCTGCGCAGGTCATAATCATCGATGATGATCCGTGGCGTACTGACCTCAAGCGATGAGAGAAAGACTTTCTCCTTCCCCGGCTTGTAGTCCTTGCCGTCCCAGCACGTCACCATGACGGCATTGATCGCTTCGGGTTCCGCCCTCTTGCGTTTGGGGTCATGGTACTGATCAAACGTTCGGAATCCTCCAACGCCGATGGTTTTGATCAGACCTTTCTTCGTCTCCCATGTCTGCCGGTGCAGGTTCGCGTCCTCAGGTAGCTCACGCATACCGCGAATATCATTGGTGATGATCAGGTTTTTCTTTGCCGGCACCACAAAGTCAATGCCCCACTTGTGCTTCAGTGTCCATAATCGCCCGCCGTCCAGAAAGCCGCGATCAACCAGCACCAGCTTGATGACATCCCTGCCGATGTTCTTGCGTGCCTGCGCCACCAGCTCCAGAAGCAGAGGGCTTTCGCTTTGCTGTATTGGGACCATCTTCGCCGCTGCCACATAGCGGTTATGCACGTCGAAGACCAGCAGCAGCTTAAATCCATAGATGATCTCCGGAATGATCACTCGATTGCCGTCTTTATCTCGTTTCTCGTGTTCAATACGCTTGGCACCCCGGCCCTTGCACTTCTCTGTAGTTTTCAGGTCCGTAGCGTCCACGGCGAACTCCCCACTGAACTTCACCCCGATCTTCTTCAGCAGCTTAATGCCGTCATTAAGGCATTGGGTCACTTCTTCGCAGGAAAGTCGCGCCAGACAGTCCGGCAGAGTGTCCTTGTGAATCGGGCCGGTATGCTTGCCTTTTCCTCGTTTGCAGACGCCTTCTTTGATCTGACTCGCCGTCCATCCCAGAGTCATCAGAAGCCCGACATCCCCGAAAAGCAGATAGGGGATCTTGTTCACTGAATCAATACCCAGGAGCACCCGGGCCTGATAGGTCAGCAACAGCTTGGCGACCGTGACCATTTTGCGGCTGTATCCTTCGCCGTCGAGGTCCAGCGTGGCCAGGTACTTGACGCCTTTGAGGAAAATCAGAAAGCGATCGAAGAACCCCCATGAGCCATCATGGACATAATCGCAGCCCTCACCGTGAGCCAGCCGCTTGGCCACTTCCTTCTGGTTACGCGTAAGATGCTTCCAGGCCGTGTATGGATGTTCACGACTTTGGCGTGTGCGCTCGGCCCGCTTCTCGGCTTGCCGCAACACGGTCCGTTTCTTTTTAGTCTTTTTTACGCCTGGGCTCATCAGGGATGCTCTTGATGGTGCGAATGCTTTCCAACTGGTTAATTAACTCGATGATCTCTGCATTGAGTCGAACCCATGCCGCGCGGGCCTGGCGAAAACGACGGTAATCCCCCGTCAGGTGCCGGACCACCTCCAACTGCTTGCGCGGCACGTTCTGTGTGCGGGTCCGGCCCTCTACACTAGCCGAGAGCTGATAACAGACATGCTTGTCGCCCTTGGTGCATTTACATCCAGGCTTTCCGCACATGCGCTGCACTTCGGTGACGGTGCCCTTGAGCAGATCCCGCCGCCCCAAGAGGATGCTTTCCGCACTCTCTCGCTGTTGTACCAGCTGCGCGATACGCTGCCGGACTCTGCTGCTCTCTGATAAGGGGCTCATCGTTCTGATATGCTATATATCTCTATCGCATATAAGAGTCAAGCCAAAAAAGAGAGAATCATCAGCTTTTCTGAGATCTGGCGCCGAACCACCGCGAAAATACCCGCGTTTCCTAAGAAATCCACCCCTCATTCCTTATGGCAAAACTACAGCGCAGAAAATGAAACGCTATTCGGACTGAGGACTACCCCTTGCCACCACGGCGGATCAGACCCCTTCTCAGGCGGGCAGATCATCGCGTCATTCGACAGTGCAGGAATGCGCTACGATTCCTTAAATCAGCCAACTTGCGGAGAAAGCGGCGTCAAGCCGCCGCACTCCAAAACTAACACTGTTCCAATGCAGAGTAGCGAGGAGCCAAAGTCCAGGCTCTTCGACTGGGTAGCCATAATGTT
>CAZHDS010000228.1:0-3356 GCA_964531495.1 uncultured Ignavibacteriales bacterium
CGAAGGAAACTGGAATATCCGCAGAAAAGTGTCTCACAAGGTTGACAATAGCACACTTGCGTTTGATCACAGGACGGACACGCGGGCTCCATGCCGACAATACGCGGAGGCGTAAACGATTGTAGGGTGGTGAGTTGAGTGTGTAGTCGAGAATCAACTGCCGAAGGGGGGACTCGAACCCCCACTCTCATATTGAGAACTGCGCCCTGAACGCAGCGTGTCTACCAATTTCACCACTTCGGCATTGTCAAAGACCGGCCCACAAGATAATCGGTTTAGCCCACTTGGCAAGCTGATTTTTTGCGGGCAGGTCGATAGACCGCTATCCCCGGGGTACCTTACGCATGCACGGCCATCCGGTCCGCAAGCCACCAGTTTCGGGGCACCAGAAATTTCTTGACCATTGAATCTGCGTCAGTACATATTCATCAAGCGGGGAGAGCCTCCGCAATCAAGAGCGAGTTCCAAGGAAGGAAAGCGATGCCGGATACGTCGACCCAATCCAACGGGGGGGCGCTTGCGCGAGATGTGTGGTCACTCGGCATAATTGCCTTTGCGGTACGCCTCTTATTCTTCCTTTTCACTACGACCCAGATCGGAGTTGAGGGTTATTGGTCTCTGTCGCCCGACAGCTGGCACTATCTCGAGATTGCCCGGAGTTTTTTGGGTGTCTCAGGTGATGCGGAGCGGTTTCTTTTTGCCTTTGGACTCGGATATGCTGCCTTCCTTTGGCTGGTCTTCTCGGTCGTCGGTCAGAACGCCTTTGCCGCTATAACGCTGCAGATGCTAATGTCGGCGACGACCTGTGGCATGGTGTATCTGCTCGCAGTCAGGCTCTCTCTCGGTCGGTGGGTCGCCCTGACTGCGGGAAGCCTCTTCCTGTTTTCCACTACTTCGATATCGTTGAGTTGCTTCATTCTTTCTGACACCGTTTTTCTGTTCCTGCTGCTTCTGGGGCTGTTGTTGCTTCTGCGAGGCTTGAGGACAGGCGCGTGGAGCCCACTCGTAATGTCAAGCGTAGTGACGGCCACCGCCATACTGACTAGGTCGATCGGTCAGTTCTGGCCATTGATCATGCTTCTGATCGCCATTCCGTGGTTGGTCGCCCGGAGTGAACCCGGCGCAAGGCGAAGTTGGCGCTGGGATCCTAGGTTGACTCTCAAGGTCGTTGTCTGCCTACTGATCATTGTGGTCGTTGAAGCCGCCTGGATGCATCGCAACTTCGAGAAGCATGGAATTTCGGCGATGAGCTCAGGCAGCTCCGGAGGATTGGCGAATGTCGCCGCGTTTGCCATGGAAAAAATAGAAGGGCGCCCCTACCGGGAGATCCGAGAGCAGTGGCACCTAGATTACTGCACAGCTCACGGGTTCGCGCAGACATCGATATTCAGCATTCACGAGGCTGATGTTCAGGCTACTCGGCAAGTATGGTCGGAGCATCCCCTTGCCATGGTGAAGTCCTACTTGTCATTAACTTGGGAGAACGCGACTGCTGTCAATTACTTGAATCGGACTCTATTGCCGGAATACAAAGACCAGGTGATAAGGTTCGAGTACTTCCTGATAGGTCTCTACACGCACTATTTTGGACTTGTCGCGGCCATCATTGGGCTTCTTGTCTTGATATTGAAACGGCGGTACTATGCGGCCCTTGTTCTGGGACTGACAGTTGGATATTTCCTGGCCATGATCGGCTTTACCAGGTGGCAAGGGTCGCGCCTCTTCTTTCCCAGTCAGATCGCGACTACGATGTTGGCAGCAGTGGTCCTTTGGCAGGCCAGTCTCCTGGTGCGACGGGGGTGGCGAATGGTGCTGCCGAGGCTGAATTGGATGCGTACCACCCGGGACCGAACCTCGGCATTGCTCAAGACAATCTGGCATCACGACTTTGAAGCCGACCGGTATTTCGTGGTCGGATTGGGACTGACACTGATAGTCGGACTGGCGATCATCTTCCGCGAATTTCTGTTTGGCAATGAGCTGGTGATTGGTGGCGATTCGATCATCCATGGGGCTTTTTTCCGCCGGTTCCTTTGGGACAATATTGCTACCTACGGATATATTCCCCTATGGAGCCCATACATTCAATGCGGCCTGCCGTTTGTTGGCGCTATCCACGGGGCGACGTACTATCCATTACAAGTGATTGATTTAATCGGTGATTCTTTCCGCGGCTTTCACTATGGCGTGCTGTTTCACTATTTGCTGGCCGGTCTATCTACATATGCCGCCGCGCGCCAATTGAAACTCAAGAAAGTCGCGGCTGGCTTTGCTGCCGTCACCTACATGTTTGCGCCGTGCCTCATATCATGGGTCACCCCCGGGCACGTCGGGAAGATATACTGTGCTGCACTATTGCCTTTGGTCATCCTCTACCTGAGTAGGATCTTTGAGCATCGCCGGCTAGCCGATGCAGCTATCTTGGGGGGCTTCTTGGGCATTATCGTTCTGACCGGTCATGTTCAGATGGCCTACTACATTTTCTGGACAGTCGCATTCTACTCGATTTGGAAGACGTTCTCGCTCGGGCGAACATCTTGTTCAAAACAAGCGGCGTGTGTTCCAGTGGCCCTGGTTGTGTTGGCTATCATTCTTGGACTGAGCATCTCCGCCATACAACTCTTCCCAGCTTATGAGCACCTGACCAAGCACTCCATCAGATCTGACTCATTGAAGGGGCAAGAGTTTGCGGGGCGTTGGTCGATGCATGAAGAGGAGTTGGTGTCACATGTTGTGCCGGAGTTTTGCGGAGGCAAGCAATGGACTGGCAAGTATTGGGGAAATAACCCGGGGAAGGATAATTCCGAGAGCGTTGGATTAATAGCTATCTTCGCCGCCGTTCTAGCGCTTGCGGTCGGTCGTTTCAAGGAGAGGTACTTGTGGGCTACGTTGGGCTTGCTGGCGCTTATCTACTCCCTCGGTCATACCACGCCGCTTTTCAAGTATTTCGTCGAGTTGATTCCCCTCGCGAAGTCGATGCGGGGACCATCCTCCATTTCCTTTGTATTCTGCTTCTCCATGGCTATCCTGGGTGGTGCTGGGGTGCAGTCGCTTGTCGCAGATCGCTTGGGTCCGTCCAATCGACGGGCGTTCCTTGTTAAGAGCTTGCTGGTCGCTATTCCGGTGTTGCTTCTGGTTCTGACGGCTCACTTTGCGTTCTTCGGCGAGGACTTGCTCAGAACCTGGGCGAAGTTCTTTCATCCAGCCATAGTGCCTGATGGTGAGGACATTCCTCTCAAATGGACCTATGCCATGGCAAACCTTCCCGATATACGGCAAGGTTTTTGGCTCGCATCTCTTGCCGCGTCAGCAGTATCGATTGTCTTCTGGACCGGCCTGTTCCGATTTTACGGCCG
>CAZHDS010000228.1:3366-5078 GCA_964531495.1 uncultured Ignavibacteriales bacterium
AGGCCTATGACACCTTGCTTGGCAATGATGTCGCTGATTACTTGTCGGAGCAACCAAAGCCCTTTCGTGCTATCGGTCATTGGGACGTTCACAACGGATACCGTCTGCAGTACTACGGGATCGAATCTACAATCGGGCCTTCCAATCGGACTCTCTCATGGTATGATGCTCTTGGCGGTGGTGTCGGTTTCAGAGACCGGATGAACACACGCTTTGTCAATCTGACGAACACCAAGTATATTATTTCTCCCACGTGGGATACGATCGCAATCGATGCCTACGGTCCGATACCCCTGGACACTGTGGCCCAATTCGAGTGCGAGGCAGTCCTGCGAAATGATAATTGCTACCCTCGTGTGTTTATCGTGCAGAAGTATGAGGTTATCCCGGATTGTCAGAAGCTGCCTTGGCTGGTTCTTCATGGAGATGTTGACTTGAGGGAGGTAGTATACCTCGAGAAAGAACCAGACTTGATGATCGACGAGACTGACTCAGGTGTTGGCACGGCTGATGTTGTGCACTATGAACCAGATTCGATTGCGATCAGACTGGACTGTTCGGCGAATGGAATCTTGGTTTTGTCAGACAATCATCATCCCGGTTGGCGGGTTTACCTCGACGGCAGGGAAACCCGGCTTCTCAGAGCCTACGGCTCTTTTCGAGCGGTCGAAGTACCGGCTGGAACAAGGGAGGTTGTGTTTGAGTTCGATCCGTGGACATCCCGCTACGGCATGTATGGTACTTCGGTAGGACTTGCCGGTGTTATCTCAATCCTGGGCGGTGCAGTCGTTCGCCGCTATCGCCGCCGACGGTCCGGGCGATAACAGGCCCCACTACGTGCTCTCTCGATAATAGTGGGCAGTGGCAAGAGTCGATTCCGGACCAACCGTTATCGTTGCTGCTCGTACCACGCGACCGTCCGTCTAAGACCTTCTTTCAGGCCGACCTGAGGTTGCCAGCGCAAGCGCGTACGGATCAACTCAATGCTCAGCACCCGGCGACGAATATTGTCGATATCACGACGGTCTATATGTACTGGCGTAACTTCCTTACCCATCAGGTCAGCCAGGATTTCGACCACGTCGGTGATTCTCGATTCGATTCCCGTGCCAAGATTAAACACCATGCCCTCTGATTTCGGCGATAGCATCGCCACCAAAGTGGCATCGACCGCATCATCGACATAAGTGAAATCGCGCGTCTGCTGGCCATCGCCATGAATCTGCGGCGCTACACCCTGATCGATCGCTTCCATGAATTTCGATACCACGCCACAATACGGATTGCTTGGATCCTGCTTGGGACCATAGACATTGGAGTAGCGCACCGCCGTGGCCGGAACCTCGTACGACTCATAGAACGCCCGGCAGTAGTTCTCACCGGCGAGCTTGGAGACTGAGTAAGGCGAAAAGGTGTGCGGCGCTTCCTCCTCGATGATCGGAATGATTCTCGGATTGCCGTACACCGAGGCCGACGATGTATACACAATCCGTTCGATGCCGTGCTCTTTGGCTGCCATGAGGACGTTAAGCGTGCCGCCTATATTGACTTCGTAATCGTTGCGCGGGTTCTTAGTGGAGATGATGATATTCCGGGCCGCCATGTGCGCGACGTAGTCGTTCTGCTTGACCAACTTCGAGACCAGGTCGGCGTCAGTAACGGAACCCTCAACAAACTCGTACTCAGTGCCAGGACTGATATTGTCCTGCGTG
>CAZHDS010000229.1:0-2285 GCA_964531495.1 uncultured Ignavibacteriales bacterium
GTAATTCGGCTCGGGTATATCCCAGTTTCTTGCAGGCAGCATCATTGACATCTACAAATCGGCCATCCTGCTGCATCCAGTAGACTGCGTCCGTCGTAGTATCGAGCACGAATTTAGTTCCAATAAGTTGTTCCTGCAGGCCTATCATGCGAACCCCTACGCCAATTCTGGCTAGCAACTCAGTTGTGTCGAATGGTTTGATCAGGTAGTCGTTTGCTCCAGCCTCCAACCCTGCAACTATGTCACCCTTCTCGCCTTTGCTTGTTAGCATTATAATGTACGGCGGTCTATCGCCTTGTCTGGCGCGGATCTTACGCACAACCTTTAGACCGTTCATTTTCGGCATCATCCAATCGAGGATGGCCAGAGGCGGTGCGTCTGGTTGCTGCATAGCCCGCCAGGCATCAGCTCCATCTTCCATCGGCACCACGTCATAGCCATGCTTTTTCAACAAACCAACCAGTATACTTCTGGAGGTCAAATCATCTTCGGCAATAAGAACTTTCATAAACATTTTCCTCTCTTATGTATTAGCGGCATCATTGAATATCGTGATTTGCTCCAGAATCGACTGTTTCGTTTTCTGAAAGAAAGCTAGACCCGAGCCGGACTCTATAGAGATGCCCAGTAGTCCATCGGGAATATCAGGTTTATTTCCCCAGACGAAGGGTCCAACGCCAGCCGCATGCGCCATATAGTTAGCCAGCATCACAACGCCCAGCGCCGGGTCAACCGGAGAGGCCATGGAGTGATGGTGAGACACCAGCTGCGTAACACTCACCGGCAGATTCCACTTGGCGCATAGTGCGCCGCCTATGAATGCGTGTGTGGTTCCGAGCTCCCTCGTCTCGATATCAATCAAAGGCAGGCCGCTATTCCTGGCTTCTTCCAGCACCGGCTGATAACTCTCCCGGGCTTCTTGCATAAGGATGAGAATGCCCAGATCATGCAGCAAGGCCGCCGTCAAGGCGCTCCCACAATGCCATAACTGCTTCCACTCAATGATATGCTTCGCCCAGAGTGATGTCGCCAGTGCATGCGACCAGAGCTGACGCGGCTCCACCAGCCCTGTATCGTCACTTTTGAACAGTTCTGTTGCCACCATGATAGAGACTACATGCTTCAGCTTCCGCATTCCCAGCATGACGATGGCTTCACGTGGAGTCTCGATCCGGCGCGAAAACCCGAAAGCCGCTGAATTCACAACTCGCAGAACACGGGTCGTCAGCGCCTGATCACGCGCCACAACCCATTCGATCTCCTCGCTTGAGGCCCGCTCATCGTCCGCAATGCGCAGTGTATCGGCAATCACGCTGGGGATCGACGGCAACTGATTAATGGCCAGCAAGAACTTCTTGGAATCCAACTTCATCTACTTTCCTCAATCTGTCATTTGAGAAGCTCAAGCTTTTGCAATTCTTCCAGAAGCTTCGCCTTCTGAATAGGTTTAGTTAAGTACCCATCACACAAGCTGCCGTACGCGGAACTCACGTTCTTCACATCATTCAATGCCGTGGTCATAACAATCTTCGCCCCATCAGAGGAAAGAATGCCTTTCGCCTCTTCCAGCGAGCGAATTTGCCGAAGCGCTTCCTGCCCATCCATCTCAGGCATCATGATGTCCAGACATATCAGCTCGTACGGCTCGTCAGTTTCAAGAGCAATCCGAACGGCATCGACAGCCTCTTTGCCATCTATGGCAATATGAGATTGACCATAGCCCTTCAGCAGTTCCTGCAGCAACAATCGGCTGGTGAAATCGTCCTCAACAATCAGTGTTTTCATGACCTGTTCTCCTTTTTGTGGTTTAGCCCAAATGGCGATCGGCCTCTTCTTTTAGACGATCGAAACATTTTTCTAGCTTTTGCATATCAGCCTTAACGGCGTCCATATCTCCTGCCTTACCCGCCTTTTCCATTTTAAATGCAAGCGCCCTCAGCACTTCTCCGCCCACGTTGGCCGACGCACCCTTGATCGTGTGTGCCTGGCGCTCAACTCCCGGCATGTCGCTATTTTTCAAATACTGCTTAAGGTTCGCGATTTGCTTAGGAATATCACCTAAGAAACCTTCCATAATTGTCTTGCCCAAATCTTCATCACCCATCAATCGCTCCAGCATGGCCTCTTTGTCCCAAACGGGCAATTCAGAAGCATCCTCTTCCTTTGCTTTCTTCGCTGGCTCATTGCAAATTACCCCATCACCGCCAGTTGACCCCGAGCTTGAGTCATCTGACTGCCCTTGGCTCGGCGTAGCTGAAAGCGAAGCCGGCTGCCCTCTGTCTTCT
>CAZHDS010000229.1:2385-5062 GCA_964531495.1 uncultured Ignavibacteriales bacterium
TCTAGTTTTTTCGGCAGCCATTTCTCGAGAGCCACAGCCAGAGCATTGGGGTCGACCGGTTTTGAAATATAGTCGCTCATGCCGGCTTCCAGGCACTTTTCACGGTCTCCAGCCATGGCATGGGCAGTCATTGCAATAATGGGAACGTCGTGGTTCTGAACTCGGGAATGTGGATCACGGATGCGGGCCGTGGCTTCGTAGCCGTCCATCTTTGGCATCTGTACGTCCATAAGCACGAGATCGTAGGGCACTGATTCCAAAGCTTTGACTGCTTCAGCTCCGTTGGCAACGGCGTCAGCGGTGAGTCCGAATTTTTTCAGAATTCCGAGAGCCACCTGCTGGTTGGTGAGGTTGTCCTCGGCCAGGAGAATTCTAGCCTTGCAACCCGCTAACGGGTTCAATATTTCACCAGGCGCGCGGGGCGTAGAGATGTGGTGCGGCTGCGATGCATCGCCCTCGCGTGTGCTCAGGACTTGAGAAAGAACGGCTTTCAGATCCAATATACGCACAGGTTTGCTCAGGCACGCGCTAAACCCTATTTCGGCAAAGCAATTGGTATCCCTTGCAAGACCCAGCGAACTCAACAACACCATCCTTATCTCCGCCAGACAAGCATCCGCCCTTATGGCGCACCCAAGTCCAGCCCCATCCATGCCAGGCATTTGCATATCGATGACGGCGACCCTGAAGGGGTCGTTTTCATCCAGCGCACTGTAAAGGGCGACAAGCGCCTCTTCGCCGCCAATGGTTTCGGATACCCGCATTCCCCATGAGCTCATGCGTGTGTTCAGGATTTCACGGCTGGTAGCATTATCGTCAACAATCAGCACTCGCACACTGTCCAGGTCAGCAGGCAGGGCCTTTTCCGTAGACATCGCGTCGGATTGCTTCTCTAAACGCGCAGTGAACCAGAATTCCGATCCCACGCCTTCTTTACTTGTCACGCCGACGTCTCCGCCCATCAATTCGGCCAATTGTTTGGAGATAGCCAGACCCAGGCCAGTGCCACCAAACTTGCGTGTTGTGGCGGCGTCCACCTGCGTGAATTCGTCAAAGAGCAGCCCCATTTTGTCACCAGGAATTCCTATGCCGGTGTCACGTACAGAGAAACGCAACATGACGCCCCCCTCGCTCGAATATTCCACCGTGACTCCAACAGTCACTTCGCCGGCTTCTGTGAACTTGATAGCGTTCCCCGTCAGGTTGGTTAGGATTTGCCGCAACCGGCCCGGGTCGCCCCGCAGCAATTCCGGCACGTCGGTCGACATACCGCAAAACAACTCAAGCCCCTTTTCATGCGCCTGTACAGCCAGCGTGGCCGCGAAATCATCCAGCAGTCTCTGCAGGTCAAAATCCAGAATCTCTAAATCAAGCTTACCCGCCTCAATCTTCGAAAAGTCCAGAATGTCGTTAATCAGACTCAGCAACGACTGACCACTTTCGCGCACGATATCGGCATAGCGCCGCTGGTCATCCGTTAATTCCGTGTCCAGCAGAAGCCCAGTCATGCCAACGACACCATTCATAGGTGTTCGGATCTCGTGGCTCATGTTGGCCAGAAACTCGCTCTTGGCTACATTGGCCATCTCAGCCTCGGCCGCCATGCTATTTGCTCGTGAGGTGGCGAGCTCAAGTTGTTTGTTAACCTCCAACAATTCATTCTCCGACTTTTTATGAGCTGTAATGTCCCAATTCGTACCGATCATATGAAGCGGCTTGCCGGATGCGTCCCGCTCGACTTTCGCGAGAGCCCGGATGCTGTGAACGCTTCCGTCCGGCCAAAGCACCCGAAACTCGGTGTCGAACTCCTTCTCGCCACGCAACGCAAGCTGGATTTCTTCGTGCCATCGCTGCTGGTCTTCGGGATGAACTCTGGCATGCCATGCCTCATAGTCTCTGCTGAACTGCTCTTTTGTAATCCCATAGAGACGAAACATCTGATCGTCCCAGGATAAAACATTGTCAACATTGTCGTAATCCCAAACGCCCACTCCGCCCGCTTTCGTCGCCAGTGAAAGTCGATCTGTCGTTTCTTGCAACACCTTTGCGGTCTCTTTGGCTTTAGTGATGTCTCCTATCAAGCCGATGATCCTGGCGGGCCGCCCTGTATCATCGCGAACTAACTTGCCATGCGCCGAGATATGATGGATGCTCCCGTCTGGCCATACGGCACGATACACAGGTTCATACGGGACATCCTCTTCAATGGTACTGGTCAGCGCCTCTTTGAGAGGCTCCAGGTCATCTGGATGCACCGTCCCGAGAAACTCCTCAGCAGTGCCATTGAAACGGTCCGGATCTATCCCGAGAAGTTGACATACCTTTGCATCAAAATAGCGCTTATTCTCAATGATATCCCAATGCCACGCACCCATCTGGGCCGATTCCAATGCAAGATCAAGCCGCGATTGTTTTTCCTGCAATGAAACTTCCATCTGTTTGCGCTCGGTTATGTCCTCCTTTACGGCAATGAAGTGTGTGATGGCTCCGCTCTCGACCAACACTGGCGAGATTAAGGCCGACTCCCAATATAGCTCGCCGTTCTTTTTCTTGTTGTGGAATTCACCGCGCCATACTTTCCCAGCGCAGATTGTATGCCACAGGTCAGCGTAGTTCTCTGGAGACATTTCGCCGGATTTCAACACGCGCGGGTTCTGCCCTATGGCTTCTTCGGCTG
>CAZHDS010000230.1:0-5010 GCA_964531495.1 uncultured Ignavibacteriales bacterium
CCCGGATGAAGGTGGAGCAGGTCAAGGATGGCGTCAGAGCAAGACCTAACCAGGTTTACGTGATCCCGCCGAACAGAAATCTGAGCATTCTGGGCGGCGCGCTTCAACTTATGGACTTCCCTAATCCTCGCACTTCCAATCTGCCGATAGACAATTTCTACCGGGATCTCGCCAAAGACCAGGGTTCGAATGCTGTGTGCATCACCTTGTCCGGGACCGGAACTGATGGCACTCTGGGATTGGGAGCGAACAAGGGCTTACGCTCTATCATAACTAGATTACGACCGGTTATGCGCCTACTCCTGTGTCTCGGTCTTATCTGTGAACTGACCGACTGCCCCGTAACTACGCCGGGTCAACGATCCTTGAATTCTTGAGCCCAGTTCTGAACGACTACGATCTCCCCAGGATCTGAGTCTGTAAGCCGCCCGTTGACCAGAAATCTCTGACCATCGGCTGTGACATCGTATGGAAAACTTACGTTACCAGTGAACTGAAAACGAAGCTCGAACAGTTTGACTGGATTTTCTGCCTCAAAGTTCTCATCCGTGTTAACTTTCACTGCCATGACCTCATCCTTCATTGTCAGATAGAACAGCTCGGTGCTAGTTCCATTCCACCGAGGGTTATCTGCGTTCTCTGTAGAAATCTGCCACTTGCCACCGGTGCCATCGAGCTTTCTGACGTACACTTCCCGGTTTCCTGATTCGTTACTGACGTAGGCCACGTACTTTCCATTCGGTGACACGCGCGGCATCATCTCAGAAAATGAACTATTGACCAGCATATCTACCCTGTTACTGTCATTGGGTGAGAGAATACCGATGTCCCAACTGCTGTTGAAAGTCATGAAGAGGAGTTTATCCCCAATGGGGGTGAAATCGCACGGCACAGAATGGGAGCTGTCAGTAGCATAGACCAATTCGGCCTCACCCTGGCCGCTGGCGTCTTTTCTGTGGATGTCGAAAAACTGTCCGCGTCGATCGGAAGTGAAATAGATGTCCTCCCCACCGGGCGACCAGGTCGGTCGACCGTCAACAATCTGCTCAAAGGTCAACCGAGTAGGGACGTTTCGCTTCAAATCATAAATCCAGATATCGGCGCTGCTTGTCCCTTCATCAACTGCCGAATAGGCAAATAGAGTTTCATCGGGAGAGAGAGTAATATCACGGTATCGTCCACGTTGGCCGATGGTTTCAATCTTCACACCGGCCCGGTCCACCCAGGCTAACTCGCTAAGTGAAGACTGATTGTTGCTGTGATACAGAAGCGTTCCATTGTTCGTTACGCCAAAAGCATAAGTATTGTCTGCGGCGCCGATTTTCATGGCGATCGGTTTCGGTTCGCCAGTCACCTCAAGTTCCTCAGCGTCAAAGGGGAGACCCATCAAGTTGTCTGTCGACACAAAGAGGATGTATCCTTCATTAGTGTATTCGAGCCGGTCGGTAGGTTGATCAAGCTCATAGAGGATCGTAGAACTGGTTGACTCGGTTGATCCAAGCTTAATCCTGGAGACCGGCCCGGATTTGTCATTGTTCTGACGGATACCAGTGGTGAATACAAAGTGAATGCCATCGGGTAGAAACCATGGCCAGGCAAAAGCCAATTCACCAGCGGCAGAGTCAGGGAGAGCGGCAGCCCGAGCCAGACCACCACCGGCCGGAACTATCTTCATCGTGTCATTGGAACTTCCATCAAATATAATCAGGTCGCTGGTACTCCAGCAGCCATCGGATCCGTTGGGACCCTGGCATATGAGTTGAGCCTGGCCACCGGAAATCGGAATTCGCTTCAACTGGTTGCCGACAAAAAAAGCGACGTGTTGCCCATCGGGAGACCAGAAGAATCGGTTGGCATCCTCGGTATTCAGGAGCGGATATGCCTCAAGCGAGTTAATCGGTCGAACCCAGATACGATTGGTACCGAGTGAATCATCAGCATGAAAAGCGATATGCTGACCATCGGGTGAGATACGTGGCCAAAAAACATTGTTCAGCCCCTGTTTGATATTCACCGTGTAGCGAGCAATCGGCAGCTCGAGATCTGGTTTGGTCCTCTCAGCATAGTACAAGTAGGCCAAGGCAAGCGTGCTAATGATTGTGGCCAAACCGATAGCCCGGGCGAGATCAAATTTGAATTTCCGACGAGCCGCCAGGTGAACCGGCAAGCCGACCTGAGAACCGGCCTGAGAGATCCAGCGAAGTTCATCGGAGAGATCCGAGGCGGATTGCCAGCGACGACGGGGGTCTTTTGACAAACACTTTTTGACCAGTCGCTCGAATAGGGGAGGTGTCATCGGCATTATGACCGAAATCGAGACCGGGTCACGCTCAATAATGGCTGCTATCAGAGTGGCGCTGGAACTTCCTTCGAAGGCACGCTTGCCGGTCGACATTTCGTACATGACTGCTCCGAAAGCAAAGATATCAGAGCGGGCGTCCGCTTCTTTTCCTTCGAGTTGCTCCGGAGCCATGTATTGCATCGTCCCGAGAATAGTGTTTGCCCCGGTCAGAGGAGTAGTCTTGGTGATGACGGTCACCCCCTGGGGACTATTGTCGAATTGAGCCTTAGCCAGTCCAAAATCCAGAAGCTTGGCTCCCTCCGAAGTCAGCATGACATTACCCGGTTTTAGATCACGATGAACTAATCCCTGATGGTGAGCTGAGTCCAAACCACTGGCAATCTGGACCGAAATCTGAAGCATCTCATCATATCCGATCGGACCGCGCGAGAGTCGTTCAGAGAGTGTCTCCCCTTCGAGGAACTCCATGACCAGGTAATCGACTCCATCCTCGTGGCCAATATCAAAGAGGGTACAGATGTGGGCATGATTCAGGCTGGAGATCGCTTTGGCTTCACGGTCAAACCTCTCCTTGAATTCAGGATTGGACGCGATGTTAGCCGGCAGGACTTTGATTGCAACGGTACGGTCAAGGCGGGTATCCTTCGCTTTGTAAACCTCACCCATACCACCGACTCCGGCCTGCTCGATTATTTCATACGGCCCCAGCTTATGTCCAGTCTCAAGACTCATATAAATCCCTTCTACGGTCAATTTGGAAGTTGAATAGACAGAACATGTGAGTTCGCGAACATAGATTGTTTGCATCTATGTTGCAACAGCTAACAGTCCTGGCAACATACGTAAAGAACGCATTTAAGCCCAAATGGTTCAAACAAGTCCACTATGTAATCCCATAGCATCGACCAAGCCGTGTCCAAAGCGGTGCTGCTATACTTTGCGTGATTGAGGAATATGGGAGTAATCAGCAGTGTGTGGGTGGGTGTTCTGCCCGGTCAAAGAATAGCTGCCCTCGAGCTGAATCGGCATTTGCATCGCTCCAAATGGCAGCAGAAAAAAAACTGCGAAAAACGCAAAATACGTCTTGACAAAATCGTCGAATCTGACGATAGTGTCGAAAATGACGGTAGTGTCTAATTGGGCGAAGATGTCAGTAATTATGGCGGCTGAAATGGAACCAGATGAAGTGAAGGCTGCCGCTCCAAAACGGTCACGACAGAAACGGCAGTTCAGCAGGACCAGGAAGAAGATCCTCGATGCTGCTCGATCGGTCCTTTCTGAAAAAGGCCTGATAGCAGCGACCATCGATGACATAGCTGAGAGGGCTGATGTAGGCCGCGGCAGTGTCTACTATCATTTTGAGAACAAGGATGATTTGATCAACCAGATCATTGCCGACATTCTCTCAGGATTGACGCTGCGGGTGGAGAAGAATTGTGTTGGCCATACGGACTTGGAGCCAGTTCTGGACGCCATCATTGGCTCCCATCTCAATTTCTTTAGTAGCCGCTGGGAGGACTTCGTCCTGTTCCAACAAGGTCGCGCCGACTTGACGTTGGAGCACAGTCTTGACGGTATGGAAACGCCGTACGTGAAATACATCAGCAGTCTGGAGAAGTTGATTGACGCGTCTATACCCGAGCCGGTCTCAAAGCTCAAATTGACCCGACTCGCTTTTGCCATCGCCGGGTTTATTTCGGGGTACTACTCCTTTGTCAGCGTTGCGGCTGACATAAAGGATGTTGATAGGTCGTTTGTATCGTTGCGCAGTGCCTTCGTGGCCAGTCTCACGCGCTTCGTAAGGGAAACCGTTCCCGACCAGCATGTGGGCCGGTGAGGGACTGATGCCAGCGAAATGGATAAACCACTAGTTGGGAAGGTCGCCAGTTTGAGTTCAATATCATTCGATCCCGTTGCTGGACACGGGGAAGGCGGCTTTAGGCCCAGTTCCTGATTCACGTCTCCCCGCAGCCCAGGCAATAGGGTTGCGTTGCCGAAAAACAGAATTCACTAACACAGATGAGAACCTCAGGGGGTTCGTGTCTCGCCGCGTTCTGCCCGGGTGCGCGTATGGCGGCTGAGCATATCTACCTAGTCAGGCAAGAGTCTAACCGGCGGCTCGGCCCCCTGAGGTTGTTGACAGGTGATGCTTTCTGAAGCTCCTGGTCAACGATCTGAAGGATCAGTAATTGAAATGATAAGGAAAGGTGGCTGCTGGCCCTGTTGATGCAACAGATCGCCGAAAAGTGATCTACTGAAACCAACCCGTGGTGCCAATCAGATGCTTGGCATGGAGAGACAAAGAGTGAAAACAATGTTCGCTGCCGGTGAAGCCGTCGAGGGAGCCATTACCAGGCTCACTGCGTACGAGGAGCTGGAGAGATTCAGCTCTGAGGACATCAAACAGGCTTGGGGTCTGGCATGCAGTTTCGACATTTATGACTGTAATCCAGCGACAATACGTGATGCTGACGCGATCAAGAGATTCGTATCCGAACTCTGCGAGCTGATCGCCATGAAACGCTACGGTGAATGCGTCGTCGTCAACTTTGGCGAGGACGAGCGCGTGGCCGGACTGGTGGCCTTCGTTCGGGAGCAGCAGGGAGAGTACGGTCTCTGGGATTACGGCCCCAAGCCCCAAGCGTCGAGGTGGGTCACCCTGGACCTGCTTCGCTCACTGTCCCGACTGGACGAGACCGGCGAGTGGG
>CAZHDS010000231.1:0-4992 GCA_964531495.1 uncultured Ignavibacteriales bacterium
GTGGGCGGATTTACGGAGTTCATGAAGGGCCGAGTGGTCGTGCCGTTCAATGGCCGTTACGCTGATTTTGCCCACGTCATCCGTCACGAGCTGGTACATGCTTTCATGCTCTCTCGGCTCGACGAAATCTACGAGCGTCGCAATCGCATCCGCCCTTTCAGTCCGCCCTTATGGTTCACGGAAGGACTGGCTGAGTATTGGTCCAAGAAGTGGAATAACGAGTCCGACAGGACAGTCCGCGACATGGTCGTAAACGACCGCATGTTGTCGATCAATCGGCTCTATCAAGTCCGCGGCACGTTCTTTATGTATAAGTTAGGGGAGTCGATCCTGCATTTCATCGACTCCACCTACGGTTCTGACAAGATCCCGCGGATCTTTGACAACTGGCACAAAGCCAAGAATTTCGACCGGGTCGTCGAGCTAACCCTGGGTGACAATCTCAAAGAACTATCCCGTAAGTGGGAGTACTATCTCAAGAAGAAGTACTATCCCGAGTTGAACGATTGGGGCCTGCCCAAGATGGAATCGCGGCAGTTGACCGAGGACGGATTCTCGGAAAAGGGTGTGCCGATCACCTGGGATGACGGCGATGGTGAGCGCGATTACGTTGTCTACAAAGGATATCGCCTGGGCTATTTGGGTATCTACATGATCCCGGTCGACGTCCGAGAAAAAGGGCGGCGAACTCTTCTAAAAGGCGGCTTGTCCAGTGACTTTGAATCATTACATTTGCTGCGCTCGGGGATCGACGCCAACAATGATGGTCAGATCGTGTTTTCGTCGAAATCAAAAGCCAATGACGTGCTTTACATTTATGATTTGAAAAAGGGTCGCATTAGTCAACGATACGAATTTGCCGATCTCGTGGAGGCCCGCTCACCCCGGATGTCGACTGGTGGCAAGCGGATCGTGTTTTCCGGCGTAACCAGTGAGGGGTTCACCAATATCTACTTGCTGGACCAGGAGAGCGGCGACTATGTCGCCCTGACGGATGACATGTATCATGACGCCGATCCCACGTTCGCCTCGGATGGCGAGCGGGTTGTCTTCAGCTCCGACCGTTGTGCTGGCGGTGCCAAAGGAGCCTTGAACCTCTTTGAAGTCGACCTGGCCGGAGGGGCGACAAAGCAGCTGACGTACGGGCCGTATCAGGACCAAACTCCAGACTGTGCGACCACCGGAGTCTACTTTTCGTCGGATCGCGATGGTGCTTCAAACCTCTACCGCTTGCACGACGGTGTCCTGACGCAGCTATCGCAATATGCGACCGGAGCCTTTGATCCCCGTCTCAGCGCTGATGGTGAGCACATCGTCTATACCGGCTATCAGGACATGTCCTATCAGATATATCGCTTGGAAGTCCCGGAGGTGACGCCAGAGATCGCCCGCGCCGAACCGGCCCTGCCGGAACGCTGGCAGCCGGAGCGAGTCGATCAGAAACATGGTCGCTCGGCGATCAAATATGACACCGATTATTCGTTGGATATTGCTCAATCGACGGTCGGCTACGATCCTGTTCACGGCTCTCTCGGAGGCGTGCAACTGGCTCTCTCCGATATGCTTGGAAACCGAGCCTACTACCTGTTGTTGACCAATACGGCGCGCACCAAGGACGAGTTTTTCCAGTCGTTCAATATCGGCGTCACCTATGTCAATAGGGAGCGGCGACTCAACTGGGGGCTGGGACTTTTTCATCTCTACGATGAGTATTACAATGACTTCGATAAGTACTATTTTGAGCGGCAGGCGGGTGGTCTGGCGTTGTTGAGTTATCCGTTCTCAAAATTCCAGCGCATTGATCTGACCAGCGTCATGAGATATTCCAATCGCGAAAGCCGCTACCGTTTCAACGATCGGGAGGCGTTCCTGGTCACCAATTATCTTAGTTGGGTCTACGACAATACGGTCTGGGATATTTCAGGCCCGATAGATGGCCGTCGTTACAACTTCACTCTGGGCATGACAACGGCTCTCGACCGCGCCAGGATGTTCAATCGTCTGGCGATGGCCGATGTTCGTCACTACTATCGCCTGGGTCGCTATTCGGCTCTGGCTAATCGCCTTTTTGCCTATTCGTCCGGGGGAGAGGAGCCGCAACGTATCTACCTTGGCGGCAGTTGGTCTTTCCGCGGTCACGCTCGGCACGCCTTCTACAATCGAAAAGTCTTGTTCAGCTCGACCGAATTGCGCTTTCCGTTGATCGATTTGCTTCTCATAGGCTTACCCTTCGGCGGAATGGACTTCCGCGGAATTCGGGGAGCGTTGTTCTTCGATACCGGCTCGGCCTGGGATGATGAGTTCGATCAATTCCAGGGCTCTTATGGTGCTGGTTTCAGGGTCGCGCTTGGTTACGTGGTGCAGCTTCGTTTCGATTTCGCGAAGACCACTGACTTTCACACGATAGACCCTGGCACCGATTTTGACTTCTTTTTCGGATGGAATTTCTGATGCGAGGTGTCACGACATCCTTTTTTGCCATCGCGTTGGTGCTGCTTTTGATTAGTGGCTGCGCGAAGCGGTACCATCTCAGAGACGAACAGGCGAGTCGGGAGCAGGCGTTGGACTTTGCGGCGGACCGGTTCGACGGCCAGTTAGATATAATCTGGGAGGCCGGTTTCAATAGCAAGCCGTCGGGTCCGCTGAGTATCTATGGTGGCGCGCTTGCGGTACCCAGCGCCAAGCGGCGGATTGAGTTCTTTGATCTTGAGACCGGCGAGTATCTCGGTCGCGTCAAGACTAAGGGTGTAGTACACACGGAGCCATTGTATTTCGATAGTCTGATCGTTTTCGGTGTCGAACCACCGCGGGGGAGGGTGGTCTGCTGGGATCTGAAGCGTCACAAAGAGGTGTGGCGGTACGGAGCCGCCGACCCGATTGGGACAGCATCATACTGGGATGGTAAGACTCTGATAGCCACAAGATCGGGAACTATCACATCGCTGTTCAGGCAGACAGGGGAAATCGAATGGACTTCGGACGATTTCTCACGGTTATCATCGGGGCCGATTGAGACAAAGGACAAGGTCTTTGTCGGAACAGACGATGGTCAGGTAATCGCCTTGAATGTCCACGACGGGTCTGAGGTCTGGAATTCCCAGCCTTGTGACTGCCCCATTGTTGCCCTGTCCTACGATGGTGACCGCGAGGCAATTTGGGCCGTTTGTATTGATGGTACGGTACACGAATTTGCGCAGGACCGAGGACTGCATATATCTACCATGGATATGGATGGAGGTCGATGGTCTGCCCCGAAATCGGCGGGGGATCACGTTGTACTGGCATCCTCGTCAGGCAGACTAGTTGCCCTGACAGATCTTGACTTCGCCGAAACTGGAACCTTCGCTGAGTTGTGGTCCGTGGAGACTGGACAGGCCAGTCGGATAGCGCCAGTCGTGGCGGGGAATAGGCTGGTTACTGCTAGTCTGCGTGGCACCGTCGGTGTCTATGACATCTGGACAGGCGCAGTAATTGAGGAACGCGATCTTGGCAGCGCCATCGCTCAGAGTCCGGTCAGCTACGGCGGACGAATCTACGTGGCCACTCGTCGAGGGGATGTTGTCTGTCTGGGGAGTCGGCAGTAATACCGCTAATCAACGAAGCCGGCGGGACTCAACTTACTTCTTCATTGAGGTGTTCCAGGAGGGCCGTCGCCTGCTCGGCATCCTCGTCGTAGACCTGGACTCGTATTGGCGCGGCGATCTGGCCATAGACTACTGCTACCGGATCGAAGCTGCCACCTTTGCCGAAAAACTCAATCCCAGCCTCCTCGAGCAACTGGCGTGCTGTCTCAGCGGTGTCCAGAGAATCGGTAACCAAGACAGTTGTCAGCTCCAGATCATCAGTCTCGGAATCGCTGGGAAGTTCATCGACAAGAGGACAACTACAGTCGATACATTCGTCGAATCCTTCGCGGTATTCGGCATGGCACTGAGGACAGAACATCATTACTCCGGTCTGACAGGTGGCGGCGTCTCTGTATCAATAATAAGATCGAGAGGGTTGTTTGGCAAGCAGTTCTAATCAAGTTCTGATGACGCCGAAGAGGCTGGAACTGTCAACTTCAACGAGTTCAATGTCTACCGCCGCCTCCCTGGCGATTAGTCGAAAGTCATGTGGTGTAATCGTGGTCGCCCGAAAACCGTCCTCACAGACAATGGTGCCATCGCCCGTGGCGGCTTCGTCTATCGGACCGAGCAGGCCAGCTTCAGCCTGCCCCCGAAACCAGACCAGACGTTCCTCCCAGAATGACTCCGTGTAGCTCGACAAAAGCACTATCCCTCCTTGGCGGGTGACGCGAACGGCCTCGCGAACTACGGTGACTTGGTCTTCGCCAAAGGCGGAGAGCCCGTTTTGAACGCAGTAGACGAGGTCGAAACAATCGTCCCCAAAAGCCAGGGCGGCGGCGTTCATCAGGGCCAGGTGATAGTGCTTGCCAATGAGATAGTCATATGCCAGGGACAAGCTGGGGAGGGAAGTATCAATGCCGATAATCATATCCATGATGCCAGTTAGAGGCAGCATCGCCCGGCCATAACCGCACCCCAGCTCCAGGGCGTGATCGCTAATGTGGGTATGTCGGGCTACATAGCCTATTTCGGATTGGAGGTATTGCTTTACGCGCGGCGGGGCGATTTGATAGCATTGTCTTAGCCGGTTAGCTGCCAGCTGATCGCGA
Source organism: uncultured Ignavibacteriales bacterium (assembly GCA_964531495.1). Classification (GTDB taxonomy): domain Bacteria; phylum Zixibacteria; class MSB-5A5; order GN15; family FEB-12; genus DAOSXA01. The sequence continues at coordinate 4,679 of CAZHDS010000231.1, forward strand.
TAGTATTTCTGCTTCAAGGATGTACTCCTGGCTTTCCTAAGCCCCCATGATCGGGTGTTATCGTTGCCGGTGGCAAGCAAAATAGACCCGGGCGGCCTGCACGGCCGTTTCATATCGTTTGGTCGACGGCCGTGTTTGTGTGGTTGTTGCTCCCGTATAGCGCGTCGCTGCAACGACTTGCGCCGGGCGTGCCGCTGTTTTTGATGACGACCGCCTCGCGGTAGACGCCGGCGCCTATAAGCACCGTATCGCCGGGCTGGGCCCGTTGGACGGCCAGCGAAATCGAGCCGAAGGGCGCTTTGCTGGTGCCGTCG
>CAZHDS010000232.1:0-4973 GCA_964531495.1 uncultured Ignavibacteriales bacterium
GGCGGCAAGAATTGCTCGTAATGAGGCGGGCCATAGTCTGTCCGCCGTTCTTGTACGTCTGCCATGACTTAACCTCTATATTTTGTTATTGCATTCCACACTTAATAAAACCCATTGTGCCGAGGACTTATTCGTCGTCCCCATCATCGTTATTCTCATAGAACACATATGGGTTATCGCGAGGAGCGGACACCATTTCGGCGACCGGCTCCAGTCCGATAGCATCGAGGAAATTGCCCAGACCGACGCGCTGGATGAACTCACCCACACGCTCACGGGCCTTACCCTCTTCAGACCAGACATCCCAGATCTCATCAATGAGTTCTTTAAGATCATCGTACGGCGGCTCAAGCTTCAGGAAGGGAATGAGCACCGAGGATAGCAGAGCACCTTCGATGATAGGAGCCTTCGAACCGATCAGGATAGTAGCACCGCGGTCTTTGCCGGGACGCAAGGCTTTCGGCATCACGTTGATGCAGTGCATACAACGGACGCAGTAGCTGTTGTCAATGTGCAGCTTGGTACCATCCCAGTCCATGCACTTGGCCGGACAGTTTTCTACGACGTCCTTCTGGATGTCGAATCCACCATCGGCGTATTCCTTGACAGCGGCGTCATCCTGCTGGATAGAGTCGCGCCAGGTACCAATGATCGAAAGATCGGCGCGGGCAATCGAGGCCACGCAGTCATTCGGGCAACCAGACATCTTGAACTTGAACTTGTATGGGAAGGCCGGACGATGCAGTTCGTCCTGGTAGTGCATGGTCAGGTCCTGACAGAGTGCCATGGTGTCGTAGCAGGCCCACTCACAGCGGGACATGCCCAAACAGCAACTAGGCGTACGCAAGTCAGAGCCGGAACCGCCGATGTCGAAGTTTATCTTCTGAAGATCGTCAAAAATGGGCTCAAGCTGATCGGTTGTAGTACCGAGCAAGACCAGGTCGCCGGTCGAACCGTGGAGGTTGGTCATACCGGAGCCTCTCTTTTCCCAGATGTCACAGATAGACCGGAGAGCCTCGGAGGTGTAGTACCAGCCGGCCGGCTGATTGACACGCACGGTATGGAAGTGGGAGACGCCCGGCCATTTGTCCGGGAGGTCAGAGTATCGACCGATAACACCGCCGCCATAACCCATGACGCCCACGATGCCACCGTGCTTCCAGTGACCGACCTTTTCATTGTAGGACTGTTCCAGCTGGCCAAGCAGATCCCGCGACATGGGGCTCTTCTCTGCTGCCATCTTGATTTCCGTCACAAAACTTGGCCACCCACCCTTTTCGAGTTCGTCAAGTTTTGGAGTTTTCGGTAGTGCGTCTGCCATCATTACTCCTCAGTTCATATAGGATCTATTGATCACGCTCTGTTGTCTTCTTGTCTTCATAATGGCGTCTCGATGGTGCCAGCAAATCCTGCAAAGATTAATTCCGACTTATACTATCCTATTTATCCTCTATCGGACTACTGCACACACTAAGTGAAGCCATTGAGCCAATAAATTCTTTTCGGCAGTCCAGTCAAGGGAAAATGTGAATTTTTTCATTATCTTTTGAATTGGCAAATGACCTCCGTGCGTTTCGCTGGCGTCGAGGCCACAGTGCTATAACGTTGACGAACAACGCATTACGGCACCCAACCGGCGTCCAGATGAAATTGCAATTCGTTTTCAGTAGATTCGGGATATTTCAAAGTACCCCTCTTCTTCTCGTTTTGCCAAATAGCCTGAACGGCCAAACGAGACCAAATATATCCTAAAAAAGCCCCCCGAAGATCGGGGGGCTGAAAGTAGCTGGAGCCACGTGATTACATGTCCTTATAGGGATTCGGACCGACTCCTTCGATAACCTCCAGGAAGTCATCAAGGATTTTCGGAATCTTCTTGAAATCAGTGATGGCCAGTTCATGGATCTCTACGCGCTCTTCTTCGAGAACAAGCTGCTTGAGCTTGTCCCGCACGTTATCCATGCGAGTACCGGCCAATTCCGATCCGCGTACGTAGTGACATTGATAGTCCTCGCCCTTTTTGCAGCCAATCAGGATGACTCCGTCAAAGCCGCTGGCCAGGGCGTCACTGATCCAAACCGTGTTCATGGATCCCAGGCAACGCAGCGGAATGATGCGAACCATGGAATTGTACTTCATCCGTTCAACACCAACCATATCGACAGCCGGCATGGCATCATTCTCACAGACAAAGCAGAGAATCCGCGGTTTTTCATCGAACTCATCCGGCATATAGATAGCTTTGATCATTTCGGAGATCATGAGAACACTGTAGTTCTCAAACGAAATGATCCGCTCCGGACAGGCGCCCATGCAGATACCGCAGCGGCGGCAACGGAACGGATTAGGCAGGGGCGTTCCCTTTACATCTTCATCCAGCGTTCCAAAGGGACACTCTTCGGTACAGCGCTTGCATTGTGTACAGCGTTGCAGGAAGAAATCCGGGATAGTCAGATCGCCGGCGCGCGGATGAACCGCCACACCGCGACTGATCGCTTCAACGGCCTGGATCGACTTCAGCGCCGCGCCATAAGCATCGCCGGCCGCCGTAGCCATATCCATCGGCGCCCGAAGAGGACCGGCCGCATAAATGCCCGTGCGCCGCGTCTCATAGGGGAAACAGATGAAGTGAGAATCCGGGAAGCCGTACTTGAGGGTTGGCAGATCAGTGCCCTGACGGTAGGTCAAGTTGAGGATCTTAGCCCCTGCTTCGGCACCGGAGGCAGCGCTCTTGCCGTCGCCCTCTTCCTCGGCCTCGGTCGTTTCGGCTGGGGTTTCGTCGACAACCGCATCGGACGGATCTGGCACGGGATCGAGATAACCGATAGCCCCATCGACCTTGGCCGAGGGTACCATACCAGTAGCCAGAACAACCATATCGGCTTCGACTGAAATATCATCGCCCAACAGGGTATCGGTGACGGACACGGTCAAGTTACCGTTGGTCTTAACTACGCTGGCAATCTCACCCTTGGTCAGGAAGATGCCATCGTCATTCTGAGCGTGGGCGTAGAACAGCTCGTACTGGCCGGGTGAACGCAGGTCTTTGTAGATCACGTACACCTTGCTGTCTGGATACTGTTCCCGCACGTACATCGCTTGCTTGAGCGAGACGCGACAGCACACTGCACTGCAATATGGCAGGTGATCCTGATCACGCGAGCCAGCGCACTGGATAAACGCCACACTCTTGGGAGCCTGACCGTCGGACGGTTTCTTGATACCGCCGCTCTTCATCATCTCTTCGACCTGGATGTTGGTAACGACGTCAGGCGAGGAGCCATAACCGAGATGCGTCAGCTTCTCGGCCTCGTAGGGACGCCAACCGGTTGCTTGAACGATAGCTCCGATCTTGAGTTCGTTGCCACCACTCAATGTGACTTCGAATTTGCCCGGCTGGCCGACCGTCTTCTTGATAGTGGAGCCCAGGTAGATAGTGATGTTCTTATGAGCATTGACCCGCTCTATTAAGGTCTCGTACCCGGAGTCTTCCAGTTGCTGGTAGGGTGGGTTCTTCGGGAAGACCTTCACGAACTTGGTCGCCCAGCCGCCCAATTGCCCCTCCTTCTCAATCAGAAACACCTTGTACCCGGCGTCAGCCGCGGCCAGAGCGGAATTCATTCCCGTTATACCGCCACCGACCACCATGATATCTTTGCTGGTATCCTCAGTGTATCCTTTCGGCGGTGATATCACAGCCACCTTCGCGCAGGCCATGCGAATAGCGTCCTCGGCCAGCATCTGCGTATCTTCGTCGTTTGGCTCGTGACACCACACTCCCTGCTCGCGCAGGTTGGAACGATCGACAAAAACGTCGGGGCCAAAGTCAAACAGTTCGGGGAACACGCGTCCCGAGCAGGCGGCCACAATCACGCGGTCAAGGCTCTCTGCTTTGATATCGTTCTTGATCAGCTCCACGCCCTCGCAACTGCACAGGCGATCGTGGGATTTACTAAGGGCGGCTCTGCCCTCCTTGGTAGCCAGCTCAACGAGCGCATCGACGTCTATGGATTGGCTGATTTCACAGCCTTTGCAGACATAGCATCCAATCTTCGTATCCATGGCTTACCTCCTTCCCGCGATGTTGATAGCTTTCAGAGCAACGCCGGTGGCTTCCTGAATGGAGGCAGAGACATCAACCGGACGGCAGGTCACGCCGGCACCAACGACACCGTTATCACTACCAGGCGCCACAAAACCGTAGTCGTCGAGCTTGGTGTCCAACGGTGGCGGACTATCGACGTTGTTCGGCACCATACCGGTGGCCAGCACGGCCATATCGACTTCGGTCTTGGTGATTTTTCCGGTCAGCGTATTTTCCGCTTCCAGAATCACCTTACCGTCGTCGCCCTGGGTTACCTTGGCGACCTTGCCACGATGGAAATGGAACTTTTCGTCTTCCTGTTGCTTGACGTAGAAGTCCTCCCACCTTCCCGGTGTGCGGACGTCTATATAGAACATATGTACGTCGGCATCAGGATATTGCGCCCGGACATAGTTGGCCTGCTTCAGGGAAGCCATGCAGCATACGCCCGAACAATACGGCAGATGGTTTTCGTCTCTTGAACCGGCGCATTGCACGAAACCAACGCTGGTGATCTCTTTGTTGTCGGAGGGACGCATCAGCTTGCCTTCGGTTGGACCGGCGGGGGGAGCTAAGCGCTCCATGATCACATTGGTGATAACATTGTCTACCGTTCCGAAGCCAAGATTGTCAATCTTGGTCGCGTCGTAAGGCTTCCACCCTGTGGCCCAGACAATGGCACCACACTTGATAGTGACTGTCCGGGGTTGCATGTCGAGATCAATGGCTCCGTACTGACAAGCGTCGGCGGCCTTCTTCATGGCCGGATCGGAGGCATACTGGGGATCCACCACATAGCGAGCGGGGTAGGCCAGCGCATGCGGAAGGTAGACAGCCTTGGTCTTGCTCAAACCGTAATTCTGGTCGTCATCGCGCTCAATGTCACAGG
>CAZHDS010000233.1:0-4857 GCA_964531495.1 uncultured Ignavibacteriales bacterium
TGCAGGGCGGAGAGCTGCCCAGACGGTCGCTCTGGGAAGCAGTGGCCAAAGATGGCACGATCATACCGTGCGAGGTCGCGGCAAAGTTGATTAGTCTGGAAGGAGCTCCGGCGGTACTGGTGACTATCCGTGATATGCCGGAGCGGATCAGGATGGAGCGACAGGTACGATCATCAGAGGCCCGGTACGGCGGCTTGTTTGCCAACGTCTCGGAGGGCGTCTATCAGACCACCCCCGAGGGCGATATCCTGACGGCGAATCCGGCCCTCGTTTCGATGTTGGAATATGATTCCGAAGTGCAATTCTGCGAATCGGTCCGAGTGCAACAATTGTACGCCGACCCGGCTGATCGGACCCGGCTCTTGAGCCAGCTGGAGCAGGACGGGTTTCTCAGAAATGTCGAATACGATTTGGTCCGCAAGGACGGATCATTCGTCACGGTCCGGGAAAACGCCAGATCGGTAAAGGATCACGACGGCAAGCTCCTGTACTACGAAGGTGTACTGACCGACATCAGCGAGAAACGGTCCGATGAGAAGAAGCTCCGCGATCTGCACGACCAGCTATCGGCGACTTTGGAGGCACTGCCAGACATGCTCTTTGAGACTGACCGCACGGGACGCATCCTCGAATTTCGAGCGCCGGAGCCACAGCGTCTGTACACCAATCCCAAGGATTTTATGGGCAAGCGGGTTAGCGATGTACTCCCCCAGCCCGCCTCTGATGTTGTGCTCGCGGCGATTGCGGAGGCCTCTGGTTCGGGATCATCAACCGGGGGCACTTACTCACTCGACTATCCCGACGGGACCCGTTGGTTCGAGCTGTCGGTTGCTGTCAAGGGCGATCCTACAGATAAGGCCAGCAGCTTCATCGGATTGGTCCATGACATTACCGAACTGAAACAGACCGAGGCTGAGCTGCGCCGAACCACCCACGAGTTGGAGGCGGAGAAACTCGCTCTCAATGATAAGAACACCGCGCTCCATCAGGTGCTCGATCATCTGGAGTCACGCACCACAACACTCATGGCCAAAGCGTATGCCAATGTGGAATCGGCTATTCGACCGATCGTGAAAGAACTCTTCGAGGAACTACCGCCTGGTTTCAAGCAGAGACAGAAGGAGATCGAAGAGAGTCTTGAGGCGGTGTTCCAGAGCGACGCCGACGATTTCCAAAGACGCTTCGCTGGCCTGACCTCGCGTCAGGCGGAAATCTGTCGCCTGGTGGCTCAGGGCTTGAGCTCGAAAGAGATCGCGAGCGAACTGAACACCTCACCTGCGACGGTCAACAAGCACCGTGAATTCGCGCGCAAGAAACTCGGCCTGACCGGTAAGAGCATCAGTTTGTCATCGTACTTGCGTTCGCATCTGCAAGTCCGCCCCGGCTGGCTGGAAGAGTTGTAGGGGGGCACAAAATCAACCGCCCGACTTGGTGGCGAGCAAGTGGCTGGCAGCGGTCTATTTGAAGAACTTCATCCCGGCTTCGCGACTGTCAGCCGTATCGAACACCGATATCAAGCGCGTCAATGACAGCAACGATTCCACGGTCGTAATATTGACCAGAACCATCCTGCCGCCAGCGTTGCGGATAGTCGTCATGGCCGAAATGAGCATCCCGAGACCGACAGAGTTGATCCAGACAACGTCCTTCAGGTCGATCATGAAATTCGTGATGTTGTTATTGATGTTTTCACGAATACGGCCGTAGAACATTGTCGTTTCCTCGCCGCCCATGATCTTCCCGGACAGTTCAAATGTGGCGATAGTGCCATCGAGTGAATCGGCGAATTTCATATATACTCCTGATCAATAGCCAACTGAGGGCTACATCGTTTTGATTAACATGTGTTGATCTCTAACATCTCCGGCGAACCGTCGGTTCACCACTGAGAACGCTCACCCAATCACAAGTAATATCATCGAGTATAGCCTGGCAAGTCTGATCTGTGCTCCTGTTGTCAGTCAGGACGCACCAACGGCCAAAATGTTGCTCACTTTTAGTGAATTTGCTGCTGTGGGACCCTTTTTCCTGATGCGACCGACTGAAAGGAGCAGACCAGATGGAAACCGCCATTTTGATGACAATTGCAGTGGTAATGCTGCTTCTCTTGCCATTGGTACCGAAAGTAATAGTCTTGCGCGGCGTGGGCCTGAGGAGCATTGGCGATTGGCATGAACGCCGTTTTGAGGGCCTGGTGTTTTCCGGAAGGATCGCCATGATCGTCGTAGCGGGAGTTCTTCTGGTTCTGGGCTTCAGCCGGATGTGACGGCCCTCGCTTGGCTGCCTCAGGGTCTCGCGAATGGCGCGTAATCCCTTGTTCTAAAACACCATAGCTATCTCACGCTGGGAGATTGGGGCGACGCCAAACCGACTGTTCGACGACCTCAATCGATCTGAAAACGGAGCCTACGTCTTCATCGACTAGCGCGTCACACTCGTCCATGAAATGGCTTGACGGCAATCACCTCAGGCACCATATTGCAGTAATTGGGGATACTTCTGGGCTATCATTATTGATCTTCACCTAGCCAAGTCCACGGTAGAGTTTGGGACCGTGTAAACGGTCAGGCTATTACGTTAGCTGCACTACAAAAGAAACGGCACCGGTGTCGTGCCTACGGCGCGATGCATCTCAGGGTCGCATGGGTCTTCACCTGAGATTGCGGCTTGGCACGCATCGGACAAATACATTTCATTCCCGGACCTTCCGGGTTAGGAGGAGAAGGTGAATTCAAGAAGCCTAACTGTTTTTGCGGCTGCGATCATGATTGTGGCAGCCTTCATGGCGGTCTCTGCGATGAGCCCGTCGCAGGTTGTACCGATTCCGGAGGATCAGATTCAGTATCTGGGTCCGCCGGTAACCGAAAGGGCGGCCTGTCAGTTGACGAACTACACCGGGCCGGAGAGCTACTTCCTTGACCTCTGGCAACCAGGCTGGCGCTACGTGGAGTTCTATGATCCAGATGATTGTGGCACGTCTCCTACTTACCCCTTCGAAATCACTTCGCTGGATTTTTCGCTCTATGACTATACCGGCGGGACTATGCCGTGCACGCTGGCCGTTATTGTCTGGGAGGCCGAACTGCAAGATACCCTGCCCGACACCTGCTACTACCCAGCGACGGAACTCTGCCGCCAATATTGGGTTTGCGACGCAGCTTCATTCGCGTATCCGACCATCGGGTCAGTGATCTTCGACGCACCCTGTTGCGTAGACGGACCTGTTTTTGTGGGCGTGGAGTACGGCGGGGGGGTCGGCACCCAGCTGCCGTCGATCCTGTGGGAAGAGCCTTACGTTGACACCTGCGACGTCTGGGTTGATACTACGGGAACCGGTGCTTGGTTGCCACAGCATCAGAGCCTTCTCTGGGGTGTGGGCTACGCCATGTGGTGGGTCAACGGCGATACGGACTCACCCAATTGCGTCGATACCTGCAACTGGCAACCGGGCGATCCCTACAAGATGCATTTCCCACAGCTGCCCGACACTATGGGCTGGGATGTCTGTGCCACATCGCCGGTACAGTTGGCTGATGACTGGATGTGCTCCGAGACCGGTTGGGTGCAGGGCATTCACTTCTGGGGTGGCTGGAAGGATGACCTGATCGGTGATATCCTACAGTTCAATATAACCATCTATGAGGATATTCCAGCTGACCAAAGTCCAACCGGCTACAGCATGCCCGGACCGGAACTCTGGTTTGGTGAGGTCCCGGCCGATGATGTGACCGGCTATGAACCGGCATCGCTCGAAGGCTGGTACAACCCGAACGCTGCGGGCGGTGGAATAGTCATCCCCAACTCCATTCAGATGTACTGGCAGTACGACATTTGCCTGGATTCAACTCAGTGGTTCTGGCAGGATTCAGGAACTGTATATTGGTTGGGAATCGAGACTTTTGTCGCCGACGAAGCCTTCAAATGGGGCTGGAAGTCGACCGAGAATCATTGGAACGACGACGCCGTCTGGGATTCCACTGGCGGTAACTTCTGGCAAGAGCTGTATGAGCCCGGCAGTGGAGCTTGGGATACGTTGACCAACAACTTCTACGTCATAATGGATGAGAGCGGCGAAGTCATCGACGGTCACGGTGACGAAGCATTCGGTCAGGGCTGGTATTATTATCCGTGGTATGACTGGTGGAATATCTGGTTCTACGATCATCCTTTTGACACTTCGCGCTACAAAACTGGGGTCATCGAGTTAGATATCTTCCCCTGGGTCCCTGGTCCCCAATGGGTAGAAATCGCGGTCAACTGGTCAACCGACAACTGGGCCTATATGGGTGAGCCCGACCGGCCGCCGTTGCCGGGCGAAGACGAGGATCTATTCATTGGCCGTGAAGTGCTTTTCGCCGGCGATATGGCCGAAGGCCACTATTCACTCCCCTATGAGATACCAATGTACAACCCGGAGTGGGTCTCTATCGATATCCGTGGTTACAACTTTTTTGTTCCAGGCGGCTTCATCGCCCATGAGTGCCGTCCAAAAGTACCTGGACCTGGCGAATCGCTGGATCTGTCATTCGTAATCACGGGCGAACCGGTTGTCATTGAGGACGGCGCCTGTTGCGATACCTTCGGCAATTGCTACACCATGAACGCAGCCGATTGCGCCGCAATGGGTGGTCTCTACGAGGGCGATGGTACCTCGTGTACGCCAAATCCCTGTGACTCGTGTGACTTCCAACTCCCCGGAGACATTAATGGGGATGGTGTAATGGCAAACATCGTTGACCTGATCTGGCTGATTGACTTCCTGTACCGTGGTGGCCCGCCATCACCCAACGCGGCCAACGCCGACGTCAATGGTGATTGCTGTATTGACTGGCGGGATCTCCACTATCTCATCGAACA
>CAZHDS010000234.1:0-4831 GCA_964531495.1 uncultured Ignavibacteriales bacterium
GACGGTCGCGGAGTTGGTCTTGGGTTAGCATGAGTATGACTACTTTCCAAAAAGTGACTGACGAACGCGGTTGACTTCTTCCAGCAATTTGGGCATCTGATCCAGCGGCAACATCGCCTCGGCATCGGACCAGGCTTCGCTTGGCTTGGGATGAGTTTCGACAAACAGACCATCGACTCCGATCGCCGTCGCAGCCCTGGCCATCGGAATCACGTACTGTGGTTGCCCGGATGATACGCCAGCCCCTCCGCTCGGCAACTGCAGAGAGTGGGTAGCGTCAAAAACGACCGGTAACTTGTTTTCTTTCATGATCAGGAAGGAGCGGAAATCGACAACCAGATTGTGATAGCCAAAACATGATCCCCGCTCGGTGAGCATGATCTTGTCGGAATTGGCCTTGCCGATCGCCTTGGTCATATCGTCCGGAGCCATGAACTGGCCCTTCTTGATATTGATCCACTTGCCGGTCGCGGCCGCCTTCACGATAAGATCTGTCTGGCGGGATAGGAACGCAGGAATCTGGAGCACATCGGCGACATCGGCGACCGAAGCAACCTCGGAAGTCTCATGAACATCAGTCAGCACCGGCAGGCATAGCCTGCTCCTTACGGCATCAAGGATTTCTAGGCCATCGTCGAGGCCTGGCCCGGTGGGTGAGCCAGCCGAGGTCCGGTTGGCCTTCTTGTACGAACTCTTGAATATGAACGGAAGATCGTATCTCGCAGCCAGTTCGGCGACCGTTTCAGCCACTTGGAGGCAGAGTTTCTCGGATTCGATGACGCATGGCCCGGCGATCAGGAAAAACTCCCCGGCTTTTATGCGATCGAGAGTATTGTTGCTCATGGCTCAGAATATATCGGCTGAACGTCAAAAATCCAGCGATAAAAGCGGCACCGTCGCCTTCTGTTGATACGAAGAGTTTGCCCCGGCGTGAGCGTGGTCTGCCGATTGCCGAAAACGCTTCTGTACGCCTACCCCGCTTGCTTCTTTTCGGCGGCGGTGATGATTTTCGGCTTGGCGCCATCGGTGATGGTCGCAGCTGTCACGATTACTTCGGTGATTTCCGGCATCGAAGGAGCATCGTACATAACATCGAGCATCGCCTTTTCGAGAATCGATCGCAGCGCTCGGGCCCCGGTCTTGCGGTCCTGGGCGATCTTGACAGCGGCCACCAACGCATCCTGCTCGAAGCGAAGCTCGATACCTTCCATCTTCATCAACTTGGCATACTGCTTCGTCAGGGCGTTCTTCGGCTTGGTCAGGATAGACATCAAGGCAGCTTCATCCAACGGCCGCAGAGCAGTGGCCACCGGCAAGCGGCCGACCAGTTCCGGAATCAGGCCGAACTCGATCAGATCGGCCGGGAGAACGTGATCGTAAATCTCCGCCGACTCATGATCGACAAAGCGCTTCTCCGATTCGAACCCAACCGTCTTCTTCCCCATGCGACGCGCGATCACCTGGTCGAGACCATCGAAAGCACCACCGCAGATAAACAGGATGTTGGTCGTGTTGATTTGCACAAAGGCTTGCTCGGGATGTTTGCGTCCCCCCTTGGGCGGGATGCTGGCGACGGTACCTTCGAGAATCTTCAGCAGACCCTGCTGGACACCTTCGCCGGAGACATCGCGCGTGATCGAGGGATTGCCGTTCTTGCGAGCGATTTTGTCAAGCTCATCGATGTATATGATTCCGCGTTCAGCTTTTTGCGGATTGAAATCGGCGGCGTGGAATAGACGTACCAGAATATTCTCGACATCCTCACCCACATAGCCGGCTTCGGTCAGGACAGTTGCATCGGCGATGGTGAAGGGTACATCGAGAAAACGGGCCAGCGTGCGAGCGATCAGAGTCTTGCCGGTCCCGGTGGGTCCGAGCAGGAGAATGTTAGATTTCTCCAACTCGACGCCATCGTCATCCTCTTTCTTACCGGCAGCGCGGGTTTTGGCCAGGGCCGAAAGGCGCTTGTAGTGATTGTAGACGGAAACGGCGACGGTCCGTTTGGGACCCTCCTGGCCGATTACGTACTGATCGAGAAAATTTTTGATCTCGGCTGGCGTTGGTGGTGCAGGAAGATCATCCAGTTGTTCGGTATCAGCCGATGTTTCGAGGATGTCGGCGCATAACTCCACACAACTATCGCAGATATACGCCTTGTGCCCTGAGAATAGGCGCCCGGTCTGACCGGCGGGTTTGCCGCAGAATGAGCAGTGTTGGGGACGTTGGGTCTGATCCGATTTGTCTGACAAAGCCGCCTCCGGATTTCCTATATCCTTAACAGCCGAATACTTGCCCGGACCGTTCTTGGTGCCAGAAGCACCCTCATGGTCCAGTACTATTTGCTACGATCGAACTCGTAGACCTTATCGATTATACCGTACTTCTGGGCCTCTTGCGGCGACATGAAGTTGTTGCGATCGGTATCTTTTTCGATTATCGCCAGATCCTGACCGGTGTGAAACACCAGCAGCTCATTGAGGCGTTTTTTGGTCCGCGTAAATTCTTCCGTCATGATCACGATATCTGACACCTGGCCCTGAGTACCGGCCATCGGCTGGTGGATCATCACCCGGCTGTTAGGCAGCGCCGCCCGCTTGCCCTTGGTGCCGGCGGCCAGCAGGAAGGCCCCCATCGAGGCCGCAATCCCCATACACATCGTGGCCACGTCCGGCTTGATGAACTGCATCGTATCGTACATCGCCATTCCGGCCGTAACCGATCCACCGGGTGAATTGATATAGATGAAGATATCCTTTTCAGGGTCTTCCGCCTCCAGGAACAGCATTTGAGCTATGACCAGATTGGCGACCTGATCGTCGATAGGCGAACCGATAAAAATAATGCGATCCTTGAGCAACCGGCTGAAAATATCATAAGCGCGCTCGCCGCGTCCGGTCTGTTCGACAACCATCGGTACCAAGTAATTCTGAGGCATCTTATCCATAATTGCTATCCCTTGCCAGGTGTCCTTCTGAAAGGCGTTTACGACTTCTTCTCTTCTCCCTTGACCAACGTCACGCTGGCCTTTTCAGCCAGGAAGTCGAGGATTTTCTCCTCGAGGATCGAGTCGCGGATATCAGAGATATTGCCCGACTCGGCCAGGGCCTTTTTGGCCTGCTCCAAAGTCATGCCGTAGTTGTCAGCAAACTTCTTAATCCGTTTTTCGGTATCGGCCTGCAAAACTTCAATCTTTTCTTGCTCGGACAATTTCTGATACAGCATATTCCAGCGAATTGTCTTGAGCCCCACCTCGCGATAGTTCTCCCGGATATCCTCTTCCTTGACATCATCGTAGCGCTTCTTGAAATCCTCGAAAACGTTCTTCAAATAATGTTCCAGCAGCGCCTCCGGCACCTGGATCTCGTTGCGACTGCAGAGGGAATCGATCAACTGCCCCCGAATGGCCCGGTCCTGGTCGGCCTTGACCCGCTCCTCAAGTTCCTTACGCACATTCAAGCGCAACTCCAGAGCAGTTTCGGCATAACCGGACGTTTTGGCGAAGGCATCGTTGAACTCCGGCAGGACGCGCTCTTTGACTTCTTTGATTGAGAGGGCGTACTTGATGGCCGAACCGGCAAAACGCTTGTCAGCGTAATCATCCGGGTAGGTGATAGTAATATCGAACTCATCCCCGGCTTTGTGGCCGGGCAACTCGTCCTTGAATTCGCGCACCGTATTGGGATTGTCGAGATCAATCTGCTGATCGAGAAAATCGTCCTGATCAAGAGCACCCTTAGGGTCTTCGAGTTTTTTGAGATCGAGCGAAACCAGATCGTCTTTAGAAATGGCGCGGTCGACGGGGCGCTCGTCGGCGGAACGCTTGAGCATCACACCAACGAATTCATCAACTTCCTTGTCACCGATAGTGACGTCCGGGACATTGGCTTCTAGGCCTTCGGTGTTGACTGTTTCTATCACGGGAAAGACTTCGACTTCAGCCGTGTAGGCAAAGCCGCCGTCGTCGGTGAAATCAGCCTCGGTGACGGTCGGATGCGCCGCAACACGCAGGTCTTCCTGCTTGACCGCCTGCGGATAGGTGGTGCGGATTATCTCCTCGACCACATCCGCCTTGACCGCGTCGCCATACATGGTCATGATGCGATCCATCGGGACTTTCCCTTTTCGGAAGCCCTTGACATCGACATTCTTGCGAACTTCGGCAAACTTCTTATCGAGTTCGCTCTTGACTGTCTCACTGGGGATTTCCACGCTCACCTGGCGAACCAGCCCAGCACCTTCGGTAACGGCTACTTTCACTTCGATTTTCTCCCGGCGACAGGGGTCGCTTTTTCTTAACCACAAGTCAGGATCATCTTGGTCCTGACATCTCAAACTTCGAATTACGGCGTCAAGTTCACCAAAACCTGACTGATTGCCACCTTTTTGCGGCGAGTCATCCCATCTGCAGGTCAGGACCCTTGTGGTCCTGACGAGTCAACCGACACTCACACCACGTCATCCCCGCTCCGTACGTCATCCCCGCTCCGTACGTCATCCCCGCTCCGTACGTCATCCCCGCGAAAGCGGGGATCCATCTTCTCTTCGCCCGGTGCCCCACAGCTAGCCCCACCAGGAGGGTGCTGTGGGATCCCAGCGGGTCTGAATATCCCGCCACAAAGGACGGGGCGCTGCACCAAGGCGTCATGGTGAGCGGAGTCGAACCAGACGCCAACCGCTTGCTTGCGACCCTTGGACCCTTCGCCGAGCTCAGGACGGCACCGCCCGCGGTACCCAAAAAGAGTAGCTATGCTACCTGCGAAAGGGGGGACTCGAACCCCCATTCCTCTCGGAACTGGATCCTAAATCCAGCGTGTCTACCAATTCCACCACT
>CAZHDS010000235.1:0-4811 GCA_964531495.1 uncultured Ignavibacteriales bacterium
TCCGGCGACGATTAGTTCAGCCTTAGATGTTTCATTTTCCATTGTAAGTTCTCCTTCTGCTTGGGGCCCGATAGTCAACCGGTCTTGGAGCTGTTCTTGAATTCGCCCAGCGGGAACTCAGGGATCATTTTATCCGTGATCCAGTTCAGGCATTCCGTGGGTTCCATGCGCCAGTTGGGTGGGCAAGCGGACAGGACTTCGACGAAGCTCAAACCTGCCCCCTCCTGCTGTTTTTGAAAGGCGTTCCTGATGTACTTCTTAGTATGCTGATAGTTGGCCGCCGTATTCACTGCACCTCGAGCACTGTATGCAACGCCCTGGAAGGTGGCAGCGAGTTCAGCGACGTGCACCGGATATCCCTCTCGCAGAGGATCCCGGCCCTCCGGGCTCGTGGATGTTTTTTGCCCGAGGAGCGTGGTGGGCGCCGTCTGACCGCCCGTCGTTCCGTAGTTGGTGTTGTTCGACATGATGATGGTGATATTTTCACCGCGCGTCATGGCGCCGATAAACGATCCAGCTCCGATAGCGATGCAGTCGCCATCACCCTGCATGGTGACTACCATGCATTCTGGTCGAAGCCGTTTAATGGCCGTAGCCGTATCCGGCGCTCCCCCGTGGGAGCCAAGCACGGTATCAAGGTTCAGCGTGGCGATCCCGGCGGCGCAGCCGATCCCGGTGATCACGACAGTCGAACCATCCACCTCCATCTCCTCAAGAACCTCGCCAACCGTCCGTGACACAATCGGATGCTGGCAGCCTGGACACCCAATTAAAGGAACAAAGAAAGACCGCTTCAGCCCGGTGACCCTGACTTTGGTTGCAGTTTCTCCACTCATAGTATCCTCCGTATCTCCTCCAGGACTCTGCCCGGCATGATCATTCCGCCGTCCGTCGGCATGTGTCTGCTCAGCATGCCGAGGAAGTGGACTTCCGTCTTCCCCTCGACAGCGCATTTGACGTCATCGACTAGCTGGCCTAGGTTGTCTTCGATCACCAGTATCTTGCGTCCCTTATCGGCCTGTTCCCTGATGGCCTGGGAATCCAGTGGCCATAACGTGATAGGCCGCAGCAGCCCGACCTTCAATCCCTCGGCCCTGGCTCGATTGATTGCCTCGGTGCAGACGCGTGATACATAACCGAAGGCAACGATCATCAGTTCCGCATCGTCGGCCTGGTAGGTTTCGCTACGGACTTCGGCTTCGGCCATTTGATGATGCCTCTGATCCATATGTTCCAGCCAGGCCCCATAGTGGAAGTAGCCTTCGCGGAACTTGCCACTCGCCGGTGAGGAATGAATGAACCGGCGCATCATTTCCTCCGGGTGAGTGTCCCGTCCCTTGACGGCCCACTCTTTTTCCGGGAGCGGCTCGAACTCCAGTGGCTTCAGCTCAACCGCTTCCAAGATGAGTCCGATGACGCCATCGGAGAGGACGAGCACCGGATTGCAGTACTTGTCTGCCAGATGGAAGGCAAGCTGCATGAAATCGTGAATCTCCTGAACAGAGTTGGGAGCCAGCACGATGTTCTTGTAGCCTCCCGCCCCACCGCCGCGAGTGACGTTGTTATAGTCCATCTGGGCGTGACGGATGCTTCCCTGCCCCGGGCCGCCCCGCTGAGTGATCACGATTACGCACGGCACATCCGCTGCCGCCAGATGGGACATCCCTTCCTGCATCAGGCTCCAGCCCGGGCCGGCCGTGGATGTCATCACCCGGAACCCGGCGGCCGCCCCGCCGTAGACCATCATGATCGCACCGTTCTCCGATTGTGATTGAACGAAGACCTTTCCACTTTTCGGCAGCTCGCTGGCAAACCACTCGATCACTTCGTTCTGCGGCGTGATAGGATAGCCGAAGAAGGCGTCCACCCCTGCGTTGACGGCTCCCCAGCAAACCGCTTCGTTTCCTTTGACCAGCGTTCTCTCCGTCATGCCTCAGCCTCCACGTACTTATAGACTTCGATTCCGAAGTGAGGACACATCCACTCACAGATGCCACAGGCGGTGCACTTTTCCTCGTTGGTAAATACCGGTAGCAGATACCCGAACGATGAGTACTTCTCTCCAGTGACGACGATGCATCCCTGGGGGCAGAAGTGCTCGCAGTAGCCGCAGCCGAGGCAGTGCGATTCGTTGATAACGACTTCTCCCTTGGCCATTTCTTTAGCTCTCCTTCCTACGTTTATAGCTGTCCAGAACATCAATGAAGGCATCGATCCTGGTTCGTGTGGCGCCTTCGTTATAGTTGCGCACGTCAATGATATCGCCCTCCAGAAGGAGTACTGGTTTATCCGTGTACTTCTTGAGGATGTTGATCTGATTGAGCTGCCCCGTGTGGATAGTCCGGCAGGTCATTGCCTGGTGGAATACCACACCATCGATCTTGTAATCATCAATCAGCTCAAGCATCCATTCGACGTTGGTATCGCCAGTGTGGTTCCGGGTCTTTTCATGGCCTCCCGTCATGGCTCCCCAGAATCGCCAGGCCATTCGCTCGATTGGGTTCGTGACGTGCGATGGGATGTCGATCAGTTTTGGCGGATGATAGACCAGTTCGATCGGGAACACTGCGCCTAGGCTCTGGAAGTAGTTGAAGATAACCAGTCCGTACCACGGCGGCAGACTCAGCGCCCACATCAGTCGATACTTCTCGTTCTCAATCGTCCCGATGCCGTTGTCCACGCGATACTTCAACTCGTCGTACAGGTCTTTGTAGAAGTCGTAGGCCATCTGGGTACCCATCATGAAGTAACCCGGAACCATCGCGTTCAGAGCATCCTGAGTGGGCATGGGAGCCGGTACCGCTTTGCGTAACTGATAGGTATCGTGCCACAGCCTGATGGTCCGTTCGCTGAGATCGACCACCTCGCTGAGGCGGTCCCAATCCATCTTCCTGCTCGTTTCCCGTTCCAGGAACGCAACAAGGTCACGCATCTCTTCGGTCACATATTTGATGTAATAGTCCCTGACCTCGTTCAATTCCATGTGGGTATAGTGGACCGGCGGATTGAGCAGTCCGAGGATGTGAGTCGGGGCTTTGGTGTAGCGTTGTGCCGCCTGATACCATTTGTATCGGGGGTCGCAGATCATCATTCCGGTTCCCAGCATAACTGTGGGTTGGGCCATTCCGCCATCGGGCGAATCCGGTGGTGCCTCTCCCAATTCTTGACGCATGGCGTCGAATCCGAGGCCGCAGGTGGCATACGTGCAGAGATGCCTGGCATACCCCTCCGATTCCGCCTTGTCGAGAAATCGCGGCGCAGCATTCTTGGCCGCACAGAGTCCGGCGAAGTTCTCCGTGCCGATCGTGGTAATGTCCATTGCGCGCAGGATGTCATCGTAGAAGCTGGCGATGAACAGATAGGCGATCGGGTCTCCCCGGGCCTGGGCCTCATGAGCCTTGTTGTTCAGGTCCTTGACCAGGAGACGGATTCGTTTGGAGGTCTCGGTCGATTTTTCGGCTGTCGTCTTTTCGCTGCGTTCTTCCATGGGTACCTCCTATCCGGCAGTGATCTCGAGGAATGTCTCCAGCCGCGTCTTGATCCTGTCGAGGCTGCTGGCAACGGGATACTCCTCTTCGACGACCAGCACTGGGATTTGCTTTTGTTCCATATATTCTTTCAGATCAGGAAGGTCAAACGCATGGGTATCGCAATAGCGCAGGATGAAGCAGATGATACCATCCGCACCGTACTCCGTGGCCAACTCATGGATGTGTCCGAATCTGTTTTCGAGGTCGGCTTCATGACTTCCCGGGTTCTGTCGGTAAGTCCTCGGGCAGGTGATCTTTTGAAGGTAACTCTTCGCGATCCGAGCCACCGGGTCGCCCTCTGAATCAATCTCGTGCCAGAAGGATCGTGTGCCAAAGCACAGGTCGTCAGTGACCACGCTGGCGCCGAGGCTTTCGATCAGATCGATGAACACCGTATCTTCGTTGCCGGTCCCATAGATCATCACCCTCGGTCCTTTGGCGGACGCCTCAGCGCTACCCCGGGATTCAACCTCGGCGATGACGCCTTCCAACAGCTCATTGGCCTCCTCCACGGGCAGGCTCATCACAACCACCAGGGTTTTTGTGATCTCCGCGCCGGAGACAGCCGGAGGGGAGGATTTCCGGAACTCGTAGAGACGGCGAACCAGCGATCGCTGCCGATTGTAGAGATCAATCGACTTTTCCAGGTCTTCGGGGGAGATGTCATGCCCGGTGAATCTCTCCAGCGCTGTCTGGAAGGTGCGCAATTCCGCTTCGAAGAAATCAAACGATGGTCCGGACTGCGTGTGCGGAACGTTGACGAAGTGCGCGAAGGTATGGTCCACATTATGGGCCCACAGGTCATAGAGTTTGACGATGTTGTCGCAGGCGTGAGGCGCTACGAATCCATCGAGGAATGCGTATTCGCCCTTCAACGCCAGATCAAGGATGCTGCGAGTGAACGGGCAGGCAATCGCCTCGAGGTACTGGCCCGCCTCCGTGATCGGTTCCCTCATGTTCCCGGCTATCCGGAACGGCATCACACCGGCTGCGTGCATAATCTCAATGGGGACGAAGGTGCACAGATACCCGATTACAGGTTTCCCCTCCGCCTTCAGTTCCCGAGCCCTGGTTCCCCGGTCTTGAAATATTTCATCGACCCTTGCCAGATTGTTCATAGGCTTCGTCTCCCCCTAGTTCTGATGGAGCGGTATCCACGTGTCATTCCCGCGCAAGCGGGAATCCAGGGCGGGCGGGAAGTGGATTCCGTGTCAGGCACGGAATGACATGTACAGGTTTCATTCTCCGTGACAATCGTATTGTCCGGCCCATCTGTGCACG
>CAZHDS010000236.1:0-4727 GCA_964531495.1 uncultured Ignavibacteriales bacterium
ATCCGGATCATTCAGGACGTTCGAGGCTATAGTCCCGGCCAACCCGTCCTCGAGCATTGAAAGTGTCGTTGGCAAATGGAAACAGGCGACTTCGGCCGAAGTTCCCTAATACGATTCCTCATCACTCGGATAATCGCCATCCTTGACGTCCTTGATGAATGACTGCACCGCCCCCGATATGAGTGGCGCGAGATCAGCGTATTGACGCAGGAACTTTGGTTTGAAGCCCTCATCGCGCAGACCAAGTATGTCATTTATCACCAGCACCTGACCATCGCATCCAGGTCCGGCACCAATGCCGATTGTCACAGCTGACTCCAGCGATGAACTAATCTCGGCGGCGATATCATTAGTCATCAACTCCAGAACCATCGCGAAACATCCCGCCTCCTGTAGAGCCAGAGCTGACTCTTTAAGGTAGGTGCGCGACCGTTCTTCTTTGCCCTGGATTTTCGGACCGCCAAAGCGGTGGATCGACTGTGGCGTAAGTCCGATGTGGCCCATCACCGGGATACCGCACTCAATTACCCGCCGAACAGTATCGACCATCTCCAGGCCGCCTTCCATCTTGACCGCCTCGGCACCCGCTTCTTTCAGGAAGCGCCCGGCGTTTTCGATCGCGGTGGAAGCTGATGGCTGATACGATAAGAACGGCATGTCCGCCACCACCAGAGCGCTGTCAGTGCCCCGGGCCACGGCGGCCGTGTGCGCGACCATGATGTCCATGGTGATAGGCAGGGTCGATTGGTGGCCATAAATAACATTGCTGGCCGAGTCGCCGACCAGGATTATGTCGATCCCGGCCTGGTCCAGAAGATGGGCCATCAGATGGTCGTAGGCGGTCAGCACCGTGACTTTGGTGCCCTTCTGCTTTCGTTTCAGAATGGTCTGGACCGTTATTTTCTTTCGATTCTCAAGATAGGCCATATTCGATCACGACTCCACCATATCGCCAGCCGGCACATAGTACCGTTTGCCAGTCATCGGTTTGTGCAGCTGGTCAATCAGGTCGTTAAAATGCTCTGGATTGTGAACAAAGTCAATGTTATCCGTCTTGACCACCAAAAGCGGTGTCTCGGAATAGTGGAAGAAGAAGTAGTCGTAGGCTTGGTTGAGCACCTCGACATAGTCGTGGTCGATAGATCTCTCAAAACTGTAGTTGCGCTTTTTGATCCTGCTTAAGAGTGTCGATGTGGTGGCTTGCAAGTAGATCACCAGGTCCGGGCGTGGAACATCGCGCGCCAGGATCGGCGCGATTCTGTCATAGAGAGCCATTTCCCGCTCGGACAAATTAATGGAGGCAAAAATCGAGTCCTTGGCAAAAAGGTAGTCGGCCACGATCCGTTGGGCGAATAAATCCCGAACCATCAGGTTCTGTTGCTGCTGGAAACGGGACAGCAGAAAGAACAATTGGCACGACAGGGCATGCCGCTTGCGATTCTTATAGAAATCGACCAGAAAAGGATTCTCAAAAACCTCCTCGTTGACCTGCTCAGCCTCCAAACGTTCGGCCAGCATGCCTGCAAACGAGGTCTTCCCCACCCCGATGACACCCTCTACGGCGACGTAGTTTGGTTCAAACGATTCTTGCAACATGGTCTCGGAATAACTCCACCGACTGGTACTCTTCGTCGCTCAGAAACTCCGCCACCGGCGTGCCGGTGACCGGATGGACGATATCCGAATCAATCTCCAGAAGCGGCACCATGGCGAAAGGTCGATTAAGGAGCTCACGATGCGGGATTGAGAGATGCTCCAGCTCGATTATCTGCTGGCCAAAGAGCAGAATATCCAAATCAAGTGTGCGCGACAGTTTCTTGCCTTTGTCAGTGCGACCAAGTTTGTTTTCAATCACTTCCAGAGAGCTGAGCAGCTCACTGGGCGTGTACTGATAGTCAGCCTTTATGACCTGGTTCATGAATGGCGGTGAGTCATCCTTCATATCGACCGCAGCCGAAAGGTAGATTCCCGAAGTTGCCACGATCTCCAGTCCTTCGACTCCTGACAGGTAAGTCATGGCCGTGTTGAGCTTCTTTTCGCGATCACCCAGATTGGAACCGACCAGTAAGTATATAGTTTCAGGCATGCTAATCCCCTAGCTCTCAGAATTGTTCAGTAGTTTGGAAGTGTCCCCTTGCTGGCGGCTCAGTTCAACTTCGATCGATCCGATTGTACCGTTGATTGGCGGATGGAGTTTTCTTACGCGCAGGGTCACGCGATAAACAGGGAACTCCGCCAGCAGGGCCGTCGCCAGTTCATGCGCCAGACCCTCCAGAAGCGAAAAAGCTCGTCCCTCAGTAATGGAGCGGATGACATCGTAGACGCGACCGTAGTCGACCGTATCGGCCAATTGATCAGTATGACCGGCATCGGCCAGATCAACTTCCAGTTCGCAATCGATCTCGAAGCGACGGCCGGTTTCGCGCTCCGCTGCGCTCACGCCGTGGTAGCCATAGAATTGCATCTGGTTGAGACGGATCGTATCTTTCATGCGGTTTCCTCGCCGCGCAAAATTCCACGCTTCTTGCGCACTCGCTCGGCGGCTTCCTCAAAGGTAGCGCCGCTGGAGGTCAAAGACAATCGCAAATACCCCTGGCCGATCTCTCCAAAAGAATTCCCCGGAACGACCAGAATCCTGCCGCGCCGGTACAGCGCCCTCGCCGCCCGTCCGGCTCGACCGCGCTCGGTGATGCGGGCCCAAATGAACGGTATGCCATCGTACCCAACCGGGGTAAGATCCAAAGCCTCCAAGAACTTGGCTGCGCCAACTTTGGCCTTGGCTACGGTCGTCCGCACCATGTCAAGACCGGCATTGGGGTACTGGCGGATAGCCTCGCGAGCCAGATCGACGTAGAATGCGGGCAGATAACTGGGGAGCAGGGCCTGAACGTTGGCCAGGCCGGCGATAATCTCCCGGCTTCCGGCGACAAATCCAAAAGGCAAGGACGGCAGGCCAAACTGATAGGAGAACGAACCAACTTCGACGCCGATCTTGCGGGCTCCCTTGGCTGACAGCAGTGACACAACTTTTCGCCCCGCGAGGCTCTGATAGGCAGCATCATTGACGATGACGATATTCTCCCGGGCCGCCATCCAGACCAGATCACCAAAATCGCGCTCGCTGAGTTCGGCACCTGTTGGATTGTGCGGGGAATTCAGAAAGAGCAAGCGCGCGGCTCGACCCAGGGGGGTCCGCACCCGCTCAAAATCAGGCTGCCAATCGTTTTTGTGCGTAATGGAGTAGCCGACCGCTTCTCCCCCGCAGGCCGTGACCACTTTGCGGTAGAGAGGTAGACCGACATCAGGCACGAAGGCAATATCGCCGTTGTCAACGAAGGCGAGCGCGAGGCTAAGCATTATCTGTGAAATCGATCCGCTGATGAATACTTCGCTCTCAGGATTGAGTTTGGCTCCGTGGACAGTATGGTACCATCCGGCCAGATCTTCTTTAAGAGCCTCCAATTGATCCTGGCGGGCGGGCTGAAACCCGATGTCTCCGCTCAGACTGGAGGAGTCCATCGCCACCGGCCAGACAAACCGGGCCAGATCGAGCGTGGGCATCTTCCTGAGAATTGTCTGACGGCTTCTGGACCGGGCAAAAGCGAGCAAATCGGGGGGGAGCTTGTAAAGCCGATTGGCCTTCTCAATAATGACCTTTTTGATCGGCATGGGGACCTATCCCTGGTTCTTGTCTGCCCAGACTTGATCCAGCTTGCTTCGCATCTGCTCCAGCCGCTTGAAATCGTCCGAGGGGATTGCATCGACATTGCCCAACTGGCGCGCCAGATGAACAATCCGGGCGTAGTGCTCAACTGTCTCATGACGATGCCAGGCCTCATCGAGAGACCGGCCAGTCGTCAGCAGGCCGTGATTACGAAGTAGGAAGGCGTTGTTCGTTGGAAGATGAGGCGTCAGGGCTCGGGGCACGTCATCGGTGCCAGGAGCGGCGTAGTCGACCAACGGAATACCGCCCACAAATAACACAACCTCAGGCAGGATATCCTCCTGTAGGTGGATCCCGGCGACGGCAAAGGCCGTGCTATAGGGCGCATGCGAGTGCAGACAGGATCGGACATCTTCTCGCTGTTGATAGCAGGCGAGATGCATCAGGATTTCAGACGAAGCCTTGAGGCCTCCCTGAAGGTGCTTGCCATTGATGTCGACGATCACCAGATCATCGGGGGACATCTCACCCTTGGCGATACCCGAGGGGGAGATCAGAATCCGATCATCGTCGAGACGTACCGACAGGTTGCCGTCGGTTCCGGCCAGAAGCCCCCGCTGATACATCTTGCGGGCGCAATCGACCAACTGTTTGCGAACTACAAAAGGTGATGCCATATATTGCGGCAAGGTAGGCTGTTTTTTTGTGAATGTCAACCACTGTGCCCTCGATGGTCTGCTAATCGGATGCCCGGCGGACTGTTAGGGGATGAATGTAGTTCTCAGTAGGGTTGCCGGAGTGCTTTCCACCCGTAAAAATGCTGCGATTTCGGGTCGTAGGGAGATCCTCCGGAGGAAATCAGAAAAAAAGTGCCGCTCGACCCGTTTTTTTTGCGTCGGGCGAGCTTCTTGCAGCGTTATAGATATAGGAGAAAGTATCGTTCGCAACTTCCCCTAACTTTCCCTTGCTTTTTGTGAGACAATGGATTAGGTTGCGAAGTTGTCGTATAGGAGGACAATTGACATTGGAGAGGCAATCCCCCCCTGAGCACGCGGAATCTACA
>CAZHDS010000237.1:0-4717 GCA_964531495.1 uncultured Ignavibacteriales bacterium
GGACATAGGTATTTCAGCAATAAACACAGAGGGCTTTCGGTTCGTTGTGTCCGGGACTAGAATCTGCTTCCGGTGCACATGGGAGAGGGGCAGGCCCCCGGCATCCGAGCCACGTCCCATCCGTCGATCCCATTTTAGCCTGCACAATCTCAGGGATAAGTCCGTCTACAATGTGGTAGCTTGCGGGTAGCGGATTCGTGCGTCTTGGAGCCCCCGTCCCGCTGTTGACAAATGACACCATGACATGTTATTATGCATTCTATACAGTGGGTACATGATGTCCACAACCACTCAGTACCAGGGAGAGACCATGCACCAAAACCGATCAAGATCAGCGATCCTTCTTCTATTCGCGTTGGCTGTGGCGTTGGCAAGCCCGAGCCTCGTCCAAGCCGCCACCTCGCTGTGGGGGGATTTGCAGCCAGGAGCATACCAGGTTGGCTTTCGGACCATCGAGAAGTATGACAACTCGCGTAGCTATCGACCCAAGAGCGACTACTATGGCGAGCCGTTGCCAGGCGAGCGGGCGCGGCCAATTCAAGTGTGCTATTGGTATCCTGCGCAGGAGGACGCTTCGGCCAGTGCTATGGTGCTAAGCGAGTACGTGTTTCCATCCCCGGATGATTACGAGTTCTTTGCCTTCGTATCGGCCATCCAACGCCAGGCCCTTGGGTCTCTGGCTGGCATGACCGGGATGGATCGCAATGCGCTCTTGGACGCCATAAGTATCGACGTCCGAGCCGTGCGAGATGCTCCGATGGCTGAAGGCAAGTTTCCGCTCATCATATACCATCCTGATCTGATGGGCGGAATTGTAGGAAATGCCGTTCTATGTGAGTATCTCGCCAGCCACGGTTATGTGGTCGCGTCGAGCCACAATGTCGGCGCGGCTGTTCTGAATGTGGCAACCGACCTGGCCGATATCGAAACACTCGTGCGTGACCGCGAGATGGCCATGAGCTACATGCGAGAGCTTGATATCGTCGATCCAGATGCGCTCGGTTTGCTCGGCTGCGGTTTTGGCGGACTAATCGCTCAGGCGATGCAGTCACGCTGCTTCGAGGTTGATGCTATCGCCATCATGGATGATTGGTATCTTAAGGCCGAACATGCTGAGCTGGTCGCCGACTGCCCCCTGCTGAATATCAACCGTATAGACAAGCCGGCCATGAGACTCTACGGCGCCAGTGACACGGCCATCGATCGTTCCGTGGTTGATTCCTGGAGATATTCCTCGCGCTATTTCATGCCAGTGGCTGACCTCCCTCCGAACGGTTTCACGATATTTCCCACTCTCAGCACCATCCTCGCGACCGGACTGGAAGCACCACCGGAGATATCGCATCCGGAGTACGACAAGGTGTGTAAAAATGTGGAGGTGTTCTTCCGGGCCCACCTCAAGCATGACGGCCGGGCCAAGGAGGTGATGCCGGCCGCCGGTGGTGAGATGGTGATCGTCGAGGGCGAGGCGACGCCGCCGACGCCGGACCAGTTTTTGGGAATCATTAACTCGCGCGGGGCTGCCGAGGCGGAAAAAGTATTCAAGCAGTTCGAGGTTTCTGACCCAGGCTTGCTAACCATCGATGAGGCGAGATTCAATATGCTCGGCTATCAGACGATGCAACAGGGCAGCTCCGAAGATGCCGTGATACTCTTTCGGATGAACGCTGAAGCTCATCCCACCTCGGCCAACGTCTGGGATAGTTATGCCGACGGCCTCCAGGCGATCAGCGACACGGTCGGGACCATCGCCTGCTATCGCAAGTTGCTGGAGGTATTGCCGGGCGATGCGGTGCTGGATAGCGCCACCGCCGTCGTCCTGCGCAACAACGCCGAGCAGGGGCTGGTGCGATTGGGATCGGCCGACGAAAAGCAGTAGACAACGATCAAAGAGAAACGGAGAACCTGATGAGCGACAACAGATCCGAATATTCGCGCCGAAAGTTCCTGGCCGCCTCTGCCGCTGGTCTGGCTACCGCTGGTCTGGCAAGTTTGCCCCATGGACTAGTTCAGGCTCAGCCGGAGGGGCAAGCCGCTGAGAGTGAGGCCCCCAAGAAGCTTCTGACTCGCACTCTTGGGCGAACCGGGCTTGAGGTCCCGATCGTTAGTATGGGCGCCGGCGCCTGCGCCGATCCGGGTGTGGTCCAGGCCGCCTTTGAGGCGGGCGTGCGTCACTTCGATACCGCAGCCAACTACCAGACTGGCGCCAATGAGCAGATGGTTGGCGGTGTTCTGAAGAAGATGGGTGTCAGGGATCATGCGATTATCGGTACCAAAATTTACACCCCCGGTCAACGACGCGAAATGACCGTGGCGGAGGCCAAGACGCGACTGGAAACCCTGCTTGATGGCAGCCTCAAACGCCTCAAGACTGATCATGTTGACATCCTCTATATCCATGTCGCGGACACCAAAGAGCTGGTTACAGATCCGGTCATCACCGAGGCCATGGCTTACCTGAAGGAACTCGATAAGGTTCGTTTCATCGGCCTATCCACGCACACCAACATGGCCGATGTTCTCACGGAGGCGGCCCGTACCAAGTTTTGGGACGTGATCCTCACATCGATAAATTTTACTCACGCTGACAACACCGAGCTGCTCGGCGCTATTGCTGCTGCGGCCAAAGCCGGGATCGGTATTATTGGCATGAAGACCATGGCAGGTGGGGGACGTTGGCCCAACCCGGAGTCGCGCCGTAACTACAGTTCCAGCGTAGTTGCCACGGCCCTTACCAAGTGGGTGCTTCACAACGAGAATGTTAGTACCATTATCCCTGGATTCGCCAACTACGAATTCCTGGAAGAGGATCTGTCTATAGCGTACGATCTGGAGTACACTGAGCAAGAGGCCCAGTTGCTCGCTGACAATTCGGTGAAGCTCGGTCTCGGGTTTTGCCACCAGTGTCGCCAGTGTCTGGCCAGCTGCCCGCAGGGCGTGGATGTTCCCACCTTGATGCGGACTCACATGTATGCTACGCAGTATTCCAATTTCCATATGGCGCGGGCGGCGCTGGATGAAATCCCGAAGGCACGTTCGATTTCATCATGCGGTTCGTGTTCCAGCTGTGCTGCCCAGTGTGCCAACACGGTTGATATCGCGCGGCGCATCGATGAATTGAAGCTGATCTACAGCTAGATCCTGAATGAAGATGTAGGGCGGATCCGTCTTCGGACCCGCCACAAGCGCATCAGAGAGGCGTCGATCAATGGCGGGCTTGAGGACAAGTCCGCCCTACACCATGAGGGGCTGGCGGACTCAGAGTGGTAGGTGTCATGCTGAGCGGAGTCGAAGCATGCACCCACGCCAATCCGGTCACCCCTCGACCCTTAGTTAAGCTCAGGACAGACTCCGCTCAGGGTGACATAACGGTGCCCCACCATGCGGCGGGGCCTTATTGTATCCCTGTGCTCCTACTAATTATGGAAGGGAATTCAGCCAGTCGATCACGAATTGCTGGTGCTGCTGGTTGTAGCCCACCACTCCCGCTACGTTCGTACCCTTGACGCCACCGACGATGATGCCGTAGTACGAATTATCTATGGCCACGAGCCGACCATCGGTGTAGGGGAGAGCGAATTCATCAACGCCATCGATCTTTTTGCCTCCGGCTTGCTCTGACCACGCTGAGAACTTGGCTCCATCGCTATCGGCGGTTATGAAGAGCGTCAGCGTGTCTTCGCCAAAACCATACCGGGCCGAATAAACCTCGCTCAACGCCTGCTGACCGAGGAAGGACTCGGCCTGAATCTTCTCGCTATGGGAAACCGCGTCCGACGTGGGGAACATGGAGAACATCGTGGGCAGGTCCTTCGTGCCTCCCAGAGTCGGTTCTAGCGCCGTGGCGAGATCTCTTATCATCATTGTGGTCGCGGCTGACTCATCAAAGCCGGTCAGCTTGAACATGTATGATCCCCGGACAAACGTCACAGAGCCAGTCGACGCAAAACCCTCCACTCCCAGCGGCAAGGGACTTGGTTCCTCCGGTCGCAAGTTGCTAAACAGGCCAAAAGCGTTGTCGGCGGTCTTGAATCGATAGAGATCAGCCAACACCTCAACGGTATCGCGCTGGTAGTAGGCGGTGGCCACTTCGACGAAATCATACAGATGATAGACCTCGGCACCACCGTTGATATGCTCGTAGAGGTCCTCGCCCACAAACAGCTTCGGTTCTGAAGAACGGACTATCTTCAGCGAGTCTATCCCGCTCGGCAGCATTTCGACCGTTGTCTTCGGCAGGTTCGACTGATCGTCCTGGGCGCAGGCCATCAGCATCAATCCAAGCGTCAGCATTACAAGTATCGTTCTCATACAGTTGACTCCAATAGCACTTTCTATCATTCAGCAGAGTCGGCTTGAGCGAACTCAGGCAAACTCTGCAATTCTTCCCAAAACTCATCCGAGGTCCGTCCCATGGCCATCTTCTCCCACCGGCACATGCCGGCCGAGGCGACGCCCATGAGGTACTCGACCTGCTCGCCAGCCTCGAAATCTATGCCCTGATCGCTGAGCGCCATTGCGCCGCCCTTGCTGATCACCCCGGTCAATACTTTGGCTGGCTGGACGCGAGCCATCAGCAGCGCCGCCGCCCGTCCCACATACCGATCATACAGCAGGCACAGGCTAAGCCTGTCTCTTTTTGCTTCGTCGGTGCGGAGTAGATCGACGAGAGGCTTCAGGTCGCTGGCTTGGGATCGAAAAATCAGCTCACCACCGC
>CAZHDS010000238.1:0-4695 GCA_964531495.1 uncultured Ignavibacteriales bacterium
AAGCCCTCCGCGTGACCGCAGCGCATGAGTACTTTCACGCTGTGCAGTTCGGGATTGACTATACGGAGACCGAGGTCGATCCGCCACCGAACAACAACATTCGTCCTTATTGGGTAGAGCTATCCGCCGTCTGGATGGAAGATGAGATATACGATAGTGTCAACGACTACTTCTACTACTTAAGCTCTTTCTTTGAGAATCCGGCGGTGTCCCTCCAGAGTTTTGGCAGCAGCATCGATCTCCATCCTTATGCTTCCGCAGTATGGGCGATGTATCTAAGCGAACGCTTTGATCGCGATATCATCCGCGACATCTGGTTGCGGTGCGCCGAACCAGGACCGAGTTTCCTCAGTGCCGCCCAGCTCACTATCGATTCGGTCAGCGGCGGCGGCGAGAACTGGGCCAGCATATTCAGCGAATTTGCCTTGGCCAGCTATTTCGTCGGCGATAATTATGACTATTTGCCCGTGGAGCTTCGCAAGACCCGGCATTGGCAGTGCGAGGCTGGGAACTTCCCGGATGGATGCACGGACTCGTCCATTGTGATAGACACATCCGTGGGCTACGATTGGACTTCTGTGGATACGAGCCTGTTCTATGGCTTCTCGGAGGCAGCCGATTATCCTGATTGGTATTGGGAGAAATATGATTTCGACCAGCAAGACTGGGTGGTGAAGGACCCTCTTCATCAGTACTACACCTATCCCGCTTACGTTCCGGGAGGTTCCAATGCTGACAAACCGCAACACAACGGCATGTATTTCATGGAGCTTCACAATCTGGCCGTGGTGCCTCATCAGTTGACGTACTGGAACTGCAACAGCGGTATGTGGCCCAATTGTACCGACTCTTCGATAGTGCGGGACACAACTCTTGGGTATGATTTCATTTTTGAAGACACAGCTATCACCACATGGTTTTTCCTGGGCGATGGAAAGCCACGCCCTGCCGTCGTCCCGACCCTGCCGCAGGGCTGGGGCTTCAGTATGCTCTACCAGGTGGAGCCACCAATAATTCGGCCCGGCCTGGATTCGATATTCGTCGAGAATCAACTCGTCCCCGATGATTTCTTGTTCATGCACAAGGAGTATGACAGAGAGGCCTATCGTTCCTTCCGGTTTGTGCTTTCTCCAGCCTCCCCCGACACCGCGTATTTCAATGATCTGACCTATCGCTCGATGGATCTTGGTTATCTGGTGGGTGATACGGCTATCTTCGACCCCTTACGGGTTAATCTGCCGAGCGCAGTGCTCAATCCGTATCCGAATCCCGTCGTAGTCAAAGAAATGAGTGATCCGCGCGTAACGTTCGAGTTCCAGGTGCTTACCGACGACACGGCGCGACCTGTATATCTCGATCCGCACCTGATCATCGATGTCTTCAGTCTGTCGGGCGAGCGCGTTGCCACCATTCAAGGGATATCCAGCAGCGCCCAGCAGTACCTGGGGATTCATCGCGCCGAATGGGATCTCACGAACCAAGTTGGGACCGAAGTTGCTTCCGGCGTGTATATTGCATACGCGCGGCTGATGTCCAAAGCTCGCAAGGGAGCTGTGCTGGCCTCGGATCACAAGAAGATAGCGCTTATTCGATGAGATCGCCGAGGCTGATAAGTCGGATCGCGATTTTTTCGGCCCTCGTATATGTGCTATCGTGGGCGACGGCCTTCATGCCCAACGTCAATCTGATCTTCTTCGTTGTCTTCACGGCTGGATTCCTCTGGGGACCAGCAGCCGGAGTTTTGACTGGTCTGGTCGGTATGGGACTCTGGACCAATCTCAACCCATTCGGACCAGCCCTGCCGCCGATCATGGTAGTTCAATGCTTCGGAGCAGCTCTGTCGGGTTTGGTTGGAGCTGCTTTCCAGCGCTCGCGGTGGCGTGAAATCAAGCCAGGCGGCCGCCGCATAACATTGCTGGTGCTGCTGTCAGGGGTATGCACCGTCCTCTTTTTCGTGCCGGTGAGCGCTGTCGATGCCTGGCTCTTCCAGCCATTCTGGCCGCGCTTCATCACAGGTTTGACCTGGGCGATTTCATCGCTAGTTTCCAATGCTCTAATTTTCCCTTTGCTTTTCCCGGTCACGCTGCAGTTATATAGAAGAGAATGCGCACAATGATTTTGCATGGGGTTATACTAGTCGCACTGGCGCTCACCGGCATGGTGTCGGTGGCAGCGCAAGACGTGCCACCGGACTCAACTGAACCGCCGGTGCTTCAGCCATCCGACAGTCTCGAAGTCATGCCAGCCGACTCAATCGGCGATTCTTCAGCGGTCGCGGTGCCGGATTCGATGATGGTTTTCGACGAGAGCGGTGTCAGTTTCGAAGAACGTCTGGAGGAGTTTCAGGAGAAGCAGCGCCGTCGGCCCCTGTTGTCGCTGTATGATACGCTGATCACCTACTTCGCTTCCGACCGCCTCAACCAGCGGGCTAGTCTTGATCGTTCATTCTATCACGATGCCGGGGACTACTTCCGCTTTGACCCTTCGTATTTTGTAGTTGAGCCTCAGGTAACACCGATGCGAAAAACGGTCCAGCCCTTCGGACTCCGGGGGGATCGGCTAAATCTTGTATCCAACGGTATGGTGCTGACCCCTTTCCAACATCAACCGGAGCCGGATGGTCTCACCGACCTCAACCTCTTTCCAACAGCTGGTGACGAGGACGTATTTGTGATGCCCGGAGCTGCGTCGCGACTCTTTGGTGGTCGCAACGCCGTGGCCGGTCTGGTAACTCGCCCCGTACGGCCAACCGACAACCGCCCGCTGACGGCGATTCTCGCCAACAAGGGGAGTTTCGGATACTCTTGGGTAAGAGGAAAGTACGCCCGTCGTTTTGCCGGAGGGCGTGAAATCGACGCCTCGGTTGGGTATCGTGAGGGTGACGGGCTCGCTAGAGGACGGTACGATGATGCTTATCAATATACCGGACGGATGTTCTTTCCGCTGACAGCGTCGCTCGGATTGAATGCTTCCGGAAGGGCTCTGAGCCGCAACGGTACCATCACCATCAGGCCGGACGTTGGCGGACTATCGCAACCGCGTGGGACCTTTGATCGTTCCGCAGAGATTGCTCTCGATTGGTCCGGTGCGGAGAGTACTTCCCGCTATCAGTTCGGCTATTCCTACTTACGACAAGGCACCTCACTGTATGGAACCTACAAGGGACGGTACGACTACACTGGCCATGGCGCTCTTATCAGTGCCGTTCGAGTGAGTGGCCGCAATCTCATGAGCTTCCGACTGGAGGCTGGCTATATTCAGTACGACAATTATTTTGAGTTCGAAACCCGTCGTCATGCGGACCTCGCCGTGGTGCTTGCGCGAGTCAGCGATGGTCTGCGATATGCCTTCGTCGGGGGAGCGCGCTATGACCGCGATTACGAGGTTCTTCCAAATGCGTCCCTGATCGTCACGCGGGAAACGGAGCGCACGCTGTTTCTGGCCTCGGTTGGCTATGTGGAGAGGGAACCGTCTATGCATGAAACCCATCTGCACCCGACTCGCCTGACTCTATATTCCGGCGGCTCGCAGAACTATGCAGATGAGGGCAGTCCCGATCTTACCAAGGAGAGACAGGCGGTAGGTAGTCTGATGCTAGAACTAGGGTCCAAGAGCAACAATTTGCGCCTGGCCGCAACCGGCGGGAGCATCATGGATGGGATTGATTGGTATCACAGTTCTGAGAGCGATAGCATCGGTTCCTATACACTCTTCAAACCCCGCAACGGGGATGTCGAGTTTCTGGATATTTCGGCCCAGAGTCGCCTGAGCAAGGGGAACTGGTTGTCACTCCTGACTGGTGGGGCCTGGCGCAAGGTCGAGTACAGCGAGGCTGATTCCGCGCCCTATCAACCCGAATACCAGGTCTTCGGTGGTCTGGAGTTGCACTACTTCTGGCAATCCAAGTTAACGGATCTGTTCCTGTACGGTGAACTCGTTTACCACGGACCGTATGACGGCTATAAGGCTATCGACCTAGGGCAGGATCCGGTCCTGAATGTCAAGGCCTCGATCGCCCTCAAGGACTTTCGCTTTCACTTCGTATGGCAGAATATGTTGGAATACACCTACGAAATGCGCGAGGGACAGACGATTCCCGGGCGGTTCTTCTACTACGGCCTGACTTGGAATTTCATCGACTGACCTTGGTGAACGGCCGACGACGCCCCGCGATCAGTCTTGACTTGGTCTTCTCGTCAGCCTTAATTGACTTCCATGACGACTCTTAGGCGTGACAGTGCGTATGCTCTGGTTCTGGAGAAGATCGGGCGGAACAATCTCCTGAAGCATATCATCGCTGTTGAAGCCGGCATGCGTCGTCTGGCGCGCGAACTCGGCGAAGATGTAGAGACATGGGGTTTGGTCGGGCTGGTCCATGATCTGGACTACAACGAGACCAAGGACGATGAAAGCCGTCATGCCATCCTCGCTTGCGAGTGGCTGGAACCGTACGCTCTGTCGGAAGAAATGCTCTACGCCATTAAGGCTCATCCCGGGCACGTACCCTGCCGGTCATCGTTGGACTATGCTCTCTATGCCACAGACCCGGCTACGGGTTTCATTGTGGCTTGCGCTCTGATGCATCCCGAAAAGAAACTCTCCGCCATTGACACGGACTTCATGATGCGTCGTTTCGGCGAGAAGCGTTTCGCGGCCGGGGCCAGCCGTGAGATCATTCAAAAAGGGGCGGACCTG
>CAZHDS010000239.1:0-4693 GCA_964531495.1 uncultured Ignavibacteriales bacterium
CGAAGGAAACTGGAATATCCGCAGAAAAGTGTCTCACAAGGTTGACAATAGCACAGGTCGACCCCATGGTGCTTTCAACGGAAAAACCCCTTACGAGGCGCTCAGAAGTATGTTATAATTCCATGGGTTCGGTCCGGCAGGGTACGTAATATCACAGACATTTGTCAAGATTGTGTAGCCTCGGACCTCATCCAGCAAGACTGAGGGGCACGGGAGAATGAGTTTGATAGCAGTGTTGGAGGATATACGGGTTTCCCCATTTCGTTGCGTGGCAACCGAATGTGAATTATGTCCGCTTTCCAGCTTCCGCGCTATTAGGCGATAGATTAATCCACAACAAGACAAACCCGATCAATCCGCTGAGAACTGAACCAACCAGAATACCGGTCTTAGCTTCAACAAGAAGTCCCTCGCCCAGACTTAGTGATGCCACGAATAGTGACATCGTGAATCCAATCCCAGCCAGACACCCGGCACCTACAATTGCGCCCCAGTTGGCGCCTCCTGGCATAATGCCGAGTCTCGCCTTCACGACCATGTAGAGGCTCAGAATAATGCCCAGAGGCTTGCCGATCAGCAGAGCCAATGCAATGGTGATTGCGATTGGAGAAGTCATTGCTTCCATAGAGAGCGGAACCGCGGCATTGGCAAGGGCGAAGATGGGCATTATCACAAAAGCTGCCCACGGGTGAACATCGGCCTCAAATCGTTCCAATGGCGACTTGGACTCACGTATGGTGAACCCAACATCTTCCGTGATCTCCCTCAGCTTCGCGCCTTCGGTATCGGGCGATATACTACCGATCGCCTCCGCTGCCCGATTCATGGCATCCCGCATTTTCTCTCTCGAAATGAGTGGTAGTGCTGGCGTGAGTAATCCCAGAACGACGCCGGAAATCGTCGGATGCACTCCAGATTTCAGAGTGCAGAGCCAGATTACGGAGCCTACCAGAAGATAGCCGACAACAGTTCGTACTCCCAATTTGTTCATGATCACAACGACTGCCAGTCCACCAAGGGCGGCAACTAACCACATCATACTCAGCTGACTGGAATAGAAGATCGCGATCACAAGAACGGCAATGACATCGTCTACTATAGCAAGAGTGAGCAGAAATACTTTGAGTCCATGAGGAACTCGCTTTCCTAAGAGCGCCAGGGCTCCTACGACGAAGGCAATATCTGTAGCCATCGGGATGGCCCAGCCTTGCTGTCCAGGCTCCCCGGCCAGGACAACAAGGTAGAGTGCGGCTGGCACTACTGCGCCGCCAATAGCAGCCACTGCAGGCGCAATCACGCGGCGAACATCTTTCAGCTCTCCGATCACAATCTCACGTTTGATTTCCAGGCCCACTAAAAAGAAGAAGACAGTCATTAGACCATCATTGACCCAATACCAGAGAGGGTATGTAAGCCCCCAATCCCCCACCCCCAGGGTGAGGTCAAGATTCCAGAAGCTCATGTATGGCTCAAGCAGCGGAGAGTTGGCGGCGGCCACAGCCAAGGCTGCGGCGGCAATGAGAAGTACCCCGCTAGCTGCTTCGATGTGGAGGAAACGTATCAGGGGCCTGGTTATTATGGTGATTGGTCTAAGTTCTGTCTTCATCCTAAAACCCATGCATTCCGTGAGATCACTCAAGTCTTTTCATTTGGCTCGGTAACAATGTGGATCGGGGCTGCTTGCCCATTCTTGTCTTGCCCGGCATACAGGGTGACATGAGGGAAAGGAATCTCGATGCCCCGTTCGTCGAAAGCTTTCTTCAGGCGACGATTGAATTCTCGGGCGACCCTCCACTGCTTCATAGGCTTGGTCTTTGTTCTCGCTTTGATTATCAGTGCCGAGTCCGCGAACTCGTCAAGCCCTAACACATCTATTGGTTCAAGAATGTCCTTTGAACAGGCCGGATCACTTCGCAGATCCTGATCAACCTGCCTAATCACATCGATTACTTCATCTACATTCTCACGATAGGCAACACCAATCTTGAACATGTAACAAGAGTAGTCTTTAGTCATGTTCGTCACAACGTCGATCATACCATTTCGTACGTAGTGGACATTTCCTGATAAGTCTCTGAGCACTGTCATTCGCAGATTCACTCTCTCAACGATCCCGTCCTTGCCAGCAGTCTTGACATAGTCCCCGACGCGTAGCTGATCGTCCAGAAGTATAAAGAAGCCACTGATGACATCTTGCACCAGGTGTTGAGAGCCAAAGCCAAGGGCCAGCCCCACAACGCCAGCGGCGGCAAGAATGGGTCCAATATCGACACCTAACTCTCCAAGAACCATCACAAAGGCCGTCAGCAAGATAGAAACCGAAAGCACATACTGCAGGAGTGATCCTAGCGTTTCCGCACGCTTATGCATCTCCTCCTCATCCTCGTCCTTGAAGAGTGCAGCGAAAATCCTTTGAGATAGTCGTCTTACGACAAATAGGGCAGTCAAAGCTACAACGATTATGAGCAGGATATGAAGACCACTCGTGATCAGCCAGTTGCTCGAGATTTGCAGAAGTTCCGTTACGTCCATCACTGTCCTCCTATACCTATTTGCATCCCACTCTCTTCCATATTGGTTAGAAAGCCTGTCCCATACTGAAGAACAGCCTGGTTCTGGGCTCGTCCGTTCGTCGATCCACGTTAACACCACAATCCAGCCGCAAAACGCCGAGCGGCGAGTTCACTCGGAGTCCCGTTCCCAGGTTCGCTCGGAGGTCAGAGATTCGTACGTCTTCCGGTGTTGGCCACACATTTCCAATCTCAACAAACACTGCCCCACCGACCATGCGGTAGATCGAGCGTCTCAGCTCCATGAGATTCCAGACAAGCTTGATTTGACCGCCCAGCGGTTCTCCATTGGAATCACGAGGACCAACCATCTGGTATCCAAAGCCACGAAGAGAGGTTGGGCCGCCGGTGTAGAAACGCTCGCTGATCGGTATATCCACGCTCTCTCCAAAGAAATCCATCCATCCAATCTCCAGGGCAGAGCCGATCACCGCCTGTCGACCAAGCGGAAAGAACCTCTTCAGAGTCAGGACTGACTTGGCGAACGTGCTTGACCCCTTGAGAAAGCTTCCTGCGATTTCATTGGACCAGTTGGAATACCAACCAACCGACGGATCAAACAGATTGTCACGAGTATCATGCGACAGTGACAACGTCAGGCTGCGAACCCTTGGGTCCAAATCATCAATTGGCTCAGTCAGCTCGATCTGCAGCAAATTCGTATTCTCTAGACGATAAGAGAGCGAAACAGTTGTTCTCAATCCAAGCTTGCGTCCGACGGTCAGCTGTCCTCCAACTGTCTCGGTGTGATAGGCTGGCTCCTGTCGTAATTCACCAAAGACTGAGAGGTCCGTCCTCCAACGAGTATTCAGTGTCCAAGGTTCCGAGAACGATATGGAGGAACGCTGTCTGATGAAATTCGCTTCTACTCCAAACCCAGCCTTCCGCGCGGTTCCGGCGAGATTCGATGTATTCAACTCCGCCCGGCCTCGAATCTTCTCAATAGTACCATACCCAATGGAGAATGATAGTTCACTTGACGGCTTCTCTTTGACTTCAACGCGTATCTCTCTTTCAGCAGGATGAATCAATTCAGGGGGGGCTGGCCGAACAAATACGCTTTCAAACAGACCTGTCAGATATAAGCGCCGCTGTGAACCAATCAGCTTCGAGTACACGATAGTGTCACCAGGCGAAAAGCCAAGTTCGCGCACTATGACATTGGATCTGGTCTTATCAGATCCGACGATGTTAATGCTCCCGACGCGACTTCTTACTCCTTCGTGAAGTGAGAAGTCGATGAGTGCCAAGTGGGTCGAGTCATTGATCTGGACTTCGGGTGTGACCGAGGCGTCTAAGAAACCGTGCTCTGCGTGAAGGGAAAGCAGTGCCACAACAGCATCCTCGATCACAGGTCGGCGGAGTGGTTCTCCCTTCTTGATCCCGATCTGATCCGTCAGCACAGAGTCGACGAAGAACTGATTGCCAAACACGGCTACACCCTCAACGAAGGTTCTGCCCCCTTCTTCCAGACTGATGGATATGTCTACTGTGTTCTCAACACTATCAATCGTAATTACTGTGTCGATTACATTTGCTTGCAGGAACCCGCTCTGCCTGTAGAAAGCGATCAGAGTCTCCAGGTCATCCTGGAAGACCTCCGCGTGAAAACGACTCTGAGCGAGAAACCTTGAAGGTCGTGTCAACATGATGCCCTCAAGTCGCGAGTCGCCATAGGTCTCGTTCCCCGAGTATATCACGCTTCTGACTTTGGGTTTCTTTCTCGTCTGGGCAGAACTTGCTTCACCTGTCAGTTGCATTAGCAACATCACGAGTACAAATGTCTTGAGCATGACCATCATCTGTAGGTGAATCCATATCTCAGGTCAATCCCGGAGCGTCCCTGGCGGTCCGTCTCTCCTTGAAGTGAGAACCGCGGTGTCAGGCGATAGCCGAGTCGTACTGACTGATCGTTCAGATGTCCAACTGTAGTGGAGTAGGTGAAGTCAACTCTACGAGATAGGCGTTTTGAGGCCACCAGTTGCGGTCCCCAAGAGTTGTCGAATTGAAAAAGATTGCCTTGAATCGTGAACTCGTCAAAGCCGAAAAAGGTACTGGCCTTGCGAGATAGGTAGCCAGATGCTCTCTGGCTCGTCAACATGGCCGCGCGATCTTTCAGAACC
>CAZHDS010000240.1:0-4669 GCA_964531495.1 uncultured Ignavibacteriales bacterium
CGGAAGTTCGAGCGTTGATCAACGTCGCAGACGGAGCAACGGCCAACAGTTCAGATGCAACATTGTTGGCTCGGGCGAACCACACCGGAACGCAGGTGGCAGCTACGATCTCAGATTTTGATACGGAGGTGTCGAATAATTCATCGGTGACAGCAAACAGCGCGAAAGTCACAAATGCGACACACACCGGAGACGTTACCGGCGATACAGCATTGACGATCGCAAGCGGTGCTGTTGACATTGCAATGCTCAGTGCGACTGGAACTCCTGATGCTACTACCTTCCTTCGCGGTGACAATGTTTGGTCTGTCCCATTAGGATCTGGGGACGTCTCCAAAGTCGGAACCCCTGTCGACAACCAGGTGGGTGTGTGGACCGGGGACGGAACAATCGAAGGCACAACGGGGCTCACTTATGACGGGTTAGCTCTTGGGATTACAGGCAATATCACTCTTTCTGGGACGGTAGACGGGATTGATATAGCCACCGATGTTGCTGCCAATACCTTGAAGGTAACGAACGCGAGTCACACCGGAGACGTGACAGGATCGGGCGCGCTCACGATCGCAGCGGACGCGGTGACATATTCAAAAATGCAGAACGTTGTCGCAAACAACGTGATTCTTGGAAATAATTCAGGCGCAGGCAGTGTGGTAGACGAGTTGTCAGCAACGGAAGTTCGAGCGTTGATCAACGTCGCAGACGGAGCAACGGCCAACAGTTCAGACGCCACGTTGTTAGCTCGTGCGAACCATACAGGAACGCAGGCGGCGTCAACGATCTCGGATTTCGATGTTGAGGTTGCAAATAATTCAGCGGTATCGTTGAACACGGCGAAGCTCACGAACGCCAGTCATACGGGCGACGTAACAGGATCCGGTGCTCTTACGATTGCGGCTGATGCGGTCACATATTCGAAGATGCAGAATATGACCACGGCAAGGGTGTTGGGTCGAGTCACAGCGGCAACGGGTATAGTAGAGGAGTTGTCGGCAAGTGATGTCAGAACCTTGATCAATGTCGCAGACGGAGCAACGGCGGTCACGGTTTCAGACACTGCTTACAACGTGACGAGTTGGGATGCGAATTCGGACGCGGCTACAAAGAATGCGATTCGGGATAAATTCTTCATCAACGATGCGGCGATAGCTCTGAACACTTCGAAGGTTACGAATGCGACCCATAGCGGAGACGTTGTTGGCGATGGGATCCTGACGATCCAGTCGGGTGCGGTCGATATTGCGATGCTCAGCGCGACAGGCACGCCGGATGCAACCACGTATCTGCGCGGCGATAATACCTGGTCTTCTCCAGGCGATGTCTACAAGGTTGGAACGCCAGTAGACAATCAGATAGGAGTCTGGACCGGCGATGGAACGATCGAAGGCACCACGGGGCTTACTTATAGTGGTTCTGTTTTCGACATCGCTGGGGACATCACAGTAAGCGGAACGGTTGACGGAATCGACATCGCTACGGATGTGGGAGCGAATACCTCTCACCGAACAAGCGACGGTTCTAGCCATACATTCATTGACCAGAATGTTACAACTACCGCCTCTCCAACGTTTGTTTCTCTAACAAGTTTAGACTATATCGACTTCGATCTCACTCCAACGCTCACTGACCAGGAAGGTCGGATGTACTGGGATGCGGCCAACGGAACGTTGGCTATTGGGATGCCTGGTGGAAACGCCACTATTCAGGTAGGCCAAGAGGGTCACGTTCGTGCCCGCAACATCTCCGGGTCTGACATTGCCAATGGGAAGCTCGTGTACGCTACAGGCGCGGTTGGTGCTCGACTGACGATTGATACAACGGACTCTACCGACGCGGACAAGATCGTGATGCTGGGGTTTGCTACTGAGGACATTGGCAATAACCGCAATGGACTGGTGGCTCTTTGGGGTAATGTTTCAGGTAATGCAGCACAGCCTATCGATACTTCTGCGTATGCTGAAGGAACCAAGCTGTTTATGACCACGGCGGGTGATTGGACGGACACCCATCCCACTTCCGCGATTGAAGCAACCGTACTGGTGGGGATCGT
The DNA here is from genome assembly GCA_964531495.1 of uncultured Ignavibacteriales bacterium. Classification (GTDB taxonomy): domain Bacteria; phylum Zixibacteria; class MSB-5A5; order GN15; family FEB-12; genus DAOSXA01. The sequence goes on from CAZHDS010000240.1 coordinate 2,051, forward strand.
TGGCCGCCAGCATGCCACAGACGGAGTGATCTCAATCCACAGAACGTCGTTCGCCAACGGCAACAGCTTTGACGGCACCATGCGTCAATCGATCATCAATAAAAACACAGGCACTTCGGCTGCTGCTGGGTTTACCGCAGTAAATGATGCCGGACATTGGATGACCGTTGGCATAGGCGGAACCAATAATGCTGGATTTGGCGAGGCTGCTGTCCTTTACGGACCGGGATACAGCGATAATCTTTATGCCGTTGATGGTAATAAATCTCATAAGTTCTTCAATGACCCCACGGACAGTCATAACAACTCTTCCCTGAGTTACTTGAATCTTGAGATCCAGGCTGACGGTGACGTGGTTGTTCCTCGCGGGCAAATTATCTCTCAGGTAGCGTCACCCATTTCTCCTTTCGCCATAACTTCAGACGTTCTAAACACCAACCTGAATGCTGACCTTTTAGATGGTCAACATGGAGCCTATTACTTACCCCGGACGCCGTGGAACGGGACGTTCGTAGAGGACTTCAATGCGGTAGTCACTAGCAACGGGACGATCATCACGATGTCGCTACAGAGCAAGGCTGCTGGCGACTTGACCATGCAGTTCAGCGATGGGTTGACGACTCTTGATTGCACCCCTGCCCAGACGATTGCACTCACCGCAGGTACGACAGGGTCTCCTCAAGAGAACTTTGTATACGTCCTGCAATCCACCAAGGCTCTTACCCTTAGTACTTCGGCTTGGCCCGCAACAGAGCATATCAGGGTGGGGTACTTCTTCTGCCAGACGGCGGCCCTTGTTCTAGCGGATGGGTGCTTGATCAACCAGAACTGGAATGATGAGCTGGCAGGCAACGCGGATGACATGGGCCACATAACTCATGTCGGTCAGTGGATCAGATCTCAAGGGGCTACTTGGTTCTCGGGGTGTGACGGAGGCGGTACATTCGGATACATAACACCCGCAGTTGGCGGCGGAACCATCCAGGTTAATGCCGGTGTTATTTCGCAGATGCACAAGCATTCCTATGCGGCCAAGGATACCAGCGCAGGCGATGATTTTCACGTGATCAATTATCCGAGCGCACCGTATACCCAGGGCTCCAACCTGAATGAGATACTGGTAGACTCCGCTGGAGGAAGCCTCACTAACAGGTATTACAACATCATCCTTATCGGTGTGGCTAATAAGGGCGGCGAGTACAGCCCCTTGCTGATCAATCTACCTGGGGGTAGTTACAACAGTGCGGCTACCGCGATAGCCGACGGTCTTAATTACGACGATTACGGTCTTCCACGAGAATTTGTGAAGGAGTCTTCAACAGCTTTCTTTATCGCTAGGATCACCCTTCGAAACCAAGGGGATACAACGTTCACCGTGCTGAACACGCAGGATTTGCGAAATCAGAAGGCAGCCGTAAGTGGTGGAAGCACCAGTGGGACCTCAGTTGTTAACTTCGCAGACAATCAGTTCACGGTTTATAACAACACAGACTCTACCAAGGTAATCAACTTTGATCTGTCGGGGATAACTACGGGGAATACACGTACGATCACTCCGTCCGACGCTGCCATGACTTTGCTGTCGACAACGCAGTACACGGATCTGACAGACGGCGGGGATTCAACGCTGCATTACCACCTGGCTGATAGGCATGCTCTGGTTACCTTGGCGGCTTCAGCCACCACGGGTGGGCTGGGATTGTCCACGCAGGAGATAAGTTTCCAGGCTGCCAGCGCGACTCTGAACGGCTATCTGACTAGCACCGACTGGAATACGTTCAACGATAAGGTTTCTAATGCAACCCACTCTGGAGACGTAACCGGAGACACGATCCTCACGATCGCAAGCGGTGCTGTTGACATTGCAATGCTCAGTGCGACTGGAACTCCTGATGCTACTACCTTCCTTCGCGGTGACAATGTTTGGTCTGTCCCATTAGGATCTGGGGACGTCTCCAAAGTCGGAACCCCTGTCGACAACCAGGTGGGTGTGTGGACCGGCGATGGAACCGTAGAGGGAACGACCGGTCTTACTTATGATGGCTCAGCTCTTGGCATCACGGGGAACATCACTCTTACTGGAACCGTAGACGGAATTGACATCGGGACTGATGTTGCTGCGAACACTTCAGCGCGGCATGCTGCGGTCACCCTGGCGGCTTCTGCTACGACAGGAGGGCTAAGCCTGTCTACCCAGGAGATCGCGTTCCAGGCTGCTAGCACGACTCTGAACGGTTACTTGACGAGCACGGATTGGAATACATTCAATGGCAAGGCTGCTGCTGATCAGACCATGTACATTGGTACGACCTCAGTCGCGATCAACAGGGGCACAGGCGCTCTCACGTTGGCAGGGATAACCCTCACTACCCCGGACATCGGAACACCGAGCGCGGGCGTCCTGACGAGCTGCACGGGGCTACCGGTCACGGGATTGGCCAACGGGACTGACGGAGAGCTGATTACTTGGGACGCTACCGGAGTTGCGGCAACGGTAGGCGCTGGAACAGCCACTCACGTCCTGACTTCCAATGGTGTGGGATTACCACCAACCTTCCAGGCTCTCCCTGCGGGTAGCACGGGCGATGTAGTAGGCCCAGCTAGTGCCACTGACAACGC
>CAZHDS010000241.1:0-4627 GCA_964531495.1 uncultured Ignavibacteriales bacterium
CAATGTCAGTATGATCTTCCTCATACTGAATATATCGGATTACGAGCGCCACAACGTTACCAGGTGTCGTACTGACAGATTGGCTTGGGCAGCCGCTATCATGACCCCAGCGCACCCTCTCCCGCCAAAGTCATCACCGTGGACTCGGGGAGGTGGATTCACACACTGTGTGTGCTAAGGACAAGGCACCGGCGGCGGTCCGTCCTGGAACATGTATGTCACCAGGTAGATAAGATCGGCTATATCGGGACCCTCACTGCCATCGCCATCTATGTTGGCCTCCTCCATGCATGGTGGTTCTGGACCATCCTGGAACATGTAGGTGACCAGATAGATCAGGTCAGCAATGTCGGGTTCTGGCTGACCATCGTGGTTGATGTCACTTCGGATTGCACAACAGCCACCACTACCAACAATTGTAAAACAGAGCGGTCCGTTCCAAAAAGGTGTCTCTTGGTAGGGCCAGAATTCAACCATCCACAGCCAGGGACTTGCCGTGGGAAAGAAACAGGAGTCGATGCAAATAGTCTTCCCGTCGTCGTCCGACTGGGTTTCGAAGCTAATCTGCAGCGCCACTTCGTCGAAGCCCAGCGGCATGCCGCTCCCGGTGGTTGCCCCGCCGAGTCCCACCGTGTCTGCACCAGCCCCGTCAACGCTGAATTCATACAGCTGGTAAACAAGATTGAAGTACGATCCCATCGAGCCCACTGTCTCGGCCGTCCACGAGTTCCATGTGGCTCCGTCGGGTGAGTATACTCGGAATCCATTCGTAATTCCCATCACGTGATCGTAAGTTGACCGATTGCTGAAGCGAATATCGAAGCAGGCCGGGCCCGCCGCAATTTCGGTGGCAGAGACCAATCCTTCCACACCACCGACGGTTACCGCGTAGTCTTGAGCGCAAGCATCCCCTTCCCCGTTGCTATTAGCGTCCTCCTGCCCAGGATTGAAGACTGTCGGGCAGTTATCAACGGCATCCGGCCATTCATCATTATCGAAGTCGGCGCACACATCCCCTTCGCCATCGCCGTTCGAATCTTCCTGTCCAGGATTGTAATGATAAGGACAGTTGTCGCACGAGTCACCAAACCCATCTGCGTCGATGTCCTCTTGCAGCGGATTGTAGGTATCTTCGCAGTTGTCGCAAATATTTCCACGATCATCGTCATCGACATCAGCCTGATCCATGTTCCAATCACTGGGGCAATTGTCACATGGGTCGCCCATCAAGTCGGCGTCGCCGTCACTCTGATCGGCATTTGACACTTCCGGGCAATTATCGCACGGGCTACCCAGATCATCTCCGTCAGGATCCGCCTGCAAAGTGTTCGCATCGCTCGGGCAATTGTCGCAAAGATCACCTACCTCGTCACTGTCGGCGTCAGCTTGATCAGCATTGGCAGTATCTGGGCAATTATCGCAGGCACTACCCCAGGTGTCGCCATCACTGTCCGTTTGATTGGGATTGAAGGTACTGTCACAGTTGTCACACTGGTTCCCCAGGCCATCGTGGTCAGGGTCGGTCTGCCTGGGATTATATAGATCAGGGCAGTTATCGTCGGGGCAAGTATTCTGCAGACTGTCCGGGTCACCATAACCATCGCCGTCACTGTCAAAGCAGACGCACTCCGCCGACAGAGCCCCTATGTTGACTCCCCCTTCCCCGGATCCAGCACTGCATGAGGTTTCCACGATATGATAGTCCCCAATGTCTGGGTTGCAGAACTCCGGGTCGCACGAGAGGCTGTTTGGGCCTGGCGTAACGCCGCCATAGTCTCCCATCGGATTATTGTAAACATTGTTGAAGTCGACGTCGACATTGGCCTCTGGCTGGTACTGCAATAGTATTCCGGCAAGGGCGTCGTTCTCAACAATGATATTGTTCTTAATCGTTAGCCACCAGGATGGATCATCAAGGTCGCCAACGGTGATAGCCCCTACTACTACGCCCTGGCAGTAAGATGAGTCGAAATCATTATAAGCGATTGTGTTGTTGACAATGTCGCCATACCCATCCCAGATATTCATGGCCCCGCCAAACTTCGGGTTGTTGTTGGTTATGACGTTGTGTGAAATCTGGAAATAGACTCCGCCGCCGAAGTCAAATGCAGGACAATAGCAATAGGGATTTGCCGCTAGGACAGTGATTGTGTTATCGTGTACGAGATTGCTGTCCACGACCACGCTCCCGATGCCCATGACTCCGACAGCATAAGCACCAACTCCGTTGCCACCATTTCCCGTGAAGATGTTCCGCGATACTCGAACAGTGCTCGAACTGTCCATGAAAGCCCAGATCGGGTACAGATCATGCATGTATATGTCCGGATCAGACGCGTCCGACCTGCAACCCGTCAGTGTGAATCCCTTGATTTCCACCGTGCCCTCGCCAAGATAGAAGATGTCAATGAGCCAGGACCACTCCTGCTGCGCGTCGATTACGGTCGCCTCAACAGTCTCCAGCGAGCCGGTATAGATGTAGTTGCTCGACATCATAATGCTTTTTCGAATCTCGATCTGCTCATGATATATGCCTTCTGCCACTAAGACCGTATCGCCCGCTTGAGCGCCTTCGATACCGGCCTGAATAGTCGACGAATCGCCCGGAACGTAGATTATGGCTGCGGAAATGGGTGTGGCTGCCAGCAGCACCATCACCAGCGCTTGGATTGTTCGAAAAGTGCCATGCATTTTGAATCCTCCGAGTCTGTAAATAGCCGAGAGCACGTTGGTGGAATCAGTCAACTTCCTGGACTGACCAACCCTCGTATCAGGTTTGTACCTAATCAAATATAGCGGATTCGGCGCTGGAAGTCAACACGGTGGAGTGGGATACGGTAGCCCCCTCTCCCCTACCCCAACCTTGAGTTAGATGCATATAGGGCTTGACGGGGTGAGATTATTGTTTATATTCGGAGGCTCTGAAATTTGAGGTGAATATATTATGAAGCGGACTTTTCAACCATCGAACCGTAAAAAGCTCAACGACCACGGCTTCCGGCATCGTATGTCGTCCAAGGGTGGCCGACGAGTACTGGCGCGCCGACGTCGCAAAGGTCGGGCCCAATTGGCTTCTGCGGTTGGCCGAAAGAAATAAGCTTCCCCGACGATTGAGCCTCAAACGCTCGGTCGAAATCCAACCCCTTCTCAGGAGGGGCCGGAGAATCCACGGGGATGTTTTTGTTTGTGCCTTTGAAAAAGGCGACGCCTTTGCGTACGGAGTCTTCGTGCCGAAAAGATTCGGCACCGCGGCTCAGCGAAATCGATGCAAGCGCCTGTTGCGCGAGGCCATCAGGCTGAATCGAAACAGCCTGACGAGCGATGTGCATGTTGGGTTGCTGCCCAGAAAGGGCGTAGGGCAACTGACCTTTGAACACGTCGACCGAGAAATGCGGCGAGCATTCCAAAAAATCAACGCCGCCCTCAGCTAAGCCAGGTCTCTGGGCCAGGCTTCTTATTCTGGCTGTAAGGATCTACCAAACCAGCCTCTCCCCTATGCTAGGTGGCGGGTGCCGCTATTATCCTTCATGCTCCGAGTACGCCATTGACGCCGTGGAGCGTTACGGAGCACGAAAAGGGAGCATCGTAGCCGGCAGGCGGCTGCTCCGGTGCCACCCGTGGCACGCGGGAGGCTACGATCCGGTCGAATCTGGTGAATAATCGTCTGCGCTGAGCGTATGGATAGATACAGGAACCAAACAGACTAACAGGGACTGTTACATTGGATAAGAAAACTCTACCGCTGATAATTCTGCTCGTTGCTATCATTGTCTTCTACTACCCTATCCTGGAGTATTTTGGTCTGGTCCAGGAACCAGCCCCCGAACCGGAGCAGCAGCAGACAGAAATCCGTGACACTCTGATCGAAGGGACCCTATCCCCCGACACGCCCGCCCCGGCCACAACTCAACCCACCGGGATCGTAGATTCTGTGGTGAGTGATCTAGCCGTTCTGGCTGACACTGTGAGTCGCGATACGGTTGTGATCAGCACGGATAAGTATGAAGTCAGTCTGAGCAGTTTCGGTGGTGGTCCGGTGTCGATGATTCTCCGGGAATACAGCCACCGCGACGGTACGCCGATCGAGATGTTGCCTCGGGCGATCGCGGCGACGCCCGAGGCTCGTTTTGCTGGTGGTACCTGGTCCGCTTCCCAGCAGAATTACACCTGTAACCTCGCCCCGGGTCGTTACGAAAACTCTGGATCTCAGACGGAAGTTGTGTACACCTACACCAACCCGGCTGGCGGTCAACTTTCCAAGCGGTACATCTTCTATCCTGATAGTTATCACTATGACCTCGTGCTTGCGGTCAATGGCCGGGAGCAGCTCGGTCTGGAGCGTAAATACAGTCTCGTTTGGAATACGCCGCTCGGTGTGACTGAGCCCCAGCCCAGCCACGATTACGAAGCGATGGAAGCTGTCGCCATGATGTCAGGCGCACGCGAGACACTCGATGATTTTGAGGACAACGTCCTCCATCAGTCTCTTGAGGGCTACACCAGCTGGGCTGGCGTGCGGCAGATGTACTTCGCGGCGGTCATGATTCCGCGGTCACGGGAGGCAGCAGACGTTTCGGGCGTCTTTGCCAATGGGTCCAAGAAGGACACTACCGTCGCCGGAGAGGGT
>CAZHDS010000242.1:0-4624 GCA_964531495.1 uncultured Ignavibacteriales bacterium
GCTCATTTATAGTGGAAACAGCGGTATTTGGCCGAGGTTCCGGGACCGGGCTGGAGGTCACTCAAGGTTAGAGCTATGTCAAGCAATCGGCAGAAGTCCTGCGACACGTGTCGCCTCCACGGAAGTGGGGGCCGATTTTGGCTGGGACGAGTATGATCGTTGATTCAAGGGCTGGGTTCATCCAGCATAGGTTTTCTGATTCTGAACACACCTGAAAGAGCAAAATAGGTCGTCATGCTGGGGCAGACGAGGGCGTCTGCCGCCCACGGAATACTTCTCACGGACCAAATCGTGAACAAAACCAAGATCCAAAACCCGATTCAGTCGGCAAAGATAGTGATCGGACGGGATGAACGACTCCAGGGGCGGCAGGAGCGTCATCTGCTGTTGAAGAAGCCTCATATGTCTTTCAAGCCCCTTCGACTCCGTTCAGGGTGACTTGAAAGACAGTAGTTTACAGATAGTCATGGTGAGCGGAGTCGAACCATGCTCCATTTGCCAGGGGTTTTTCAACAGGCCCCCAGAGGGCAGGCCATCCCGGCCATCTGTGGAACTAGCGTTGGTGTGGGGACTCAGACGACTTCACTTTGACATTGGAGGGCTACAAAGTGACCTTGACGTTTGATACCACGATAATTATTGGATTGCTAATCGTAAGAGCCAACGACCTGGCCGGGAATCCAGGGACTCTTTGATGCTGGCAGCGTATGGTGGAGCTGGTTGGACAAAAGGGGACAAGAAGAGCCGGACCTTCCCACTGGTCCGGCCCAAGACAGTCGGGACTGCTTTCTAGAAGATGAATGCTGAAATACCCAAGGATAAGCCGACAATGGCTCCAGCTTGAGCGTCAAGATCATCATCTTCTGTGTCGAAGTCATGCGATACAAGGTTGATATCAAAGCCACCGTCGAGTGCAACTGAATTCGAAAGAAAGAAGTCAATACCGAGGCGTCCTATCAAACTCACCTCGGACTCCTTGTCTTCGACTTCTGTGGTGTTACCACCGAACACCGCAACTTCATACTTGCTAGTATTGAACAGCATCAGAATCTTTCCTTTGACGTATGGGCGCATTGTACCCTTAGCGTCTTGACCGGCATCGCCCATCAAGTAGAAGGCACCCACTAGACCAACTCCTGCGGTAGACGAACTGTTGTCGCCGAAAGACCATCCGCTAAGGACCATGGTGCCACCTAGTTCCAAGTCGTCGATTAGGAAGTATCCAAACTCTGGCGAGAATTGGAAACTTGTCCGTCCTTTACCTTCACTGTTTTCGTAAAGCTCTCCACCATAGCTCTGGAAGCTGATCGTGCCGCCCAGGGTTATGGATCCCTGATCGGTTGGTCCGGCATATACAAGACCTGCGACGAGTAACAGCATCAGCGTGATTGTCAGGATTCTCTTCATTACGACTCTCCTTGATCGAACTTGTTGGTTGGTCTTCCACCTAATAGTTTCCTACCAGCACAAAATCAAGGCCACCGATGGCCGTTAACTGGCATATCTCTTGATCCTAGCCAAACATGGAAGCGCCAGAAACAATTGTAAACAAAAAACACCAGTCCTGTTTGAGCGAGACGCCAGTAGATGTTCCCATGCTGAACCTCTATCCCAACGATCTGTTAATTCTCTACAGGAGCCCCACCTTTCAGGTGACCTCCCCGCTACCAACTGCCGCCGCCACCACCACCGCCACCGCCGCCGGAAAAGCCCCCACCGCCGCTGCCGCCAGAGGAACCGCTCCCCCGAGGGGCGGAGAATGTAGCCGTGCTCAGGTGCGACGTTGCAGTCGTGATTGAACTGGCGAAGCTGGTGAAATGGAATACTCCCGGATGATGGCCTACGAACCACTGCGGTGGCTCGGTAACAAGGTCCTTGAACGCGTCCACCCAGTGATCGACAACATCAAGAGCGATAGCGTAGGGGAGATACTTATAAAAGAACTCCGGACCGAGGCGCTCCAGGCGCTCTTTGTCGGCTCGGTTAAGAAACTCCTGAAAACCGAGAATATCAGCCTTCGCTATTGCTCCCTTGCGGGTCTTGGCCGGCATGGCGTTGGCGAATGCCATCACTATCAAACCAGAGGCCACCCCGCAGGAAATCGCCTTCCAGCCCGACTCCGCCGACAACAACAGCAGGCCCACCGATCCGATAAGGATCACCACCGCACCGATCAAAGCATACTTGGTGCGAACTTTGCTGGGGCTTGTCGCAAAACAGCCCAGATCAACCAGCTCCCGGAAGACTTTCTTGGTGAGGGAGGGAATATGGCGGTAGAACTTGTTCTTCAGATCCGAGACAAGCCTTTCTGTGATACCGGCAGGAAAGAGGGCGCGCATCAGAGCGGCTTGGAATGAACTGAGTTCGTCATCGGGCGGCTTCAATTGAATTAGCTCATAATCGGTCGTATTGAAAAGCGAAATCAACGCTTCTTTCTCAATTTCCTTGAGCTCAATATAGCCCTGGTTACCGAGCTCAATGATTGTCGCTGTGAGATCACGCTGATCCATGGTCTCATCGACCAGCGCGCCCAATTGGGACGGCGTCAGCAGTTTTCCGTCCACTGTCGGTGGTTCGTATTTGACAGCGATGGCGGCTCGCACCTTTGGATCCCGGCCGTGGCGATACCACAAACGGAACATCACGATAAGTACGATCAGCGGGACTATGAAGACCCAGTTCTCTCTCAAGTTGATGGCCCAGAGGAATTTCTGCCAGCCCGTCGGCTCGGCCACGATCCCCTTGTCCCAGCTGAGGGCGAACGTGAGTCCTTCGCCGGCTCGCAACTCACGTTCGGCCTGGAATTCAGCTCTGCCGCGCAGGATTTCGTGGGTACAATCCGATTTGCTGGAGCCATATCGGCCGGTGTAGCAAGCTGCGTTCTGAAGATTTACGGCTCGATCAGTCACGATCGAGATGCTCGCCGAGGCATGGCGAATGTCTGCCTTCCAATAGTTTCCGGTCACATTCCAATACAGCTCGTCAAAGTCTTCAAAGAAGCCGATTGCGTTGCGGACTTCATAGCTGATTTTGTACCACTGCTCTCCGGACACAAAGCGGTCAGCATCACCAATACGAATGTTTACAACATTACCCTGCTTCGAGACCTCGTATGTCCAATTGTCGTCATCATTGTGAGTGACTGATTTGACCGAGACAGGCATAGTGACGTCGTTGCCGAGTTCGTCGCGATAACGGAACGGAATCTCGCGATAGATGCCATGTTTTCGGGATTGGAATTCGACCTTGATTGTCTCGACCACTTCTATAGTGCCATTCTCCTGCACCTCTATATCGGCGTGGAACTTGTCTATCACAAAACCCTGCGCGGCCGACGAAGTCGGCATTATGGCAAGACCGACAAGAACAGCTACAGCAACGAAATTCCGCATCTTATAACCCTTCCGCTTTGTTACGAAAAATCTGGCCTGATCGGTTTGCGCTCATCTTCGTCTTCGATCTCGAAGAATTCAGCAGGCTCGAAACGGAACTGGTTGGCAATCAAGACACTCGGGAAAGTTTCCGTCATGCTGTTGTAGTCGCGTACGATGGCGTTATAGTAGCGACGAGCCGACTCGATGTCTTCCTCAATCTCCTGGAATTGTCCCTGCAGTTTCACGAAATTACTATTTGCCTTGAGATCAGGATATGCCTCGGCTACCGCAAATAGAGACTTGAGAGTGCCCCGCAGCATGTTCTCGGAGGCTGCTTGCTCGCCCGGCGTGCCTCCCTGCATGGCCTGCGAGCGGGCCTTTGTGACCTCCTCAAAAACCCCTTTTTCGTGCTTGGCGTATGCCTTGACCGTTTCGACCAGACTGGGAACGAGATTGAAACGCTTCTTGAGTTGGACGTCAATGTCCGACCAGGAGGAACGCACCGAGTTGCGCGTGCGAACCAGACGATTGTAGATTCCGATCGCTATCACGGCGACTACGATCGCCAGGCCTAACAGAACGAGGACCACTATGAGCATATGATCTCCTTCAAAAATGAACGAATGGGGCTGTCACTAATCGTACCGAGGACCGTCCCCGTAGTCAAGTACTCAACAGGACGGGGATAATTCAACGCATCCGGCCAGAACACGGCGTGTGCCCTTTCGGTTCGCGCCATTTCGCACGACCGCCCTGTAAATGGAGAGGGTTCGCAGGGTGGAAGATTCAACGCATCCGGCCAGTAACGGTCCAAATCAGAAGTTCATCGTGCTTGCTGCACTTTATATCGGTGGCGTAGGGTCCGAGCTGCTTCTTGAGATCATCTTCGGTCGGGAAGTTCTTCAGCACGTTGTACGAGCTACCGTCGGGAAGAGTTCTAAGGCCCCATCGGTTGCCCTCGGCGTCGACGGAGGCTTCCCATTCGTCGAATTCTGGTTTTGAAGAGCGTCAAACATTTGTAGAAGGTATCAAGATATACCATTTTGCTGATAATACTAAGAGCCGTGGTTCTTACTTGCCATTGTTGTTGCTTGATGTAGAGGAAAATCCTAACAATGATAGAAATGTTTATTATTGTGCCCGCGAATTATTCTTCTATGGTAGACACGAAGAATCAATCGCGATGTTTAAACGCCATCTTGTTATGCCGGAATCTGTTTGGGGACCGGAACGTGCATGGTCAATGCGTT
>CAZHDS010000243.1:0-4623 GCA_964531495.1 uncultured Ignavibacteriales bacterium
TGACCACTTGTTATATCCCAAAAGCTCTTTCTTGGCGACCGATGTCGGCACAGCCACGACCAGCGACTCGGATCAAGCGCCATCGTCTGAACGACGTTGCGAGAGAGCCGCGAGAGTCGTCACATCATTTATCAGTGTCACCATAGTACATCCTGTTACGGATCAAAGGCCACCGAATTAACAGGACCAGCCAGGTTTCTGGAGCTGGTCGCGTGGGTCACGCCAGTGACCGAGGCAATTGGCACTGTCGCCTCATTATACCCTTCTTACTGTTCGCATGAATTCATCCTCCTTTGCCTATGCAACGTCCCAAACGGGCGCAACGGTTGTAAGCACCGACTTGAGCACTATCAATATGTCAAGAATACGCGGACAAAAACCTTCTCTGCCTACCGGGGCCAACTGAAAATGGCCATAAGATGAATCAATATACACTCTTTGCCGTCAAAAGTCAATCTGCTGACACCTAACGCGCGACGTGGCAAAACACGCATACCCATCCTGCCTATAGCGCAGAGCGCAGGTCAGCTATCACTAAGGCAGCGAAGTTCTGCCGATTTGTGTGGCGTCATAAGCCTCCTTTCGCCAGATGTCACCTAAGCTTGCTGTGCGCCGGGACGAGTCAGTACGAATATCGCCTCAGCACTGAGGTGATCATACGAGGGCCCGGTCCAGTCGCTTTCCAGGCTGTAAAAATACAATTCACAGGCTTTCACCTTGGTTATGATCTGGCCGTCACATTGAGTTGCAGTAGTCTTGAAGCACCTCACATTCGATGGGTGATTAGATTCCGCAACATGAGATTCGGACATTCCGCCCAACCTGGCAGCGTGACCTTCGGGGCTCTTCGTTTGATTGTTTGGTGACATGGCTTGCTCCTTTCGGATTCGTTGCGCCTTGCTGGCTCTCTTTCGGTTCTGCTCAGTAGTGCCAGACGGTATCGATCTGTTACAGCGGGTGATCAAATCGTTTTGGGCGGCCTACTGCATCGACATAAATTGGTTGCTGGCTAGGATTTGGCGGTCTATATTAGGCCTCGTGGTGGTTTCTCGCCACAGTTGAATACAGCTTCTGGGATTATTGAGAGGCGGTAGCGGCCTTCGCGGCAGATATCAAGTATGAGCGATCCGGAACAACAGAAGAAACTCAAGCTCGCAATAAATGGCTTCCTTACGGGCGACAGCAACCAATTCCGGTTGATCAAGACCAAAATCACCCAATACGTGTATCATCAGCGATTTGGAAGCGATGTCGACAGGGATGAAGTTGTTTCAGAGATAATCGAGATATTGTTTGAGAATCTCTCGAAGAATCGGTTCCAGGGCGACAGCCTCTCGGCTCTCAATGTCTACATCTATAATATCATCCGATTTCGAATAAACCGCGTATTCCGGCGTCGATCCAGGCTCACCTACGATGATGAGCCAGCCAATCGTGAGATTAGTGGGGGCTCCTCGCCGGAACACTTAGCTGCTGCTAAGGACCTGGCCGGCAAGGTCATGGCCTTGATAGGCGAGAAGTGTCGCGAGTTGTTGCGGCTGAAATACCAGGAACAGTGGTCCGATGAGGAAATATCCGAGCGACTCAAAAAGAGCAAGAATGCCACTAGTACAGCAATCTCGCGGTGCTTGAAAAAGGCCCAGGGACTAGAAATCCTCCAGGAGAGCAGGTAACAAATGGCTGGCAACGGGCACTGTTGGTCGGAGGTTGACAATGGACTGTAATAATAGAGTATCAGAACAACTGAACGACTACTTCTCTGGCCACCTCACCAGAGGCCAAGAAGCTGAAATCGAGAACCATTTGGCCCTATGCCCCGCATGCAAGGAAACTCTCGAGACGATGCGGGTGATCGCGGCCGACCCGACCAACGACCGCGTTTCTGGCCACCTAAGTACGTCTCTAATCGCAAGCTATTACGAGAATCCCAGTACTCTCCCGGACGCCGACAAGGACCGTATCCGGACTCATTTGAAACAGTGCGATCAGTGCGCCTATGACTATCAGTATCTAAGAGACATGGAGGAAGAACTAACGCGCTCAGTCAAGGCTGAGATGGAATCGGAGGGACTCTTTGCCCGCCTATGGAACGCCATCCCTGTCGTCGTGACCAAGCCTGCCTTTGCCTATTTCCTTCTGGCCCTAACTATTTACCCGGCCGCCAAATTTGTGTCAGACTATGTCCGAACACCCCAAGTTTCCGAGATAAGTGAGCAATATCAGTCGTATGAACTGACCCCGGCCAATCGATCAGCCGGAAAGGCGACGATGGTAACCCGGCCAGAGTCGAAAGCCACCGTGCGGCTTACGATTCCCCAATATCACTCGCTTGACAACTTCCACTATTCCTATCGAATACAGACAGTTGACCTGGCGGGAAGCTTTCAGGCCGAATTTCTTTCGACTTTTGAGAACGCTGGGTCAATCGATCTCCTGGCAAATCTGCGCAATCTGCCGGATGGGGACTATGTTCTGACGATTGAAGAGATCGACCGTGAAGACCCGTCCGACACCTCTCTCACTCACTACAGTATCCAGCTAATTACCGACCAGCCTTGACCTTCCACCAAGAACCAAGCGATCAGAATCGCTCCTGCGGCCCCCTCATGGGGGTCGTACTGCTGTGAAATCAAACACTAGATCTTTCTCTGTAACAGTTTTCCGGTCAGCGGCACTTGTAGTTGAACACAGAAACTACAGAAATCGGAACTTAAGGAGAAAGAAAATGAAGACTCTGAAGACCATTACCGCGATCGCCCTTACGGGACTGATCCTGACCACAGCGTCCAACGCTGCCACGATGAAGAGCGCCAACGATGACCTGCAAGCCGGCTCCTGGTCCCTGCAGTTTTCAGTTGGTGAGAGTTTCACTCTCAAGTCCTTTGACGGAAGCACTTTCTCTGGCAAGTACCAGCTGAGCAACTCGTCGGCCATCCGCCTTGGTATCAGCGCCTCGGCTAAGTCATCCGAATTGGATTCTGATGCCTACCGCTCACAAAGCCAGGACAGCCCTTTTGGCACCTTCTCCTCCCGACCGGAAGAGACAAGCGACGGTAAATCGTCGCAATTCACAATAAAGGCCAAGTACATCAAGAGCTTCCAAAAGAAGGGCGCGGTCCGACCTTACGTCGGCATGGGACCCTATGTAACCTTCTCGCATTCGAATTCGTTCTCGCAGGAGTCCGTACCTACGTGGAACAACTATGGGCGAAGGACCGAAGATCTGACATTGACTGATCGGGAAGAGGATCTAATCACCTATGGTGTCTCACTAGCCATCGGCGCTGAAGTGTTTGTCTGCAAAAACATCAGCTTGCATGCCGAGTATTCTCCCTCGTACAGCCATAGCCGTGGGGATTGGAAGAGGGCCAGCGCCCGATTCAGGACTCGGACAGATAGCAACGGCACCAGCACCCAATCCAGTTCGAGCCATTATACTGGCGAGATCTCATCGAACCAGCTCACCCACGATAGCGTGAAGTTGGGCCTCTCCATCTACTTATAGTCCATACATTCACTATCAGTATGAGAGGGCGCCCCGCATGGGGCGCCTTTTCTGCATACGACCACAATTCTTTCAGAGCATGGTTTCCGCTGTTGCCCATAGCAATTAGGCCAGAGTCTCAGCCGAGATCTCTGGGACGGAACGTTCTGTGCCCACCCAGGGCCTTTTTCTTCTAACGCCCTTCTAACGGTGAACTACGTCGAACTTGATCCAACTTGACTGAACTTGATCGAACTCGACCCAACTCAGCTTTGTACCTCGCAGTAGAATAGGCCTAACACTAATCGGCGTAACATTTTGCGCTACTTACCCTTACGAGAACCCCCTTCGGTATCACTGCGACCAAGGGGATCGGACACGGAGAATGATCGCCAAGTGGGCGCGGTAAGTCTGGTGGGATTTGCGGCTGGATTGACCGAAAGCCCTCATTGACACTCAATCAAGTGCAGATCCTGCCGATACAGTACCAACAGCCGCGGAGGCCAGATCAGGTACATTCTAGTTCCTGCCTGGTTGTGCTCGATGGGGATTTTTCTGATTTATCCGCGGCATATGGAGAGGAGTGACGTGGTTGCGGCCATATCACATCATCGGTGAAATAACGAATCCTCCCCTCCGAAGAATGGTCCTTAAGAGGAATATGATGCTCAGAGCGGTCTTGACAGTACTGATCTCTATCCTCGTTGCGTCACCCGGACAGTCAGCCAGCACGGGCACGGCTGTGTGGAATTCGGGGGGAGCAAACAAGCCCGAGTTTTCTGATTGGGATGGTTCCACGTTCGACGCCGCTGCCGATGCCGCTGATGTCGGTGATTGGCGGATCATTCAGGGCGCCACCGCACCCTTTCGAGACGAACTGATCGTCATCGGTGTGGATGAAGACGAGAGAATCAGTGGTATGATGAGGTCCGGTAGTTCCTGGACCAGATTCTCGTTCAACGACCTCGCCACCGTATCAGCCTCCTTCTGGTGGGGCTTCGGCATCGCCTATGAGCAACAGAGCGGTGATGCCCTGATAGTCTGGAACAACGGTTCCACCGGCACCAAGGGGATTTCATTCCGGGTATGGGACGGAACCGAGTGGACAGCTGAGGACAGTATCACGACTCCGCTCAGCG
>CAZHDS010000244.1:0-4580 GCA_964531495.1 uncultured Ignavibacteriales bacterium
GTCCTCATAGCGACCCTTTACCTCCTCCAAAAATGCCTCCATCCTGGTAGATGAAAGCAGTTCTGCAGGATTTGGAGGCGTGTCTCCTCCCGGCAGCAGGGAGAGCTTGCCAATTTGGGTTCGAATGATCAGATCTGACAACTCTTTTTTCCCAGTCAGGTATTCATGCAGACCTTCCGTACTGGTATAGCCGAACATCTCGTGCAGGCTGGGACGACGCAGATCACAGTCGATGATGAGCGTCTTGAAGCCACAGTGAAGGGCTGACGTAATGCCCAGGTAACCGCAAACAGTCGACTTGCCCTCCGACAGCATGGCCGATGTAATGAGGAGCGTCTTGATGCTCTTCTCGCTGCGGGCTCTTTCGACCTTGTGCATCAGCCGCCGGAACTCGGTGGCGTAGGGCGTCTCAAGGGCAAAGGAATCAATGATTGATGTTCGTTGCGGCTCCATCAGTTCGACCATCAACCTTTCTGTGCAATACGGCGCACGACCTTCTCAATATCCTGATAAGCACTCTCCGCCTGCTCCAGATTGGCCCGAACTCTGGTCAAGGAAGGATTCTTGTCCAACGCCGAACGAAGCTGATCGATAGCCTCGCTCCAGGAGCTATCGGCCTGCTTAAGCAGGCTCTCGCCTAACTCAACAAACAGATCAACGTAAGTAGGGTTCTCCTCAATCTGGCGGCGCAGAGATTCAATGCGTCGGGCCAGAGCCTGAGAATGATGGCCATAACGGCACAGCACCTGATTGACATAGTGCTCGGCCGATTGCTTCCGCCTCAACTCGGACCGCCAATCCTGGGCTTCCTGCAAGTGATGATACGCCGCATCAAGGTCACCTTCACCCAAAGTGCGCAGACCCTCTCTGGTGGCAACAGAGTCATATTCGGGGTCGGCAACCCTCGCCCGCTCGAACCGCTCGGCAGCATACCGAGCGTTCTCCGGTACCGAGACTTCATGTTTTCGTGACAGCGTATCAAGAAGCAGAGCCATGCCGAAATTGAAATAGCCGTCGGCGTAGTACATGTTGAGCTTCACGGCTTCCTGAAACTCGCTCATGGCATCGAGATACGAACGTGTTGCAGTGTAGGCCAAGCCGAGATTGTTACGGTAGTCAGCGAAAGTTGGCTGGAGTCCTACCGCCGACAAGGCGGCCCGAACGGCACTGCTGCCGTGCCCCAAGGCCATCTCGGACAATCCCAGGAGGTTGAAGGCAGCATGATCCTCCTGATCCAGAGCCACCGCTGACCTGAGCACGGCCGCCGCGTCGTTGTGAAGTCGCTTGTAATACATGGCGGCTCCCACCGCCACCATTGCGGACGGATCAGAGCCCTTCAGAGCATCCTGGCAGGCCGACAGCAATGTCTCCAGACATTGTTTGGCCTCGTTGTGAGTCACCTTCACCAGCGACAGAATCTCGCCGTCTTCGCTCTCCGACTCATAAGGACGATGAACCGTTTCGGTGGTGTTGCCATCGACCATGATAGTCGTCGCGATAGCATCCTGCTCGGAGATATTCGAGGTCTCGATCACATACTGCTGCCGATCGGAGGCCAGCTTGCTTTTCAGACGATATGTCTCCATCGCTCTTTCCTACCGAGTAAAACGTGGATTCTCGATCTTGGGTATGGTGGCCAAGACCGGAAGCTGCAATTGCTCTTCAACATCATCAACATTTCGGAACGACTTGTCGACCATCTCAGACAGGAACACTGCTCCGCCCCCTAACACGAGCCCGAGCAGCAAACCCATGATGACTATCTTGCCCCGGTTGGGCCAGATCGGCACCAGTGGAACCTGAGCCGGCTCAATAATGCGATACTTGGTTCGATCCTTGACTCGATCAGAAAGGATCTCGACAGTCGACTCTTCGCTTCGGAAAGCGTCGCGATACCGTCGGGCTTCAACTACCAGACGTTGCTTCTCGTCAATGCTCGCCTGCAAGGCCGGAATCAATGCCAGACGATCATCGATCTTGCTCAGGGCTTGCCGGAGCACGATCGCTTTATGATCAAGAAAGCTGATATCTTCGATGACGGCAAAGTACCGCTGCAATTGATCTCTTTGAACGGAGTTGGAACCTACAAATTGTCGGTCAACGGCAGCTTCTATCTGCTGCCCCAGGTACCGCATGTTATCGCTGATACGAATATTGGCATTGACCACGTTCTGATCGGTCCAATGATAGTCCTCCATCATGTCAGCGTAGACGGATATCTGCCGGTTGATCTCGCTGCGGGTCTCAATCACATCCTCGGTAAACCGAAGGGTTGGATCATCAACACCAATTCCACTCAGATCCGATCGCACCGTCGCCAGTTCATTCTCGTAGCCAGCCTCCTGCATTTCTGCATTGTCAATTTCGGAGAGTATCTCGGTGCGGTTTTCCTGCGACGAAATGTTTGCGGGCAATTGCATGCGGGTCAACCGCGTCTGAGCAGCTGTCAGAGAATCGAACGCTTGTTGGTACTGGTACTCGGTTCTCTGAAGCTGGAGGTCGGCGAAGGTCTGGTTGTCCAGAATGCGTTCCATTTCGTAAGCACTCTTTTCGTTTTCCAGAATCTCTGTCAGGCGGGTGACCATGTCCCGGGCCACGTGTGGGTCAGCGCCCTGGACCGCGATACGAATCTGATCGGCCCCGACGAATCCGACGGCGATCTTCTTTCGGAGCTGCTTCACAAGCAGGTGCATTTTGAGCTGCTCCAGACTGCGCTCCGGATTCTCCTTCAGTAGTTCGGTGGCCGCCTCGGTCACGGCTTGGTTCTCGTCGAGATGTAGATCATTGACGAGCTGGGAGAGATACGTCTGCGACGTGACTTCGTTTTGTAGAGCCTGTAACTCCTGCCGCCGCTCTTCGCTCGACTGGCGTTGGGATCCTTCGCGACCGATTATGTCGATCAACTCGCGCGAAACATTGGCTGGTCGGTCAATCCATATAATGGCCGCGGACTCGAAGATCGGTGTCAACAGATACGACCCGGCCAGAGCAGCAATAGTGACGACCAGCACCGGGACGACAATCAGCCACTTGCGCTTGAACACAATGGCCAGGACATCTTTTACATCGATAGAGGCTTTGTTCTTTCGGGAGGACATATTGTTGTACGGCCCTTAGCGAGTTTCGGACGTTTGCAGACTCTCGTAAATGATGAACGCCGAGGCTGCGATCCCGAGCAGCGTTGCCGTCGCGCCTAGCGTGCTACTGAGGAACCCGCTGCGTTGATACGGCACTACGACATGATCCTCCGGGCGAACTATGTATCGGGCCGGAGAACCGTACTCGGCATAGTGCTCCAGATCCACAGCCAGACTCTGGCCATAGAATCCATCCTTCGTGAGCACCGATACTTTCTTGAGATCGGCCGTCTCGGTCGCCCCGCCAGCGAGGGCAATAGCCTCGAACACATCGATATTGGCGTCGAACCGTACGGGACCCGGAGTGGTGACAGCGCCGGTGACGTAGACAACATTACGAACTGGTCCAGAACGACCCAGATCAGAGCTACTCCCCCCGAAAGCTGTCGTCGGGATTTCGATGGCATCCTGGCGCCGTAGGGTTGGCAGATTCGATACCTGGCCCGTGGCGATAGCGGTGGCCAGATCGACTGTCTCCACCTGACCTAAGGCCTCCCCGCCACGAATGATGGTTACGCGAGAAATGTCGCCTGAATCATTGACCCACCCGGCCTCCTGGATCACGGTCACCAGATCAGGTATTGACTCGAAAGAAAACTTGCCTGGTTCGTTCACCTGTCCTGTGACGAATACATATTGGTAGTTATAGGCGGTGATGCGAACTACAGCCTGGGTGATGGCCTTGTTCAGGCGCGACATCCGGCGGACAATTTCATCCTGCAATTGTAGCGTCGTCTTGCCGGTGGCCTCGATTTGCCCAATGACGTCGATAGTGATAGTACCGTCCTGGCGGACACGCTCAGCGGCGTCAAAACGATCATCTTGCCAGAAACTGATCTCAAGTTCATCGCCCGGGCCAATGACATAATCGCTGGCTCCGACCAACGTCGGAAGCATAACCAGGGCGAATAGCAGCAGTGATATCCGTGTACACATATTGGCGAAGGTTCCTTCCTAAGCGGGTTCTTTGAAACCAGTTATACCTAGGGTCGGCAGTCACGTCCAGTTTTTTCAGCAACAAAGCCCCTGATAGACATAACAATTGCCACTCTTGAGGAGATTTTCGGCCCGTAGGAGGCAAATATGGGTTATGGAAGGGCTCAGACCGCCAGACGCGACGTTTCCGGTGAGCACCCCTCCCGCGTCAGTCTTGCTACGGCTGGACGGATTCGAATAGAACTGATCGATTTCGCCCGCTTTCCTTGGCCTTCAGAAGAGCCATGTCGGCGGCGTAAATGAGGCTTGATGGGTCACTCCCATGATCTGGAAAAACCGCTCCCCCAAGAGATATGGTACAGGTCAGATCGTGGGGCAAACCCTCCGACTGAATTCGGGCCTCGCCAATCGCCTCCCGTAGCCGTTCCATGAACCGGACACAGATTGGTCCATCGGCCTCGGGCATGACCGCGCAGAATTCATCGCCGCCGTAACGTGCCACAATAT
>CAZHDS010000245.1:0-2779 GCA_964531495.1 uncultured Ignavibacteriales bacterium
TCGTTAACGTACAAAGAACTTCTTGCAGGTTGGTTCTGTGTCTTGCGGCTTCACTCTCAACTCACCACCCCGGCATACGAGGGATCAGAAAGGAGATCAACTCACTAGTGTTTCTCGTGTCTGCTCACCCGAAACACGCGGAATCGCCCCGAAGCACCGTCGCCAGAGTCTAGATACAACTTGCACGTATCTGTGACGTGCTATAGATTGCTCGCTACAGAGCTTATTCGCTGGGAACATGCGAGAACAGGCTGAAGGAGACCAAGTGAACGTTTTGGTCGTAGCTGCTCATCATGACGATTTAGAGTTAGGCTGCGGGGGAACTGTTGCCAAGCTGCTTGAAGGTGGACACAATGTCACTTCATTGGTTATGACTCACTCTGGCTACAACGCTCCTGATGGAGCCTGTATCCGTTCCCAGGATGTTGCGAGAGAGGAAGCGATTTCTGCATCTCAGAGACTGGGCTATGAACTAGTTTGCCTCGATGGAGACACTTTCGATATTGCTGTAAATGATTCAAATATCTGCAAGATACTCGACGTAATCCGAGAGAAGCAGATAGATACTCTGTTCACACACTGGCATGGCGATACTCATCCTCCACATCAGCGCGTCAATACAATGGCGTTGCACGCCAGCCGGCAGATTCCTCGGGTTCTTGGATTCGCAGTGAACTGGTATGTTGGCAAGGAGTCCTTTTCTCCAAGGCTCTTTGTTTCAATCGATGATACCCAATGGGAGCGTAAGATCAAGGCGCTACAGTGCTACGAGGGAGAGTTTCGTCGAGCTGGTGCGAAATGGGTTGAGTATTTAGATAATCAGGCGCGGAACTTCGGCACAAGCATTGGAGCCGAGCGGGCTGAAGGCTTTGTCGTATACAAGCACCTATGGGGTTTCTAGATTGAGCGAACCGAGTTACACCGAAACTGCGGACAAGCTGAAGATACGCATCCGAGCTCATACTGCATATGCCAACTTCACACTTGACGATTGGCTCTCAGACTGGCTGGGCGAGGCCAACGGACGCAGACTACTTGAAGTCGGTTGTGGAAGCGGCAACTTCTTCGGGACATATGCACAAGCTCTCGGCAGAGACGGTCTTATCGTTGGTCTTGACATAAGTCTCGATTTGCTGAAGAGAGCCCGCGCGCTTGCCGAGTCACTTAGTACACCGACACTTTTGCTTCACTGGGACTTCGATGTCCATCCATATCCACTTCTGGATGAAGACGTGGATATTCTTATTGCTCCGTTTTCCGCCTATTATTCAAGCGATGTTTCAGGTTGGATTGAGGACTGCCTGAGATTACTCAAGGATGAGGGGCGGCTGCTTCTGCTTGGACCGACCGAAGACAATGCTCAGGAGTTGTACCAACTCAACGAAGCGGTCACTGGTATTGGATCCGTACGAGAGACAGACGAGACGTCGAGGAAGCTTGAGGAGTTCTTTCTGCCGGCACTGCATGAAAGATTGGGCGACAAGGTCCAAACGACCATTCTGGATCGCCAGATAACCTTCCCCTCTCCCGAAGAGTTCGCACGGTACTACCTCGCAACCTGGTTGTATGAAAAGACTCAGGAGAGAGTCACCTCGCCTGTTCAGTTTGAATCAGTGGTGAAAGCAGCGCAGAAGACTCCCCTGATTCTCAACAAGAAGATCGTCTGTATCGAAGCACACAAGTGACAGATCGATTCTGTCAGCCACCTCTGACATATCAGAGGCTGACATTGATAGTGATGACCAAGAGGTCCCAAATGCAGGGGATGTGATCTCTTTGGTGAACCACGTGTTCCAGGAGGGACAACCACCGATGCCATGCCATTGGCACATCCAAGTGATCGAGCCGGTCGCCCACATCGAGTGAGTTGCGACTATTCAACTTGCGTAGTTCCGCAGTATGACGACTCGAGATTCCATAGTGAGAAGCCTATGCCTGCTGCCGCTGGCTCTACTGGGGCTGGCATCAGGGCTGGAATGCACGGCGTGCTGGGGCTTCAACCATCTGATGTTCCTGCCGTCGGTTTGGTGGTGGGCGTATGCTGCAGTCTGCTTGACAGTGATGGCATTGCTGTTCGCACCACTACCGGAGAGACCTTTTGAACGCACTCTGACGACTGTAGATGCGTTGCTCTTTGGCCCTCGCTGGTGGCCGAGACTGGTTGTGGTGTTGACCGCGATGGCGGTATTCTGGCTGCTACGGACCGAGACCCATTTTCTGGGAGACGGGTATGGCTGGATAAGTGTAATGGGCAAGGAGGGCTACTATCACAAGTGGACTGAGTACGGTTCAATCCTGATCGTCCGACTCACTCAGACGATGTTAGGTGGGTACACGACCGACACAGCGGTGCATTCCTTCCAACTGCTGTCGATACTTGCCGGAGGGGGCTATCTGTTGTCGGTGATGATCCTCTTGCGCAGATTCGTCGCGTGCTACAGGGTACGGATGGCCGGTTTCTTCATGCTCGCCCTGTCCGGTGCCTTACTGTTGTTTTTTGGGTACGTCGAATTCTATCCTCTTCTCTGGTTAGCCGGTGGCGTGTTCTTCCTGTGTGGGTTGAGTGCGCTCAAAGGAGATTGCTCAGTGGTCATGGTGGTCGTAGTATGGCTATTCGCTGTTGCCATGCACTTGCAGGCTATGTACCTCGGGTTCGGCATCGCTTACGTGATCCATCACCGACTTCGCCAAGGGCACCCGAGATTCGCGGCTATCTGGCTTGGTTTTGTGCTACTGATCATTGCGCTGGCGGTCGTGTTCATCATGCGGGCTATTCAGG
>CAZHDS010000245.1:2789-4505 GCA_964531495.1 uncultured Ignavibacteriales bacterium
TCAGGATCGGCCAGATATTGGCCTGGCTTTTCTGCCCCTCTTGGAGGGCCGATTTGCAGCTCCGGACTATACGGTATTCAGTTCCAATCATCTTTGGGATATGGTGAATCTGGCTGTACTTGTCTTTCCTGGTCTATTGTTCTTCCCGGGGTTGATACGCCGACAGAGACTCGGGAATCCGGCCCTCATCTTCGTCGCCTGGTGTGCGGTAGGAGCGGTGCTGTTTCTGTTTCTCATAGACCCGAATCTCGGGATGGCCAGAGATTGGGATCTGATGTCGATGACAATACTGCCGTTCGCATTGTTGGGTTTGGTATCGGCAGCCACAAAGGCAGCGCGGGTGTCACACAAGACGATAGTCTCCTATGGATTGGTTTGCCTCCTCCTATCCGCGACATATGTTGGTGTCGGCGTAGGTGAAGCAGTTGCTGTCAACAGAGTCGAAGTCTTGCTGCAGCGATACCCCACGCGCAGCCGCGCCGGATGGGCTAATTACATCGATTACCTACGTCGGCAAGGTAAGTCAGACCGGCTTGCCGAGGCCAGCGAGCAGCTGAACCAAAACTTTCCTGAGTACAATGATCTCCGAGAGGTCTATAGACTGCTTGACCGTGGGAGTGCCTCTCGCGCACTACCAATTGCCGTCGAGCTCGTCAGATGCCACGCCGAAAATGCCGATTTTCTCCAGGCTCTGGCCAACGTATTCGTCGGCTTGAATCGGCTGGACACGGCCGAGGTCCTTTATCGTCGTGCAACCGATATCAAGCCGTTGCCTGCGATGCTGAACGAGTTGGGCCAAGTGTACATCAAGCAAGGCAATCAGACCGCCGCAGTAGAAACGCTTCGCAGAGCTCACAGGATGGACCCGGCGGCAACATACATCACCGAAGGACTTGCTCTGACCTACATCAATCAACGCGAATACGGCAAAGCGTCGGCCTTGGCCGATACGCTGTTCCTGGATGATCCCAATTCGCCGGGAGGGCACGCGTTGGCGATGGTCATCGCTCTCCACCTTGGTGATACCGAACTTGCCCATAGGCACTTCAAGGCGTATGAATCATACGGTCAAGATCGATCCGACTACCAGAGGCTGCTGAAGCACTACGGCTACCTAAGATCACAGTGAATCTAATCGCACAGCTCGTGGATCAACCGTTGATGATATCATCGATGCTGCGGTATGAGGACGAATTAGTGTACACTTGCAGCGGACCGGGGCACATCTCTCTTAGCCGGAGTCATCTAAGCCATTTGTGCTTTCGATAGCAAGTCCGTACATTCAACTAGGATGACGACTCGAGATTCCATAGTGAGAAGCCTTTGCCTGCTCCCGCTGGCCCTACTTGGGCTGGCATCAGGATGGGCAGGGATGCCGAGCGCGATCCGAACGAGGACCAACGGAGACTTCTCAAGTATATGCGTGCCCACTACATCAAGCACAATCCTGCTCCCATGATTCGCAAGCTCTGTCTTGAGACCGGGTTCAAGTTGGCGAAAGCTTGCGACCTATTCCCGTCCGGCCCCGCAAGGGGATTGTGCAAAATTGCTGGCATGACCAAACCGACCGGCTGCGTATAGCCTATAAAAACTCGCAGACCGACAGAGAATGACGTACCCGCTGAGC
Source organism: uncultured Ignavibacteriales bacterium (assembly GCA_964531495.1). Taxonomy (GTDB): domain Bacteria; phylum Zixibacteria; class MSB-5A5; order GN15; family FEB-12; genus DAOSXA01. The sequence continues at coordinate 4,417 of CAZHDS010000245.1, forward strand.
AAATTGCTGAGAGGCTTTGTCGTTTTTTCTTGATGTCCGCGCGGATCAAGACGTGATTAGTAGATATGGAAGTAGATCGACGCCGCGGG
>CAZHDS010000246.1:0-4404 GCA_964531495.1 uncultured Ignavibacteriales bacterium
ATTGCTCTGGTGATTGATGCTGCTGCCTCGGTCCATGTAGAGGATCTAGGCCCGGCCGCACCGATTGACACGACTGTGTCCGAGTATCGGCGACACATGCTGAAGATATCGCTCAAAGAGACTCCTCCATCGATTGACGACCGCAGTGAATACGGAACCATTACACGTGTACTTTACGAACAAGTGTGGCAGCCGATTCAAGATCATCTCGCGGGCGCTCAGCAGCTCCTTGTCGCTCCCGATGGGGCGCTGAATCTGGTCTCCTTTGCGGGCTTGCCGCTGGCGGACGGTCGGTATCTTATCGAGGAATACCCGATCCAAATGCTCACTGCCGCACGTGACTTGGTGCGCCTTCAGCATCAATCCTCACCCGGAACAGGGTTGTTGGCCATTGGTGACCCTGACTTCGATGCTACTGCGGAAAGCCGATTGTCTGGGCCCACCCCGGCTACAAACCCAGCCTCGCTCTACCCTGAGATCAGCAAGCTGCGAGACGCGCGCTCCGGTTGCGAAGCGTTGGCTGAGCTTATGGTAACCCGATTGCCCGGTACGCGGCGGGAGATCAGAAACTTGGAAGCGAGTTGGAAGTTATCGTGGGACGAGGATGTGACCGCTTTGGTTGGCGTCGAAGCCACTGAAGATGCTCTCAAACACGAAGTTGCTGGCAAAAGAGTTGTTCACTTAGCCACGCACGGCTACTACGCCGCCGGTGAGTGTATCGACAGCGACGCTGGTATCCTCTTTGCCGATAAGACCTCCTTTGCCGGTGACAATCCTCTACTCTTCTCTGGCTTACTGCTGGCTGGAAGCAACCTACACGGCGAAGGGTGCGAGGAGGAAGCGCTCAATGACGGTGTCCTAACGGCCCAAGAGGTCTGCGCCATGGATCTTAGCGGCTGCCAGCTAGTCGTATTGTCGGCATGCGAAAGCGGTCTTGGAACGGTTCAAGAGGGTGAAGGCGTCTACGGACTCAGAAGGGCATTCCAGATTGCCGGAGCGAGGACGGTCATCAGTTCATTGTGGCCGGTATCAGACAATGCCACGGCCGATATGATGAAGGAGTTGTATCGCCAAACAGCTACTAGCTTCCCAAAAAGACTTCAGCAGATAGCGGTCAAGTCCATTAAGAAACTACGCAAACGGGGTCAGCCGGACCATCCCGTCGATTGGGCTGCGTTCATCTGTATAGGTGACTGGCGAGCCCTGAAGTAGGACCGTGACCTGTGGACTCCGATACTTGAGTTGCCTGCACTTTGCTAAGACGTGAGAACTGCTACACATGAAAAACGGCGGGGCGACCGATAGGTCGCACCCGCCATTTCACGTAAGAACCGGACTATCACTTCATAAGTACCATCTTTCGCGAGTCAGTGAAGTCATCGGTCGCGATGCGATAGAAATACACTCCGCTGGAAGTGTTAGAACCGTCCCAGGTTGCTGAATGCTCCCCACCCTCAAGCCGCTCGTCAACTAGCGTCGTCACCACCTGCCCAAGCAAGTTGAACACGTTCAATGTGACGTGGCTCGCTCTTGGCAACGTGAACCGTATCTCGGTGGACGGATTGAACGGATTGGGGTAGTTCTGATGCAAGGCGTGCTTGTCTGGCAATGCACCGAGCATGGCGGCTGTCCTAATTGCCGGGTAGATGACCCCGTGGTGTCTGTCGCAGGCGAGAGCATCTGTCACCTCGACCCGACCGTCGATAGTCATGAGCTCATGGTGGCCGGAGGAGATCGACTCCATGCCCTGAAGATCCAGGATTCCCACGCGGCGAACGTCACCATCGATGCCTGACCTGACTTCGAGACCGTCGTAGTTGGATAGTCTCGGCGTGGAGCCTATGTCACCGGTCAAATCAAACTGTATTCCGCGCAAATCGTCCGAAGCAGCCACCCAGACGATAGTCACGCCGTCAACGTACTCAGTTTCTACCGAGCAAGTAGTTTCGCTAAGGCTGAGTTTTGGGGCCGAACCACCGCACGGCACGATACAGTGTTCGCAGCCCCCAAACATAGAGTCGACCATCGCGATCAGATCGGCGATGTCCAGCGAGTTGTCGGCATTCAAGTCCATCGTCTCCTCGCATTCCGGACATTCTCCACCCTGGAACATGCAGCTTACGAAGGCAATAAGATCGGCGATGTCGGGACCCGAACCATCGTGGTTGACGTCGCCACGCAGTATGCAGCATCCGCCAACTTGGATCGGGATCGCTGCATAGTTGTTGGACTCATCACATTCGGTCACAGCACCGAATCTATCAACCAGAGCTCCAAGAAAAGCCGGGCCGTTCGGCCAGTCGTCAGGAATCCTCATTCCCCCAGACATGGAATTGGGTGCGGACGATCCACCTGGCGAAAGAGCCGGTATCCACTCAACTCCGCCCAGAAGCAAGCGATCCTCGGTGGTGATATTGTCGTCTTCGGAGATGTAGAATCCGATGGCACTCGGAGGACTTATGAGAGTCCCAATGTTGGCTGCCACCACGTCAATACGGTAGCCGATTCCTTCGCCCTGGTTGGCCGATTGTGGCCCCGTGAATGAAAGGGACTCAACAGTCAGATCGGGGCAGATGCCGGGAAGAAAGACTGAGCACACGTTGCTCGGAACCGACTCGTTGCCAGCACCATCCACGGCCACGACCGTGTAATAGTAGGTACCCGCGGTATCAGGTACAAAGTAGTCCACGTACTGGAACCCGGGTGTTTCGAGATCGAGGTCAACGGCGACCGAGTCGTACGGGGTTGGAATGGGTGTATCAGGGACCGTATCTCGGCAGATACGGAAGTAGCGGATGCGCTCCTTGTAATCCTGGATGTCCGTCGTAGGAATGGGCCACTCGAGCGGCACTGGCATAAGGTCTCCAGTCAGGTAAGGCTCAACCCACTCGGGAACCGAATCGGAATCGGTAGATATAAATAGAAGGTCCGTGATCTGTGAGGGCTGGTTATTGTCAACCTGGAAGATCAACTCGTTTACTTCGTAGTCAGATCCGCCAAGGACCTTGACGGCCGTACGAACAATGCTTGAATCCCATTGGATGGCATTAACTGGCGGGCGCTCGTTAAACGTCAAAACCACTGAAGAGTCGGCCGGAATCAACACTTGGCTAGGGCATGGATCTCTATCCCACGAGGATGCCATCACGGATGAGTCCCGGTAAATGACGAACAACGTGTCAACGGGGAAGGGGTTGAAGATTGTCATCTGTGCGCTCATTGTCACGCTACCAGTGTCGAGCGTCACGTTGCTGCGGTATATGAGCGTGTTGAAGGACATTTCTGCGACATTGTTATCATACGGGGCATAAGGACTGGTCTGCCAATCCTCGCCGCACGGGTTGCCATCGGTGCCCTCTGAAGTAGGGTGTACAACGAAACCGATCTTGCAGTGATTCATCATGGAAGTGGGCGGGAGTTTCCACAGCCACTGGTGAGGTGTGTAGCTCTCGTTTGAGGGAGCCAACGGTCGGGCCCAGTTGTCAGTCCTTGGACTCCAAACTAGGTTGCCGGTCTCATTCACATATCCGATCTCGTCGTTGATTATGCGATGGGTATTGCTGGTCGGCTCCGGCGGCCAGTAATTGTAGGTTCCAAACGGCTGAATGTAGCCGAATACGCGAGCCTCGTCGATGGCCTCGGGAACCCGATTGATGACGCCCAAGGTGAGCTTATTCCACATTCCGGGAGCGGGGAGATCGCCCCAGGGCTGATCCATGTTGCTGAGGCGGGCATCTGGCGCTCCTGGAACGTAGAAGAAAGTGGCGTCGCACTCAGAACCGTTAGAAACGTCACCATCGTCCGATTGGCAGTTCCGGATCCAGAAATCAGGAGCAGCCGGGCCACAGGCAGCAGTTTCAAACTCCCATACCGGGCTAGTGGTTTCGCCAGCCGCCGTCTTGGCTACGACATACCAATAGTACTGGTAGCCACATTCGGTCCCCTGGTATAGGAGCCGAGGCAGGAACATATCGGACGCGATCAGGTCATACGCCAAGTCGTCGCCGCCTTCGTTCTTGCCAAGATAGACATCGTACAGTGGCGCACAATCACCCTCCCAGGTGACCAGGATATTGTCAACGTGGAGGTCGCCCGCGAGATCGCCGTCGTTTAGGCAGCCGATCAGAACGGCACCAAGTCCGCGGTCGGTAGGCTCGTGAGGTACATCGCTGGCGACTAGTTCATTATCGAACCAAAGGTCAAAGGTGCCGTCGTCCATATCGTGAATCATCTCAACATGGATCGTGCGGGCTGTGTCGTAGTCCCAGTAGAACCCACCACAACTAGCGCCACCGCCGGCTGTGAAGTATATATTCGCGAACATGTCCATAGAAGTACCTTGCTCGCGAACGAACATGTAATAGCTGTCAAACGGACCTTCAAACCAGAGATCCGCTTCAATAG
>CAZHDS010000247.1:0-4369 GCA_964531495.1 uncultured Ignavibacteriales bacterium
ACGCAAGCTCCTTCGATTCGTCAGAAAAACAGATTTTGACCTGCAGGATCACGATGTGCATGATGTAATCAACGGCGTTATCGACGATCTTCTGGGGCCGGAGTTTGAGGTCTCGAGTGTCAGAGTAGAGCGCCATTACGATCGTTCGCTGCCAAGACTGACCACCGATGCCAATCAGCTTCAACAGGTGATCCTGAACATTGTCAACAATGCCAGCGATGCCATCGGCGACGAGTCTGGGGTGATCACCATCACAACATCCCGTGGCGGCAATGGATTTCGAATAGCTATCAATGATACCGGATGTGGGATGATACAGGAACAACTCGACAAGGTCTTTCTGCCCTTCTTCACGACTAAAGAAGTGGGCAAGGGCACCGGGCTTGGTCTGTCGGTAAGTTATGGGATCGTCCGAGGACTCGGAGGTGAAATCGAGGTCGAAAGTACTAAGGACGTTGGGACCACCTTCACTATAGTGTTGCCAGCTAAGCCGAAACGGTGACAGGCAAGAGGAGTCAATGAGAGTATGAGTGCAAGAAAGGCCGGGGACATCATGGTCCCTATTGACCAGTATCCGATAGTGGATTCTTCGGCGACAGTTCTGGATGCTGTCGTGCGGTTAGACGAGTCACGTCGCACGATGGAGGCCGGACGACACCCGTATCAGGCTGTTCTGGTGGCTGACCAAAGCGGCAACATAGTGGGCAAACTGGGACAGCTGGCACTTCTGCGCTCCCTGGAACCACGTAGCCACTTTGTTGATGATCAGGATACTCTCGACAGAGCAGGTGTCAGTGATGCCATCATGCAAACGGCCTTGGACCACTTCAGTGCTCTTCACCGAGGGTTATCGGATATGTGCCTGGGGGCAGCTGCCTTATCGGTGCGAAGTGTCATGCGCCCGTTCAGGGAGCACATTGATGTGGACGCGCCGATCTGCGATGTTATCCACCAAATGGTAGTCTGGCAAACGTTATCAGTTCTGGTTACGCAACAGGATCGTCCGGTTGGACTGATTCGTCTGTCCGACCTTTGCGATGAGGTAATGAAGCAAATGCGACAGGCGACCACTAGGCCCGACAACGAGGATTGAGTATATGGCCAAGATACTGCTTGTAGATGATGAAGATCAGTTTCGCTCTGATCTGGCCGAGCGGCTCAACTTGCGCGGCTATGAAACCATTGAGGCGGGCAATGGTGACGACGCTATCAAGGCTGCCAGGAACGACATGGATATTGATGTAGTGCTCCTGGACCTGAAGATGCCCGGTCTGAGCGGAACACAGACGTTGGCAGAGTTGAAGAAGTACCGGCCTGCAGTCCAGATCATTATGCTCACCGGCCATGGTTCGATGGCCTCGGCCATGGAAACCGGACGAATGGAGGCCTACGCCTACTTGGAGAAGCCATGTGAAATGGACAAGCTTCTTGAGACAATTGAAGCTGCCCGGGAGGATCGCCCGCATGTCATGGCACGCCACGAGATTCCTCTGGTTGAAAAGGGATCCCTGAAAAAGTGGCTCATCGGGTCACATAACTCTCGCCCAGGCGTAATAATCCTCGGAGCCTTGATTTTCGCGGCGATGTTGATAGCTCCCTCGCCGCAACGTTTGCTCGACATTCTGTCGGCCCCCAAGACCGGGGAGATAACTGACATCAATATGGGTTTTGCCGGATATCGACAGATGAATGAAGGTGAGACTGTCGCTGACTATTACAGTAGCAAGAACAAGATGTACAGCACGGTCTCGGATGTGGATGGCAATACCGTCAAAGTTCCGCAGACCCCCCACCAGGTGTCAACGAAAGCTCGCGTGATGCTCGCTACGCTGATTGTTGCTGCATTGTTCTGGGCCTCAGGGGCGGTGCCTGTGGGAATCACGGCCCTACTTGTCGGCGTACTAATGTACTTCACAGGCGTCCTTCGACCCGATGATATAGCCCAGGCGTACGCTAAGGATGCGGTCATCTTCATTTTTGGCGTTCTCGCAATGGCCGTCGCCATCTCCAAGACTGGATTGGACAGGCGAATCGGCCTGCTGCTCTTGGGTCCCGCCAAGACGCTGCCGCGGCTTCTTTTCATCTTCCTGCCACTATTGGCGATGGCTTGCTCACTGGTGTCTGAGCATGCGTTGGTAGCGTTCATCATGCCGCTGTTCATGATGGTCTATGTCACGTCGATAAGAGCTGCAGGCATCAAGAAAGATCGAGCGCTAGCAGTGATGTTCGCCTTGACGCTATGTTACACAGCCAACTCTGGGGGGCCAGGATCGCCAGCTGCGGGCGGTCGCAACGCGATTATGATGGGCATTCTGCAGGATTACAACGTCGCCCCAACATTCGGCGAATGGGTGACTTATGGGATGCCCTTTGTGCCGATAATGGCGCTCGTCATCGCGGCTTACTTCTACCTACGCTTCCGGAAACAGCTAAAGGTAAAATCGCTCAACGTCTCAGCGGTTGTGCGTCAGGCTTCCGACCAGATTGGGCCTATGAACCGCAACGAGTATCTCACGGCAGCCGTTCTTGTGGTCGTCATAGCTCTCTGGATCGGTGCCAGCGATACTTTCGGGATGGGTGGCCCCGTCATTCTGGGATTGGTGGCGCTAAACATAATGAGAATACTCAAATGGCGGGACATCACAACTATTCATTGGGAAGTGATCGCCCTGTATGCAAGCGCTAGCGCTTTGGGTAAGGGTCTGGCGGAGACCGGCGGGGCACTATTTATGGCTGACAGCTTCCTCAGTATTCTACCGGAGTTCATGCGCGATGGATCCGGATTGGCTGTGGCGGTCAGTCTATTCACTGGAATAACCACCAATTTCATGAGCGATGGGGCTACGGTTTCTGCGATCGGACCGATTACTGTGCCGATGGCGATGATTAGCGGCACTCACCCTTGGATGATCGGCTTTGCCACCGCCTTTGCTTCATCCTTCGCCCACATGCTTATCATCGGGACTCCCTCCAATGCCATCGCCTACGCCATGGCAAAGGATCCGGTGACCGGCGAGCAGTTGGTAACTCTCGCCGACTTCCTCAAGCATGGCTTCGTAGTCCTACTGCTATCGTTTGCGGTTCTTTGGGGATGGATAATTCTTGGCTATTGGCGGTATATAGGATTCAAAATATGGAAAGGATCAAACCCATGTCAGATAAGATCAGGTTGTTGATTGTGGACGACGAGGAGGAGTTCCTTGAGTCAATCGCAAAGCGATTGGAGATGAGGGATTTCGATGTCCGCACAGCCACGCGTGGTGCGCAGGCTGTCGAGATCGCGCGTGAGGAGAAATTCGACCTTGCCCTCCTGGATCTCAAGATGCCCGGCATGGATGGGAAACAGGTGCTGGAGATTTTGAAGAAGGAGCACAAGCATATCGAAGTAATCATCCTAACTGGTCACGGGTCAGTAGACTCGGCCATTGATTGCACAAAGCTGGGGGCATTCGGATATTTACCCAAACCGTATGAGCTGGAGAAACTGCTGGATACTCTCCGGCAGGCCTTTCAGGTCCGCATGGAGAAGAAGTTCCAGGTAGACCAGGAACGGATGGACAAAATATCAAAGCTGGCAACAGGCCAGAGTCCACTCGGTATTCTAAGAGAGCTGAAGAAACTGGACAATGAAGAGAAGTGAACCGCAGTGTTGCCAAACCCGTGACATGGGAATGTCCTCCAGCTTGATCGATAGAAGCTCGTTGAGGCGAAGCATCCCGTCAGACGTCAAGAGGATCATGCAGTAGTCCCTCGATCCGTGAAAAGTCTTGCGGTTCAGTTTCGCTAGAATGGATCCTATTTGCTCAGGCTTCAGCACCGGCTTGATCGTCCTGGGTGCCCTGATCTTCTTCAACTTGCTTGTCGGATGTTCATCCAACAGTCCTTCCTCACACAAGTGATTATAGAACACTTCGTAGACGGCGATGCGCCCGTTTACCGTGGCGGCTGAGACCTCATTTATTGCCGACATGATATAGCGTCGAACATCCTGGTACGTTAGGTCTCCGACGCCCTTTCCGTCCAATGTGGCGTCGTTGACTAGGTAAGAGAGTCTCTCGGCATAGCATCGCAATGTTGTCTTCGTCAGGTTCTTCACTTGGCAGGCTAGGTAGAAGCTCTCGATCAACTCATGGTCAAACGTCAGTGACTTGGTATTTCCAATTAGGTATTCAAAGGTAACTCTGCTCATCAGGTGGCCTTTCTTCGAAAAATGTTGTCGAGTCGAAGCGCTTGTTCGCCCCAACGACACCTGATAAGTCTTTGGAATGGATTGGTTTACCCAATAAAAAAGCTCCCCCGGCAAGACTCGAACTTGCGACCCGCTGATTAACAGTCAGCTGCTCTACCAACTGAGCTACAGGGGAGTGTA
>CAZHDS010000248.1:0-4357 GCA_964531495.1 uncultured Ignavibacteriales bacterium
GACAATCATTTACACTCTCTGTCCCAGCCGCGCCGTGATCGCGAAATAAGCTTGAACCCAGCGTAAGAGATGTTGCTCCGATTTGGGTTCGCTGTCGCCCACCGGGACAAAATGACGCGGGTCATTGTCGATGCTCTCCAGACTGAACCCGCGCTCCACCAGCCCCATGATTATGTCACTCAGCGAATGACGATACTCCATGGCATCGGCCCGCTCGACATGACCATGGTAATTCGGTTCCATGATGCGGTAACCTTCACCGTCCCAGCTGTCCTCCTCCATGCCATAGGTAGCAGGATTGATATGCCCCACGCGGTAAACTCCGCCCGGGCGCAAGACTCTGGCGACCCCGGCATACACTTCCCTAACATCGGGCACGAAACAAATCGATATGGCATGGTAGATGAGATCAAACGAGTCCGTGGCCAAAGCTGAAATGTCGCGCATGTCGCCGACGACCGTTTTGATCGGGTAACCATGGTGCTCGGCCGCCCGGCGATCTTGCTCGAGCTGCTTCTCGACAAATTCGTAGACGGTAACATTGGCTCCTAAGAGCCCGAAAGCAGCCGACTGCTGTCCGCCGCCGCTGGCCAGACATAGAACATCCTTGCCCTTGACATCCCGGAACACTTGTTGGGGATATAAATAGCGGTATGGATCGGGCAGAATATCGATATCTCCCCGGGCAAACGACTCGATCAGCGCCGGTTTCAGATCGAGCCAGGGGCGCGTATACTCGCAGCCACTGTCGACATTTTGGTCCCAGTACGCCTGGTTGTGGCGAGCGACCTCGTCTGGTTCATTCATAGTACTAATTCGGTATCCAGATTCTGTCGGCCCAGACCAATTCGCCGCCAGAAGGGAGACTGATGGTTTCGGCCGACAGGGTGGTGAAGAACAATCCACGATAGTTGAACAGATAGCGATACTTTGAATACAAGAAGCCGCCTCGGGCACCAACCACGAGCGGTCGGTCGGCCTTGTTCAGCAACTTTCGAAATTCTGCCGGGGGTAGTTTCACAATTGCCCCGGACGCTTTGGTCGCGTTGGCGATAGCTGCCGCCGCCGCTGCTCCTGCTGCTCCACTCATATAAACTCTCTCCCGACCGGTCTCGTGCCAGCCGTTAGTTTGTGAAGAAATCGAATATGTTGCCCAGAGTACTCTGGTCGGCCTTGTAGATTTCGGTGAACTTACAGCGTGAGCAGGTCACGGTTGTGAAGCGCTCACTTTGGATATTGAACAATTTCGTCCAGATCCCACCGGTGGCGCGAAACTCCGCGACTTCATATTGGGCGTTCTTGCACTTAGCACATACATATTTGCCATGGGGCATAGCCAGCTCCTTTCGGTATTTCTAAGAGTACTCGCACCGGACCCGGAAATTCAACTAATATCAGTTCTCATACATTTGGCAAAAAGTGATGTAAGAAGTGATCCACAAGCCGCTCAGAACCGTTATAATTAGTAGGCACCCCGGCAGTGAGGCCGACGGTATCCAGGAGTAAATCATGGCCGAGAACCACGATCCCAAATTGTCCGCAAATGCATTGACAGTACTAGAACGCCGCTATCTGCGGCGGGATGAACAGGGCCGGGCGACCGAGAGGCCGCGCGATCTCTTCTGGCGGGTGGCCCGTTTTGTCGCGGCCGGAGATGCTGCCTACGGTTCCGACAAGGAGCAGATTGAGGCCACAGCCGCTGAGTTCTACGAATCGATGGCACAACTGGATTTTCTACCCAACTCCCCCACCCTCATGAATGCCGGTCGGTCGCTGGGCCAATTGTCGGCCTGTTTTGTCCTGCCAGTGGGTGATTCGATGGAGGAGATTTTTCAGGCCAACAAGCAAGCTGCCCTGATCCACAAATCGGGCGGTGGAACTGGTTTTTCGTTTTCGCGCCTGCGGCCGCGCAATTCGGTGGTTGCCTCGACCCAGGGCGTGGCTTCCGGTCCGGTTTCGTTTATGAGAGTATTCAATGCGTCCACTGAGGCAGTCAAGCAGGGCGGAACTCGCCGGGGCGCCAACATGGCCGTTCTTCGGGTGGATCACCCCGATATTCTCGAGTTCATTGCCTGCAAGAACGACACCTCGGAGTTTACTAATTTCAATATCTCGGTGGCCCTGACCGATCTATTCATGACGGCTGTAGCTGATGATACGACCTATGAGCTGTTTGATCCCCACACCGCTGACGTTTACCTCGCTGACGGGAAGCCGGTCAGCCTGCAGGCTCGGGAGGTCTTCGCGGCTATTGTGGACCAAGCCTGGCGCACCGGCGAGCCGGGCGTGATTTTTCTGGATCGGATGAACCAGGCCAATCCAACTTTCCCGGAGGAAGTGATCGAAGCCACCAACCCCTGCGGCGAGCAGCCCCTGCCGCCCTATGACTCGTGCAATCTGGGCTCGATCCATCTCAGCCGTTTTGTGTTGGATCCTCTCCCCGAGAGTTATTCAAGTTCTAGTCCGGAGGATGGCATTGACTGGTCCCGCCTGGGAAACGTAGTCAGCCGGAGCGTACACTTCCTGGATAACGTCATTGACCAAAATCAGTATCCTTTGCCCGAGATTGAAGAACAAACCAAACGCAATCGTCGCATTGGCCTGGGAGTCATGGGCTGGGCTGACCTGTTGGTCAAGCTGGGTCTACCTTACAACAGTCAGGCGGCTTTTGATCTGGGCGCCAAGGTCATGGAGTTCATTTCCAGCGAGGGAACCAAACAATCCTCCCGTCTGGCCAAGAGCCGAGGACGGTTTCCTGGGTGGGAAAAGTCGCGCCACGCTCGGGAGAATGTCGCCATGCGCAACGCGACGGTCACGACGGTGGCTCCAACCGGCACTATTTCGATCATCGCCGGCTGTTCGTCGGGCATCGAGCCGTATTACGCCATTGCCTTCGAACGAAATGTCATGGATGGCACGCGCCTGATCGAGCTAAACCCGCTCTTTGAAAAAGCGGCCCGTCAGGAGGGGTTCTTCTCCAAAGACCTGATAGCGACCGTAGCTGGCACACGGTCGCTGGCAGACCTTGCCGATGTCCCCGACTATGTGAAATCGATTTACTTGACAGCCGCCGATATTGGTCCCGAGGACCACGTTCGTATGCAAGCCGCGTTCCAGAGGCATACTGATTCTTCGGTATCAAAGACGATCAACTTCCCCGCTTCGGCCGACCGAGAGGCGATCCGAACCGCGTTTCTGCAGGCTTATCAGGATGGCTGCAAGGGACTGACTGTCTATCGGGATCAGTCTCGTCCGAACCAGGTCCTCTCGACTTCGATTCGTGAGGATGCGTCTTCCGAAGTGGCAATCCGGCCCGACACTCTCAAGGGTGTCACCGAGAAGATCCGAACCGGGTATGGCAATCTGTATGTCACGGTCAATTTCAGGGATGGTCAGCCATTCGAAGTATTCGCCCAAATCGGTCGCTCAGGATATACGACCATGGCGGACACCGAGGCCATTTGTCGTCTGATTTCGCTAGCCATGCGAAGCGGTGTCACAGCCCCATCGATTGTCCGGCAGCTGCGCGGGATTGGTGGCTCGAGCCAGGTCTTCAGCTCTGGCGCCCGGGTCACGTCGATCCCCGACGCGATCGCTCAAGTCCTTGCGCGACAAGCAGGTATTGACACTACCGAGGGGGCTCGCGGTTCCTCTGAGCACGAGATTTGCCCTGACTGCAGCAGTGCCATGATTTTTGCTTCGGGGTGCTACGGCTGTCAATCTTGCGGTTATTCTAGCTGCTAGATCTGTCGATACTAGTAGGGGACAAACTGCTATGACAATTACTGCTGAAGAATACATTCCGACTGGGCGAACCTCTCTTATCAGGGAGGGAGCCGAACCCGTGCAGGTGCAAACCGAGTACGCAGCGAATCCATCGCCGCGTATTACCACTACGGTCTCAATGCAGGGCCGCGTAATCCAGAAGGTGGAACTCAAGCTCAAGCGCCCTCTGAGCTCAGCTGATGAAAGCAAGCGAGCCGAGACGGTTCTTACTCGCCAGCACACCGAAGTCGTGTCCATTATCAAGGACCAGAATAGATCTCTGGCAGCCAGCCTGGAAGAAGTTGCCTCGCTGGACATTGGACCGGATCTTGAGGCCAAGGCCGAAATCCCTCTCGAGGAAACCGGGCGTATCAGAAGAACGGACACAGCCGCCAAGGTTGATGCGGCACCGCCCGAACCCCATGAATCATTGATCGACGATCGCCGGGTGAGCGCGACTGACCGGATGCGGGCCATCCCGGGGGCCGAGTACCTCTTCCACATTGACAATGCTGGCAACTTCTTCAGTCGTCGCGAAGAGGTGCAGTTTCGCAAGCTGTTTCGAAAAGTGGCCAAGAGCATTAGCGGGCTG
>CAZHDS010000249.1:0-4333 GCA_964531495.1 uncultured Ignavibacteriales bacterium
CGCCATTGTGCTAATCGTGCTGCTGGCCAAGGATTGGCAACTTGTATTCCAACCCTCCCTGCCCGCCGTGGCAGCCGAAAATCGCCTGGCGGTGATGCCTTTTGATAACATCACCCATCCGGACGACACTAGTCACTTGGGTAATGTAATATCCAACCTGGTTATCACCGATCTGGCTCAGTCGCAGTACGTACAAGTCGTGTCGAGCCGACGCCTGTTGGACCTTCGTCGCCTGATCCTGCGCGAGGCGGATTCATCAGCTATCGACAACATGGACTTTGCGCTGGCTCAACGGGCAGGTGCCCGGTGGATGCTCTGGGGCACAGTGACCGAGTCCGACAGCGCTCTGATACTGACGGCTGAGCTGGTGGAGCTGGCCACTGGTACTATTTCGGGTTCGCACAAGATTGCGGGGGAATCCGGCGTGGATGTTTTCTCTCTGGCCGACCGCTTGACAATCCTCGTGAAGGCCGACTTGACGCTTCCGATCGAGGCTCTGCAGGAGCCCGATCCGAAGGTGGCTGACGTCACCACCAACTCGCCCCTGGCGTACCGTTATTACCTTGATGGTATCGAATACATGGCTGGCCACTACCGAACCGAGGCCGTCCGCAGCTTTGACGAAGCGATCGAACTGGATTCTACTTTTGCCATGGCGTATTATCATCTCGCCGCCCTCAAGGACCCTCAGCTCATACATGAGGCCGTCAAGTATTCGGACAAAGCGGGACGACGCGAGCAGCTTTACATTCAGAGTCGTCTGGCGGCTGTACTCAAGGACATTCCCGAGGCGATATCTATCCTGAAGACCATTGTCGAGCAGTATCCTGATGACAAAGAAGCGTACTATCTGCTCGCTTACCGTTCGTTCCACCGCTATGAGATCCTGGAGACAATCGCGCTCCTGGAACGTGCTATAGAGATTGACCCATTTTATCGCAGCGCCTACGAACTGCTCGTGCATGCTTACGATGAAGCTGGCGAGTTTGAAAGTGCTTTGACAGCCATCAACGCCTACATAGGGCTTGTGCCAAACGAGGCCGCTCCGTATGGCACCCGTGGTTACCTCTACGCCACCCACGGCAAGATCGAAGAAGCGATTGCATCGTACGACAAGGTCCTTACCCTGCGACCCGGCTACGACCACGCCGTCGAACAGCTCGGCAACCTGAATCTGTTCCGTGGCGACTACCGCCAGGCTGACAGTCTCTATCAGCAACTTCTTGAGTCGGAGAGCCGGGCCTATCGCGGTCGCGCGCGTTACTATCGGGCTCTGATCCCCGTTCATCAGGGCAAGTTAGAGGAGGCTCTCGCGGCGTTCGATGTGGCTATTGTTGGCGACAGCGCCGATCGCACCTATACTCAGATGAGCGTTAACTACTTTCAGGAGTCGCGGATTTATTCTGAGCGACAGCAGTACGGACTGGCTCTGGAAGCGCTTGACCATTCGATGTCAGCCTTGGCCGCAGTGCACCCCGAAGACAGCGGCCAGGTCAGTCAATTTAATCTCCTGCTATTGACCGAGGCGGGTCAGACGGCCAGAGCCCAGAAGGCTTTGGAGGCGCTTCAGGCGGCGATGGGTGATTCCGAGAGGAATCGATGTGCTTACTGGTTCGGTCTTGGTGCCATGCAGATGCTTCGGGGTGAGCCCGATTCAGCCGCGATCAGCCTGGAGAAGGCTGCCAAGCTGACGATCGACTTTCCGACGCACTTCATGCTGGCCCGGGCGTATCAGCAGGCTGGTCGGTTGAGCGAAGCGGTCAGGACGTACGAATCGCAACTTGAAGCTTACTCGGAATGGCGGTTGTGCTGGAGCATATGGAGCACGAAGATGCATTATTACCTGGGCGTGGCTTACGAGGAATCCAACTGGCACGCGCAGGCGGCCGAGCAGTATGAACTGTTTCTTGAGCGCTGGCGGGAAGCCGATCCTGATATTCCAGAAATCGACGATGCCCGACGTCGTCTCGAAGCCCTGGGTAGCAGTTGATTTAGCCCTCGATCTGTTCATCAAGGACCGCAAGTTCCGAGGATGTCCGTTAATAACTCCCTCTGAATTATTCGGCCAGGTCTGAAAGATTTGGTCTCGCTGTGCAACTCACCATGAAAGAACAGTTGCATGTCGTTCAAATGCCATAGGAGGTATTATGTCCCGGTTGTCCATTCTCACTCTGATCACCATCTTGCTGGTACCTGTCCTAGCCGCCCATGCCCAGGACTATCTGGTTGACGTCGAATGCGCCACCTGGGACTCGCTGAACAATCGTTACCTGGTATCCTGCTACTCGGCGGGCGATATTGTCGCCATAGACACCTCTGGATCTCAATCCATGTTCGTGAACCGGAGTGGCTTGGTCTTGTCGAACTGCATCGGAGGTAATACGATTTATGTTTCGACCGGGACCTCCGTATTCGGATACGATTTGACCACCGCTGACCAAGTGTTTTATGCGCATTTGCCCACATCCAACCAATTGGACGGCATGACTACCGACACATCTGGTAATCTCTATGTACTGGACTACACATTTTCAGGTTCCGACCCTGATCGGATATACCAGATCCGCCTGAGTGATAGCAGTGTGTCGGAATTCGTGAACAGCGGCCTGGCTTCACATCCACAGGATGTCGTCTTCGATGAAGAGCACAACCGCCTTCTTCTGGTTGCTTACGCCGAAAACTCCCCTATCCAGGCCGTTAGTTTAGACGACACGAGCCTCACTGATCTCGTGATCACGCCCATGGGATATCTGGATGGCATCGCAGAGGATAACCTGGGCAACTACTATATTTCGTGTTACACTAACGGGAGTGTCTATCGTTACGAATCCACCTTCACAAATCCGCCCGAATTGGTTTCATCTGGCCACACTCAGAGTTCCAATATCGGCTACAATCCTCGCGACCATATTTTGGCGGTGCCTGAGTTCGCCGGTGACACGGTGATATTCGTGCAGATGGGCCTACCCAAAGTGGCCGAACACAGCCTCTCTGATGCCACCTATGGCGATGGGGATGGTATCATGGAACCTGATGAGACGATCGAGCTCGTCATTTCGATGTTCAACTCGCATTTCCTCCCCTTGACGGATGTATCCATTGACTTAACCGGAGTGTCCGGTGGGCTCTCCGTTGTTGATGGCCATGCTGACTTGGGGAGCATCCCCGCCCGGTCAAACATGGGAAACAGCGCGGATCCGCTAGTATTCTCCATCCCGTCAGATCACACCAGTCAGATGGACTCCTTTTTTGTTGACGTCACTTTCACCAGCGACTATGGCTCCAAGACCAAGAGCTATGTAATCGTCACCGGGATTGGCGAGGTCTCAATGCTTCTGATCGATGATTCACCGGCCCCTGACGCATTCCAGTATTACTTCGACGACCTCGTGCGAGCCGATCAAGTCTTTACACCATGGACCGTCTCATCGGCCGGCGCACCGAGCCTCGAGGTCCTGAGCGCCTACGACATTGTGTTCTGGTTCACGGGCGAATTCCACGCCGATGCTCTGCAGGCAGATGAGATAGCTGCGATGGCAGCATTCATGGATGGCGGCGGCAATCTGCTTTTATCCGGACAGGGGTTAGCTGATCAACTGACCAGCAGCAATCCTGACTTTCTGCACGACTACCTCAAGGCGGAGTATTTGAGAACAGTCCATTATCCGTACGTAGTTGGCGAAGCTGCCGGACAGGTCTTCGCTGAGTCCGATTCCATTTCATTCACCGGAGGAGCCACGAACCAGACTGTATCCGATCGCATACAGCCTGTTAGTGGAGGCGTGGCAGAACTAAGATACTACAATGACGTGGATTGGGGAGCGGTCTCATACGACGGTGCTTACCGCATGATCTTTTTGTCGTTCAGCTACGAATCCATCCTGAACGTCGGGACTCAGTGGACCCATCGCGATGTCATCCTGGACGAGATTCTTGGTTTTTTTGACTGGATCAATCCTTACCACTGCTGCGCGGTTCCGGGGGACATTGACTATGACGGCAACGGCCCCAATATCGCAGATCTGATCTACCTTGTCGCGTTCATGTTCCAGGAGGGCCCTGATCCGGTTTGCGCGCAGAATGCTGATATAGATGGTGACGGCGAGGGTCCCAATATCGCAGACCTGATCTACTTGGTGACATTTATGTTTCAGGAAGGTCCGTCGCTAGTGCCGTGTCCTTGATGGCATCGATGTGAGAAGATTCTACGCGGCGGGACTAACCTCCCGCCGCTCTTTGTTTCCAGTGATCCGGTGAAGCCGAAGAGAAGATAGGCCAAAGTTTTAGCATCTGCGCCCCTGTAAGTCGTTGGTATCACTACATAGTATTGCGG
>CAZHDS010000250.1:0-4317 GCA_964531495.1 uncultured Ignavibacteriales bacterium
AGATTACACCATCCTTTTGATAGGTGGTGGTCATGTTGTTGGCAAAAGCAACACATGACTTCGAGTACTTAGGCATACTTGCCCAGCCAAATGACTCCTTAAACTCCAGAGTATTATTTTCTCGCGAGATGAGGATGTCAGGATCCTTTTGAGATGTTTTGAATATCTCGTTCAAGGCAACTTGAGAGAATGGCTTTCTATCCCTGATCATGTACTCCCTCCAGCACTTCGAACAATGCTTTCATCGATTGTCTCAAAGAAGCTGAGCTCTTCTGCCAGGCTTCAATGGCGTCTTGCAGTGAGGGTTGGCCATACTCTGGACCGTCCTCACGGACCATACTGTGGTTGCTGGTCTGCACATAGAGAGGAATGCTCAGGTTGCAGTCCTTTGCGCGAATTTCTTCGTTTGATGCCACAGCGCAGAACCCATTATCATCCTTGAACTCATTGTATGCGGTAACGATCCGCTCAATATGTTCGTCGGTCAGAAAGCTTTGAGCCCTTTCACGGGTGACTTCGTTTACAGCATTGATAAGCAGCACTTTGTTTCGTCGAGCTTTAGGTTTGCTTGTGCGGCATATCACGACACAGGCTTCCATAGGGGAGTTATAGAAAAGGTTGGGCCCAAGACCTAAAACGCATTCAACCACATCATGAGCTATAAGCTTCTCTCGCATATCTCTCTCTTCATTCCGAAACAAGACCCCATGAGGAAAGAGAATTGCGCACCGGCCGCTTTTCTTGTTCATGCTCCGAATGATGTGCTGCCAGAAGGCGTAGTCAGCCCGGCCTTGTGGCGGTGTTCCATAGATATTGCGTCCCCAGGGATCAGATGACCAGGCATCACGATCCCATTGCTTGATGGAATAAGGCGGATTGGCGAGAACCATGTCGAACTGCATGAGTCTATCGCCTTCAACAAAGGCTGGATTGGCGAGCGTATCACCCCGGACAATCTTGAAATCTTCTATTCCGTGGAGGAATAGATTCATCCGTCCAATAGCAGATGTGAGGAGGTTGCGTTCCTGGCCGAACAGGCGCAGATTGCGCCACTCCTTGTTCTGGTGTCGCAAATGGGCCACTGCCGATAACAGCATGCCGGCGGAGCCGCATGTCGGATCATAAATGGACTCGCCGGGCTTTGGGCTCAGCATCTCCGTCATCAGGTGAACAACGGTGCGGTTGGTATAGAATTCTGCCGCGGTGTGGCCAGAATCGTCGGCAAATTTCTTGATCAGGAATTCATATCCCACACCAAGTTCGTCCTCTGGGCAGTTAGCAATGGAAAGTGTTTGCGAGCTGAAGTGCTCAATAAGCTCCCGGAGCATATGATCCGGCAAGCGGTCTTTGTTTGTCCACTGAGCGTCACCAAAAACTCCGTAAAGCGTGTCTGGGTTGGCCTTTTCGATATCACGTAATGCATCCTGGATTGCCTTGCCGACATTCTTGACTTTCGTTCGGGTTACATTCCAGTGGGCGTCAGCAGGGATCTGAAACCGATGCTGTTCTGGTAGCAACGCGTATTCTTTATCGCCGCCGGATTCTTCCAAGGCTTCAGCCAATTCTTCATCATAGACATCGCAGAGGCGCTTGTAAAACAACAGAGGAAAGATGAACTGCTTGTAGTCGCCGGCATCAATATACCCACGAAGCAACGTCGCGGCCCCCCAAAGGTAAGATTCCAAAGTTGACTGTGTTATTTTACTCGGCATTTTGTTCTGTCTCTAAAGGTTCATCTTCGGGCAGTACTGTTTGAAGCCATACTAAAGCGTACTCGCCGCCGATCCTGACCAGATCAGATAACTCACGGCCGTGCATGATACAGTTGCGGTATTCTCGAAAAGCCTGGCAATGGCGTTCAACGTCTGGTCGGCGATGGAGAAAAGTCTGAAATGATTCCCAGTTCACCTTCATGGTAATGATTTTCTCGTAATCCGATACATCGCAGAAGTCCAGTCTATCGCGAAGCGAGTGGACGTCTTGTTTAGCTTTGTTCTTTATTGCTTCCTGAACATCACCTGGAATTGCCAGCGACCAGTAATCAGGGCCTTTTGCTTCCGTCAGGACGTGATGTATGAAGTCACGGATGCGGCGTTCCGCTTTTTCAACCACTTGCTGTCTCTGGTCAGCGCGTGGCGTCAGAGAGACTCCGCAAAGCCTCTGAATCTCATCGAGGATCAACTGCCCCCTGGCCCTTAGGAATTTCAGGTAATCATTCTCGCCAATTCCTGCATCCTCGTCCTCGGGAATCAGATGACTACGCAGCGCCAAATCAATATTCTTGTTTTCTGATCGAAACGCCGCGAAATACTCCGATGGTGTGGAATCGGTAATTCTCTTGTTCAGCTCTGCTGGTACGAAACAGAAATTGGGCAACGCATGAGTGTCACTGCCACCCGTAGAATCAGCGAGAAATGCTTGCGGGAATATGTGATGCTTTTCCGGACTCGTAAACCCTGTTATGCCACCGTTGACAAGGTCAATCTTACCATTGTTCAAGAAGTGTAGAGGCTCATTCACGGCAAGCAGGCACAAGAAGGCATTTCTGATGGCCGAACCGGACCAGGTCATGCGAGTGCTGATCAGGTCTTCGATAGTAAGACTGATTGTAGGATCAAACTGCGGCGATTGTCCGGAAAGAAGCTGGTCAAACAACTCCTTGTCACGGCCAATTCTGGTGGCGCCACCACCCCCATATTGCTGGGAAAAGCAGGACCGCCAAAACCAAAAACGGATCCAGTCAGCGTGAGATGCTTCAACAGCACGATGAGGAGATCTGCAGAAGTAATATGAAAGCAGAGTCAGGAGAGCTTCATAGGGAAGGTATCCGGATTTCTTAACACCAAACTGGGATCGCAGGGTTGCGACCGCGAGGAGAATCGAATCCACCGTATCTTTCCAAGAGTCGCGAATGTCGGTCGCCGTTAGGCCGTACTGCATCTTGTCAGTACATGATCCCTTGCGAGAAAGGGCAATGAGTTGAGTCACAATTGTTGGGGATATCGGGCCGAAAGCCTGGGACTCCAGTTTCTCGGCGATATCCTTTTGAAAGCGCTCGCGAAGATCAAATTCAGGGTCATATGTCATTGCGGAAATGAGATCAAAGCGATCAAGTCGCTTACCTGCCTGATTTATACGTTGAAATATCTGACACACCGCTTCCAAGTCTTTATCACTGACGGTTACCAGAGAAACTGGATAGGTCTGCAATCGTTCCCAGCACCGCATGAATGTATCGCCGTATTCCTCCGGCAATTGTCGAACCAGGCGCATCGCGTTTGAACCCCAAATCTCCGAGACACTAATATAGCGTTTCCCGTCAGGGGTACGATTGGTGAACTGTTCTGATTGGCAGTCGAAGCAAATGCGCGAATAATCAACCTCCCTAACAGTGAGCCCTTTAAGAGCTACATAGAGGGAGGTAATTCTCTGCTGGCCATCGAGAATGAAGAAAACATCATCGTCATCTTTGACATCCGGGATGTCACTGTGAATCGCATGACGAAACAATCTATTCTGTGTCCGACCAGCCTTCCATAGAAAGAATGAGCCGATTGGATATTCCTGGTATATGCTGTCAAACAACTTGACCACTTTCGACTGCTCCCAGACGAAATCACGTTGAAACCGCGGTATTCTGTATTCACCCTTCTCCACAGAAACCACAAGGTTCTTCAGCGGAGCGGGCTGAACACTGATACGCTGCTGTGCGTCATTCGTCATTTGCCTACCTCCATAAGGTCATTGCTAACAAGCAATTCCTTGAGCCGATTCTCGGCTGCGTATGCTTTCTCAAGGGAATCCTTCAAGTTCTTGACTGCTTCGGCAACAGAAATGGTTTCTTCTTCGATTACGGGTTCCACGTAGCGCGGAATATTGAGATTGAAGTCGTTTTCTCTAATTTCATCCATCGTTACCACGCGAGCAACGCCATCAACATCTGCATACTTCTCACACCAGCCGTGAATGTTCTCAACATGCTCCGGCAGCAGTTCATTCTGGGCACGCCCGGCTTTGAATTCTTTGGAAGCATCGACAAAGAGTACTTTCTGGCGACGTGGTTTGGGTTTCTTGTGGCGAAAGACAAGTACACAGGCGGCCAGGCCGGTGCCATAGAAGAGGTTGGGTCCAAGACCAATCACAGTGTCGAGCATGTCCATTTCTAACAGTTTCTGGCGAATCTTGCCTTCCTTGGACATACGAAACAAAACACCATGCGGGAGCACGACAGCCATACGGCCTGACTTTGGAGCCATAGACCTAATCATATGCTGGACCCAGGCATAGTCGCCGGTCTTTGCAGGGGGAATACCGGCA
>CAZHDS010000251.1:0-4268 GCA_964531495.1 uncultured Ignavibacteriales bacterium
CCCGCGCCTATAATCCAATCGCCATTCGTCGCGTCGCGGGTTATGTTGTCCAAGGCAAACTGCCGTGTCGCCCACGGATCACCTGACGACGCACCGCGCCCACCGGCTGTGTCGTCTGTTCCAGTGGTCGGATTCACATAGTATTTTGTGGGTGCCGTCATCTACGCATCAATCCTTACCAAAGCCGCATTCAACGCCACGACCATCGCCGCACGATCACCCGCCGCCAACGCTGCGTTTATCCCGTCGTCGTTCTGTGCTGTGACCCAATCCTGCCCGAGCTTGCGACCATCCCATGCCGCCTCCGCTTCAGCTTCTGTGATGACGCCTAGTCCGCCTTCTGTCGATGGTGACACTTGCCAGATTCCCGCCGCCAAGATCGCGTCAGATAACCCTGCTGGCCATGATGCCGCCGCTGCAATCGCTGGTATCAGTGCCTGGCTCTGCGGATTTGCCAAATCAATTCCCGGACCGGACAGCAGTTGATTCGCTGCAATGACTCGCGGATGTGTCGCTTGTTGCAATGTCGACAGCACCACATCCGCTTGCGTCACTCCCGGTGACACCTCGTCTGTCAGTGTGTTGATCAGCCATGTTGACGTTCGCAGTGTCGTATCAGTTTTCGTGATGGATTCCGCGTTGAGAATCGCAACCACTCCAGCCCAGTCGGCTGCGTCGGCTTCGGTTGCTGCGTGTGCTGCGATGATGTCTGAGAGTGCCATGAATATCGTTCTCCTGTGTGTTATTCGTTTGCTTTACCCAACGCCTCAACCCTGCCCTCCAGCCGAGCTAATGACTGCTTTACTACGGACAAATCATCTCTTGACTGTAGGATGTCACCGTGCAGTTTATCCGTTGTTTTTGTGCATTCCCGATGCTGCTCCTGGCAATCATTTAGCGACGACTCTATCGACGCAATTGCTTTGCTTTGGCTGCTTTTTATCTGAGTCCACATCGCACCGACCAGTGCCGATACTGTGGCGGTCGCTGCTGCGATGATTCCGGCTATCGTCGTGTCCATGTTTTATTTTATCCCTGCTCCCATACCGATCGAAGCTGTCGCCCGCGCACTGAAAAGAGCCTGCGGGTCCAACTTTCAAAGGACGATTTCAGCCCCGTCTGGTTTGGTCTCTCTACTGTATCCGCTGCCCGTGAACCGTCTGTAGATGCTGTCGAAGATTCCCCGGCCACGTCCACGATCCGCCCCCGTGCAGCCTGTTGTGCAGGCTGATCATATCCGATTGGCTCATCCGTGGTTGCCGCTGATTCAGAATCGGGAACACCTTGATCTTCTCAACAACCCGTGCCGTCAGCGTCTCCGTCGTTTGATACCCTTGCCAACTTCGCAAGAGCTTCTTTCTGTCTTTGCGACTCACCTTCCAGATTGTTGGCGTTCTGGTGACCGCCGGGAAGATGCCCTTCGTCCTGTATTGCGGGCTGCGGTCCAAATCCACGACGCGAACCGCATAGCCCAGTGCTTCCAGACGTGGTTGTTCTGTCCGCTCGAACCGTGCGCATGGCTCGCAGCCGAACGACTTGAACACGACGAAATAGTCCTCTTGCTGTGCCGTGCGTATCGGGCGTGCAACGATTGGGTTGCGGATCTGTTCCACCTGTCGCTCGGTGCCGTGAAATCCGAACGAACCACGCGACGTGATCACCATCGACTGAGCGTGTGCCGTCGTGCATAGGATTGCAATAGCAAGTATCGACTTCATCATTTCCCTATGACCTCATCAATGATGTACTGCAATTTCGTTTCCATCACCGCTAGTTGCACCGCCTGTTTATGCTGCCTGGTCTTTATCGCAGACAATCGACCTTCGATGTCTGTCGGTGGAGGGTTAGGGATGTCTGGGTCATCACCAGGGATCGGCACCGGAACGCCACCATACAACCGCTGAAGAATACGCGTCGATGGGTCATCTGGTCGCCAGATTTGCTCTTTCGGTCGCTGATCAATCGTCGGACCCATCACTCCACCAGCACTCTGGCTGGTGTGCTGTAGCCCCTGATTGTGGCCACCCTCATGTGTCGTCAGTGCCCACCAACTGTACGCAACCTCTTCAGCGGTGTTGCCTCCGCGAAACGTCGCTTTATACCTCGCCCAGATCTCGCCGCTACAAGTCTCCCGGAGTGAGACAATCGCCAGACCGATCCAACCCGGAGAAGTCTGCACGAAACTCCATCGCGTGTTGATGCCGCCCGTCCATCGCTTGCCAGTGAAGATGTCATTCCCCGAACGGTCGATGAAATGGTATAGCAGCCCGATACCCGCATTCGCGATCCGCATATTGCGGAGCACATCGATCCAGACAGGCTTCAGAAAATCCGCCATGCCTCGCTCGTCTATCTGACATGACACCGAATGAAAATCGCCGACGTCCCAGCACCCTGGCCAATTGCCCGGCCCTCGTGCTGGTTGTGCCGCCTGGGCCTGCATGATTTCGCAGGTCTCCTGCAACCACGGATTCTCAAAGGCGAACTGAGCACCGGGAGGTGGTGGATTGTCCGGGACTGCACACCGTTCGATGCTCATGTACATCTTCATCGCCGGACCATAGATGCCGTCATGTGCCGCAACTGCGGTTTCCCCGTGTGCTCCTGTAACTGATATCTGATACGAGTCTTCACCCATCCTGCTAAACGACTTAAACCCGGCGATGACCGGGGCGTCGGTCAGCGTCAGTTTGTGCAGATCCTGATGTTTGATCGTGTTGCCTTCGGGGTTGGATGGTCCCCAAAAATGGCCACGCTGAAACAGGATCTCGATTGCTTGTTGGTCCGTCTGGGGAATTATCATCAGATGATCCCCAATGTGCGAAGGGTGTCGATGATGACTTTGATCAACATTATTATTGTCGCCAGATCCATCGCCTCTTCCGGCTGAACTGCGTTCGCGTCGGTCGCTGCCTGATAGACCTGATTGAGCGTAGCCTGATCGATGCTGAATGCCTTGAGAACTCCCGCTTTTATGACTGTAGGCGAATGGCTTACTGCCAAACACTCTTCCGCCCACCGCTCGATTGTGTCTCCTGACTCAATCGCTGTATCGGCGATTTTCGCGCCCATTCGCAAAGCCTTGGCGAAGTTTTCCGGGCTCACGTTGACCTGCTGTAATGCGTCGACTATCGCCGCCGCTGCCGTCGCTGTCTTTTTGTCGCCCAGAAGCCGCGTGGATATCCCAGCCACCATATCAACCGCTGTAGTGTCAACTGGTGGTGGATCAGGGGTATCGGGATTGTCAGGATCGTGCTTAACTCCGTGCACGATTACATCGTACCCGACGAGTACCTTGCTGCGTGTGGGGATTCCCCGAGGCTGGCCATCCGGGGCGAAACGCACCTCCCAGACCCCTGCCTGATTGATTACGATTATGACGTGATCCTCAGCCGCCACCGCGACACTCGACAACAGCAGAAAGGCTATGAGTATTCTCATGCAGCACCCCCTGCCATTGCTGCCTGGACTTCGGCTACCGCTTCCGCGATCTGTTGGCTGTCCCCGTCGATGGCCTCCTCAATCATCGCGTCAGCCAGTGCTTTCACCTCCTGGCCTGAGAGTTTCTCGCCTCTCGAACGGGCGTCCTGTCGGACAGCGTGCCTGGTGCGTCGTCGCAGTTGTCCTGGATTCCGCTGGTTGGCTTCCCGTGCTTGTGCCTGCGGGCTCTGGCCTGATGCCCCGCCGCAACCCTGGAATAATTGCAGGATCGCGGGCAGCAGCGTAGTGATCAGGCCGATGATGGCCGTGATGCTTTTGCTTGTGGATCGTTCGTCGACCCGTTCCGCTGCCTTTCTGGCAAACGATTGAACACTGTTAGACATTGAGGGTCTCCTTTGGTAGTCAATCTAACTGATGGCACATACCCTGTCAATCTGATTCCCCTTGCAAGTTTCTGAAGAAGAAAGTAGGTTATGCCAGGGGGTACTATCTATGCGTATTAGCCGGAAGATTCCGCGACCTGCCAGAAAGCCGAAAAGAGCAACAGAGTCCTATGCTGCTCATCTCCGTAAGAACATGACTAAAGCAGAGGCTTTGCTATGGAGACATCTGAAAATCAGACAAAAGGAGTGGGACAAGACATTCAAGCCTCAGCAAGTGGTCTGTGGTTATATACCCGACTTCTACTGTTCCGAGCTTTCTCTTGCTGTTGAGATCGATGGAAGGATTCATGATCTCCCGCATATCCGGCGAAATGATAAAAGGCGTACACGGCACCTCAACCAACAGGGAGTTACCGTGATACGCTTCAGGAATGGAGATGTGTT
>CAZHDS010000252.1:0-4261 GCA_964531495.1 uncultured Ignavibacteriales bacterium
AGCCGAGCGAAGTCATGGCCGAATCCGAACTTGAAGACGCCCTGACCGACAAACTACAGGAGTTTCTTCTTGAGCTGGGCCACGGTTTCTGCTTTGAGGCCCGACAGAAACGCATTCTGATTGGCGATGCCTATGGATTCGTTGATCTCGTCTTCTACCATCGCGTTCTCAAATGCCATATCCTGATCGACCTGAAGATCGAAGACTTCTCGCACGAAAATATTGGCCAGCTCAACACATATGTCAGTTGGTACCGCAAGAACATGATGGAGAAAGGCGACAACCCGCCTGTTGGCATTCTACTTTGTACTCAGAAGAACCACGCGCTCGTTGAATACGCTTTGGCCGGTATCGACAACCAACTCTTTGTCTCCAAGTACCAACTCGCCCTGCCCAGCAAGGAGGATATGCAAAAGTTTCTTGAACGCGAGATTGCTGAAAGTGGCGCGCCTGAAGATAACAGCACAACCGGGCGACTTGTGCGCGAGTTGCGGGAGAAATATGGCGCCGATAAGGAAGGCGGTGGGGAATGTCTAAGGCATCCAGAGAAGGGACAAGGCAATGAATAAGACTGATATTACAAGACTGAAGACATCTTTTGACGCTATTGTGCAGATTGTGCCGGATACTGATTTTGAGTTCTGGTATGCGAGAGATTTACAAGAGCTTCTTGGATATACGGAATGGAGAAATTTCCTCAAGGTAATAGAGAAAGCAAAAGAAGCCTGCGAAACGGTTGGTGCGGCGGTTGAAAACCATTTTGTTGACGTCAACAAAATGGTCCAGATTGGATCAGGTGCAGAGCGGTCGATAGAAGACATAGTGCTGACCCGATATGCCTGTTACCTCATTGCTCAGAACGGGGATCCCGGTAAACCAGAGATTGCCTTTGCCCAGACCTACTTCGCGCTTCAAACCCGCAAGCAGGAACTGATTGAGGAGCGCATCCACCTTCAAGAGCGGCTGCAAGCCAGGCAAAAACTAACAGCTTCCGAAACTGAGCTTTCAAAGAATATTTATGAACGTGGCGTAGACGACAAAGGTTTCGGGCGAATCCGATCCAAGGGCGATGCGGCTCTTTTCGGTGGAAATACCACTCAAGAGATGAAGGACAAGTTAATGATTGCCGGCAATCGTCCCTTAGCCGACTTTCTGCCGACTGTGACTATAGCTGCCAAGAACCTGGCCACAGAGATAACCAATCATAATGTGAAACAGCATGATTTGCAGGGTGAACAGGCCATCACCGGTGAGCATGTCCAGAATAATACCAGCGTACGGAACATGCTGGGCGACCGCGGCATTAAGCCTGAGGAACTACCACCGGAAGAAGACATCAAGAAACTAGGTCGCCGGGTGAAGTCATCCGAGAAGAAAATGATTAAGGGCGGGGAGTTGCCGAAGGGAAAGATGACTGAAGGCACCACCGGAAGGCAGGGAAGTATAAAATGACAACAGAATGGAGACAGAAGCCGTTTGCAGAATGCATAAAGCCTGTCAGTGTGGATCGTGCCCGTCAAATTAAGAGCAGCGCGTACTTGCCGGAAGGCGAGTATCCCATCGTAGATCAGGGGCAAGGATTAGTTGCGGGCTGGACAAACACCGGCAGCACAGTCCTACGTGACGGGCTGCCATACATTGTATTCGGCGATCATACCAGATTGCTCAAGTATGTTGACTTTCCGTTCGCGCTCGGCGCCGATGGTACGAAACTCATCAGGCCTGCCGACGACATCAACCCGAGGTATTTCTACTACGCATTGTCTTCTTTCGACATCCCGAGTCGTGGCTACAGCCGCCACTACCGGCTCCTTAAAGAGCAAGACATCTCTCTCCCCCCCCTCCCCGAACAGAAGAAGATTGCGGCGGTGTTGTTGAAGATTCAGCGGGCGATTGAAACGCAGGATAAGATCATCCAGTCGCTTCACGCCCTCAAGAAATCCACCATGCAACACCTCTTCACCCACGGCCTCCGCGGCGAGAAGACCAAGATGACCGACATCGGCGAAATCCCGGAGAGTTGGGGTGTGCGAGCTGTTGCTGACAAGTACGAGTTTACAAAGAAGCCTCGCGACTTGCGTTATGTCGATTATGAGAAGATAGCGTTTATACCAATGGAGTTTATTCCAAGTTCGGAACCGTTGATTAGCCGCATGGACATGAAAGCACCTTCGGGTTTGACATCGGGCACATACTTCGAGCAAGGAGATATGCTGATATCAAAGATAACGCCATGTTTTGAGAATGGAAAACAAGGTGTTGCTGAGCATGTCCCAAACGGTTTTGGTGTAGCAACCACAGAAGTTATTCCTGTCAAAGAAATAGCGGGAACCAGCGATAAATACTTTCTCTTCTATTATTTGCAACTTCCTCATATTCGTCAACGGATTGCAGGCAAGATGGAAGGTGCTACAGGCAGGCAACGGGTACCTGTAAACTTGTTAAAACAGTGGCTGATTCCGTTGCCTATGCATCTGGAAGAGCAGAACAAGATAGCGGAAGTGATTTTGTTGCATGACAATAAAATTGCGAACCACACATCCCAAAAGACCGCCCTCCAAGATCTCTTCAAGACAACATTAAACAAGCTAATGACCGGAGATATCCGGGTTGCCGACCTGGATATCGAGGTTAAGGAGGTGGAGATATGAGTGTGTCGGACACTCCGGACAGGTCGGACTTGTTGGATGGGGGAAGCGATGACTGAACAGGAAGCGAAACTTACATTGATTGAGATGGAACTGCAACGGTTCCTGGAGCAATTCCTGCCGGACGAGGCTATGCCGCAACTGGTGGCGCTGTGGGAGGCTGCTGAGAACTGTAAGGTATTGAACCTCACGCGCGGCGATCCTGACACCTGGGCGGCCGCAATTGCCTACGCCTTTGCTCGAATGAATTTCCTGCTTGATGATCCGGGCGAACTGCACATTGACCGGGCGGAGTTCTTCGATTTCTTCGAAGGCTGCAACAGGTCGACGGTGACGCAAAAGGCCGCGCGCATTGAGAGGATCCTGAAGATCGGATACGGCCACCCCAATTTCTGTTTGCCGGAAGTCGTCGAAGCCATGCCGCGATTCAGGCAATTGCCAAACGGCATGATTGTTCCGGAATCGCTTAATCTCGGCAAATCTGCAGATGGACGCGAGATAGAGGTCAGCTTCATGAATGAAGAAGAATCAAAGGAATTGGATCGTCAACTTGCCGAGCAGGAACGTGCCCGCGAAGAAGAACAAACGCGACTGCGACATGAAGAATTGCGCCGGAAGCGCGAAGAAGAGCGCAAGACGCAGCCGGATCTGTTTGATCTTGGAGATTGAGCAATGAACAAGAACAAGTCTGTAAAGGAAGCCATTCAGAAGTTGGACTGGATCGCGAAACTTTCGAAGGACACGTTGCCGGGCGGCGTGCCGGGTGACCCCGAAGGAATGCGCGTGCTGCTGAACCGCATTGTGCTTGATGTGCGGGCGGCTTGTGAGATCTTGTCGGATCAAGCAGACTTGTCCGACAGGTCCGACGAGAAGAAGCCAGAGAGAACCAAGCCCGGCCTCATCCCCACCCATGGCGGATACCGTAATCTGAAGGGCTTTCAAGTTTCCGAGATTGTCTATGATGGCACGGTGATCTTCTGTGACCGGTTCATCTCCAAACGCTCCCGCATGCACGATCAGATGGTGCAAGCGGCGCGCAGTGGCCGACAGAACATCGCCGAGGGCAGTATGGCTTCGGCCACCTCAAAGAAAACCGAACTCAAACTCACCAATGTGGCCAAGGCCAGCCTTGAGGAACTGCTGCTCGATTTCGAAGATTATCTTCGGCAACACAAACTTCGCCAGTGGGACAAGAACGATTCCGAAGCATTGGCTGTGCGTAAACGCTACCGGAGTTTTCCGCGGGAGTGGTTTGCAGGTCTGGATTTGTCGGACCGGTCAGACAAGTCCGACTCGTCTGACAACAGAAAAAGACTTGATCCCTACGGCATTGCAGAAGCCACACCCGAAGTGGCTGCAAACACCCTACTGTGCCTGATAAATCAAGCTACTTACCTGCTCAAACGCCAGATTGAGAAGTTGGAGCGAGATTTCGTCGAGGAAGGCGGTTTCACCGAGCGTCTCTATCGAACTCGCACAGAACGGAGACGGCAACGATGACAAAACCAACAGAGTACAACACCGTCCAAGCCCCGCTGATCCGCTATGCGGAGCAGCAGGGCTGGACGTATGTTCCACGTCAGGACGCAGTCGCGCTCCGGAAGGGCGAAGGG
>CAZHDS010000253.1:0-4260 GCA_964531495.1 uncultured Ignavibacteriales bacterium
TTCCTCCTGCACCAGCGCATCGGTCTGGGCGTCGAAGTCGGTGATCGCCACGTCCTCTATCGCGCAGCGGATATGCCCTTCACCGAGCAAACCCGACAGAAGCTTCTCGAGAACCGGGTCCAGCGTCTCTATATCTCAGATGCCAACCGGGGGCGCTATCAGCGGTACATCGAGGACAATCTGGACAAGGTTCTGAAGGATCCCGATGTCGACGAGGAGCGGAAAGCTTCGATTCTCTATGAGACCTCGACCGATCTGGTCAAGGACATCTTTGCCAACCCAACCTATGGCGACAATATCCAGCGATCAAAATCGCTGGTGACGAATACCATGGAGTTTATCCTTGAAGGGCGTAAAGCATTTCATAGTATGCTCAAGATAACGTCGTTCGATTACTACACCTACACTCACTCGGTCAATGTATGTACATTTTCGGTGGCGCTGGCCCAGCAGCTCGGGATTACGGACAAACGATACTTGCATGACTTGGGCGTGGGGGCTCTGCTGCACGATGTCGGCAAGTCGCGTATCTCCGATGCTATCCTGAATAAGCGGGCAGCTTTGACCGAACAGGAATTCGAGATCGTCAAGCAGCATCCTAAGTGGGGCACAGAGATCCTGACCGATACCGACGAACTCTCCTCAACCTCGTACTACCCGGTTCTGCAGCATCATGAGCGCGGCGATGGAGGGGGGTATCCCAGCAACATTTTCAGCGACGAAATCCATCCCAGCGCCAAGATCGTAGCAATTGCGGATACGTTCGATGCTATGACCACCGACCGGGTCTACCAGAAGGCGATGGATACTTTCCCGGTCCTGCGTCTGCTGTTCAGCCTCCGGGATGCCTATGACGAAGAGTACTTGCGTGCCTTTGCAGAATTGATGGGGCCCTCGGGCCTTGCCTAGGACTCGGAGGCCTCAGATCTTGCCCAGCACTCCCCGTAAGTACCCCAGACGATCAGCTTCCTTAACAGCTCCCAAATCCAGAATGATCATCGGCCGCCCGACCAGCGAGAATTCCAGGGGCTGATCCGTCGCGCCACCGAAGGCCTCGACTTCCTCTCGCCGCAACTGACGATCATCGCTGAAGATCAGGGTAACGCGCCCCGCCTTGATGCGGACCGTTTCCACTTCCAACATTGAAGCCAGGATCTTGACCGCCGCCGCATCGAAGAGGTTTGTGCCGGACTGGGGCATGCGACCAAATCGGTCAATAATCTCATCGCGGATCTTCTCAACCTCATCGACGTTGCGGGCATCAGCCAGACGGCGATAAATGTCAACCTTATGGTGGCGATTGTTGACGTACTCCTGGCTGAGATGAATTTCGAGGTCCATCTCCAGCTTGGTCTCTGGAAGCTGCGCGATAGTCTGGCCTTTGAGGCTGGCGACGGCTTCTTCGAGCAAGCGGCTATACATATCGAAGCCGATCTCCTCGATAAAACCGGACTGACGAGATCCCAAGATTGTGCCGGCTCCCCGGATCTCCAGATCTCGCATGGCCAGGGCAAACCCGGAGCCAAGATCAGAATGAGCCTCCAGGGCGCGCATCCGCTTGACTCCGTCGGCGGTGAGAAGTCTGGTCGTGGGCGTCAGCAGGTAGGCGTAGGCCCGTCTGGCGGATCGTCCCACACGCCCCCGGATCTGATATAGCTGGGCCAGTCCGAAACGATCAGCCCGATTGATGATGATCGTGTTGGTGCTGGGGATATCCAGTCCGGATTCGATGATCGAAGTGCATAGAAGAACATTGTACCGTCCGGACATGAAGGCCAGCATGATCCCTTCGAGCGATTTTTCATGCATCTGGCCGTGGGCGATAGCTATTTCGGCCTGGGGCACGATCTTCTTGAGATAGCGGTACATGGCGTCGATGGTCTGGACTCGATTGTGCACGAAGAATACCTGACCACCACGATCAATTTCGCGCAGTATGGCGGTCGCAATAATCGCCGGATCAAACTCGACGATCTCGGTGATGATCGGCAGACGGTCTTTCGGCGAGGTGGTGATCAGACTCATATCGCGGGCCCCCATCAGGGACATCTGCAGGGTGCGCGGAATCGGTGTCGCCGTCATCGAGATCGTATCCACATTGGCCTTGAGGCGGCGCAGTTTCTCCTTATGCCGAACCCCGAAGCGATGTTCCTCGTCGATTACCAGCAGGCCAAGATCCTTGAATAAGACATCCTTGGAGAAAAGACGATGGGTCCCGATGACCAAATCGACCTTGCCAAGGGACAGATTATCGACCGTCTCCAGCTGCTCTTTGCGAGTGCGGAAACGCGAGAGCATCTCGGTGCGAACCGGAAAGTCCTTGAGCCGATCGCGAAAGGTATGGTAGTGCTGCTGGGCCAGGATGGTAGTCGGGACTAGCACAGCCACCTGCTTGCCTTTCTCAATCGCCTTGAAAGCTGCCCTTATGGCCACTTCTGTCTTGCCGAACCCGACGTCACCACAAACCAATCGGTCCATCGGTTGATCGCTGGTCATGTCGTGTTTGACTTCCTCAATCGCTCTTAGCTGGTCTGGCGTTTCTTCGAACACGAACGAGGATTCCAACTGCCGCAGCCATACCGTGTCCTCACCAAAGGAATAGCCACCCTGCTGCTTGCGCTCGGCATAGAGCTTCAACAGGTCGGCGGCCATGTCTTCGATTGCCTTGCGCGTCTTTTCTTTGAGCTTCTCCCAACCCGGTCCACCCAGGCGGGTGAGGTTCGGCGCGGAGTCCTTGCCGGAGTATTTCGAGACACGGTTGAATTCCTCGATTGGGACATACAGCTTGTCACCCTCAGCGTATTCCAGCAGCAGGCAGTCCCGATTGCGTTGGTCAACCTGAATCGTCTTCAGACCGAGGTAACGAGCGATGCCATGATCGGTGTGGACGACATGGTCACCTCGGACAAGATTGGAGTAGTCCGATATCGCGACACCCTCTTTGAATTTCTTGCGCCGTACCCGGCGGTGATGGCGGCCGAAGATTTCGTGGTCGGTCAGAAGGGCGAGCCCACCGGCCCGGCAGACGAAGCCACCCTTGAGGTTGGCAGCGGCGATCGGTGGCTCAAAGTCAATTTCGGACTTCTCCGCGATCAGTTGAGTCAGTCGCGTAACCTGGCCTTCGGTGTCGGTTGCTATCAGATAGTCGAGATGCGTGGCCTCGAATTCCCGCAATGTTTCTCCCAGCAGATCGAGACGTGACCCCAGCGCTGGATGCATCTGACAGGAGAAATTGATGAGGTCCTTGCGCCCGCCGCGAAACGGTACTTGATCGACGAAGGTCTGCTTGTGCAATTGGTCCAGCAGTTCATCCGGATTCCGATAGTATTCTTCCGGTTTCGGCAAACGGGTCAGGCGGTCGCCCAGGCGGGCGCGCAGGCCATGGGCTTCGGTCAGAACTTCGGCTGCTTCCGATCTCAGGGTGCCTTCCCCAAGAGCATAAATAAGAGCCTGCTTGTCGAAGAAGTCCGTAAGATTGCCGATCTCAAGACCGAACAGCAAGGCGAGCCATTCCAGCCCCGGCAACTCTGGATCGTTCAAATAGCGAGCCCGGATCAAATCGGAATCGGCCTCTGGCAACTTGTCGAGATGTTGCTCAAGCGCGGCTTGGCTGATCGACACTTCTCGCTTAGGAAGCAGGTTGATGCGGTCAACTCTTTTGACCGTTCGCTGGCTGGCGACATCAAACTCACGAATCGTCTCCACTTCATCACCATACAGCTCCACGCGTACAGGAGCGTCGGAGCCGGGGCTGAAGAAGTCAACAAGCCCGCCGCGCAGGGCGAAATCACCGACCTCGCCCACCACCGATACTCGTTGATAGCCAAGGCGCACCAGGCGGGCTACCAGGTCATCCAGATCAATCTCCTGTCCTGTCCTGAGTTCGATCCGGCTTTCTTCCAATTGAGAGCGAGTCAGAGTTGGTTCCATCACGGACCTGATCGAACAAACCACGATATCCAGACTGCCATCGAGCAGACCGGCCAGGGTCGAAATCCGTCGTCCCATGATTTCCCCTACCGGAGCCCGAAAATCGTAGGGCAGAATCTGGCGGGCCGGGAAGTGGCCAACCCGGTTTCGGTCGTGCAGGAACGCCAGGTCATCATATAGATCGCTGGCCTCGTTCGGGCCGGAGCATATCGCGATAATCGGACCTGGAGAGGTCTCCACGAGGCACTTCAGGACGAAGGACGGCGCGGACCCGGACAGTCCCGACACTGTAGCGCCCTGGCCCTTACGGCAGGTCTCTACGAGCTCCAA
>CAZHDS010000254.1:0-4257 GCA_964531495.1 uncultured Ignavibacteriales bacterium
GCTTTGATGAGGATGGTCCCTGTGTCAGGCTCGGAACGGAGCTTGAAGACTTGAAAGTGTCTCTGGAGATTTCGGCTTTGGGCGGCTGGATCAACTTCACACTGGGACCCGTGCCGATCATCCCCCTTGAGGCTTTGAGCAAGAAGGCCGCCAAGTCGGTGGAGAAGAGTCTTGGGGTCAGCGGTATTGTCACGGGAACTCAGTTTCGTTTTCCGCCTCTTCCCAAGCAAGACGAGCCGGTTCTTGACACATCGAAACTGCCGGTCCCGCAGAAAACTGAATAGAAGGTCAACATGAGAGGACGATTCATTGTCGAAGCGGCGGTACGAGGTTGCCGCGTAGATGTCCGGCTCAACGATGTTCTCCTCTGTAGTTGGCCAGGCACATTCCCCAACAAGCTCAACTGGTTCGTTAATCAATGGGTCCATACTGGCGAGAATACATTGCAGGTTGACGTCAACGAGGGACCATCTGGGTTCGATGAGCGCGCCCGCGTGGAAGTGGAACTCAATTACTACGAATACGATCCGTCAGCGACGATTGGCAAGAGTGAACACAGTACTATTGCCCGCGTGGAATGGACCCCGCCCGCCACGAGCTCCAGTGAATCCACGGAGGCAGCTGGAGATAAGGATAGCGCAGACCCACTGGCCGCAGAGGTGTTGGATGCTCCTCCTCCGGCTTACGACTTTCCCGAGATCTTGTCGAGTAGCGGCACTATTACGGAGTCACAGCCGGAATGGGTGTGGGCGCAGGGCGAAGTGATCGTGGCGGGCCCCGAAGTGCTCGCATCCGCGACTGACTATGTTAATCGATTGATAGCGTCCATTCGGGCAAAGGACGCCGCCGCCTTTGACGAGATTCTGGGACACGTCTTTGATGATATCGACACCGCCTATGGTCTCGAAGCCGGCAAGACTGCCCGCACTATGATTGTCAAGAAAGCTTGGGATATTGAGAACTGGGATGTTAAGGACGTTCAGATAGAATCGGTCGAGCACAAGCTGTACGCTCACGGACGGCTCCTGGAACTTTCCCAGGCGGGCGGGGAGCCAATCCTGCAGACTGCTGACGATGTCGAGAAGTATCAGTTCAAAATGCGTCTCTTCTTCGCCCAGGTTGATGGAAGCCTGATCCTGGCGCACTGACCATTAGATTTCGGTCCTGAGAGACACAAAGCAACCCCGGCAGAACCGGATAGCGTACTCTGCCATCCGCCCTTGGGGTTTGCCCCTCCTCCCAAAGTCAAATCGACACCGAATCGAGTCCCTCATGGCGTTCACGAGAGACGTCGGGTTGCTCGTCCGCCGGAATGTAACGGCTAGTAGTTGCCGCCTCTGCTACCAGGTCGGTAACCATTCAGGGCTCTCTTGCCGGAAGCCGAGATGCCGTCTGCCGATGCTCCGCGGCCGACAACACATGGCTCAGCTGTGCTCCCCAAGGGTGTATTCCATGGGCGACCACGGTGGCTCTTGGCCGAACTCTTCTTGTGGTCTTCGTAGTTGAAGCACAATGTGACGTTGACAGAGTCCACTTCGCAAAAGCCCGGATAGATCTCGTCCATGCAGGTATCACAGTACGTCATGCGGTGTTTACCGCATCGTATCATATCTGTGTCCAGTCCATGCGTACCGCACATATCACATACTGCCATCTCTTCCTCCTAACGGCTGCGTTATCAGACCCAGCACTGTTCGATCAACCAAATAGGGTCGGCCGCTGGCCAAATCTGATCCACGCTGCGATTTATGTAACGCGAGGCATCCCGTGAAGCAAGAGGTGACTACGCAGTCCCTTTTGCCAAACAGCCTCATAAGCATGATATTCGCTATTATTGTCTCCGTCAACTAGTTTGTGCGACAAGATGCTCATTGGCACTCCGTGCGGTCGTGTCGGGCGGCCTAGCTGCTAGCGCGCGTGGTCGCCAGGCAACCGGCTTGGCGTTGGCGAAATCGGACTAAAATGGTCGATTTGGCTTGGTTCGGTTTTAAGAGCATGCGATTCAAGCACTTTTTCTTGACAATTGGTGTGCGAGAGTGTTAGATCAATATAGTCAAGAAGCACATGACAAAGGCCGCTTTGTGGCCTATACAACAAGCGTTCACGTCCAGGCAATAGGGAAATTGCAAAAATATGGATATTGCCCATTATTCTTCTGACTCACGAGAAGTCATCAAGAACGCAAAGGAAGTCGCGGCCACGCTCAGGCATCCGGAAATTGATGTTGAGCACATGCTGATCGCGGCCGTTCGCAATGAAAGCTCCGAAGTAGAAGCGCTCTTAAGCCAGTTAGACAAAAGTCCGGCCTTTGTCGAGGCGGCTGCCGAAGGCTATCTCAAGGACCAGTCCCGCCGATCGACGGCGCGCGAGCGGTTGACTATAAGCCCCGGGGTCGAAGAAATTCTCACCCTGGCCTTGGATGAGAAGACTAGACTCTTCGATCCGCTGGTAGAGCCGGAACACATCCTGATGGCGATCTTCGACCCGCGTTCCAAGCTCGCACCCCAGGTGCGGGACAAGATCGATCTCACGAAGGAAGATTTCTATCGCGCCATCGCTGATATCAAGTCGGTTCAGGAGATTGCCACGGGTGGCAAGAGGGGCACGGACTCTGGTCAGGCTGATGCCGCCAGCGGTGAATCACCAAAAGTAGCCGGAACGCTGCGTTACTGCACTGACATGACGAACACGGCTGCGGCGGGTGAATTCGACCCGGTCATCGGCCGGTCCTCTGAGATTCAACAGGTTATCCAGATTCTCCTGCGGCGCCGCAAGAACAGCCCGGTGCTCGTCGGCGGTGCCGGAGTCGGCAAATCCGCCATTGTCGAGGGCTTTGCCCAAGCTGTCATCGACGAGAAGGTCCCCAAAGTGCTCCATGGCGTTAAGGTCATGGAAGTCGATATGGGATCAATGGTGGCCGGAGCCAAGTACAAAGGTGAATTCGAAGAACGCTTCAAGTCGCTGATTGGTGAGGTCGTCAAGTCTGGTGGCCGAATTGTCCTTTTCATTGATGAGGTTCATACTATCTGCGGCCCCGGCGGCGGAGGCGGCATGGACGCGGCCAATCTCCTCAAACCGGCTCTGGCGCGCGGTCAAATCAGGCTTGTTGGCGCCACCACCGAGGATGAGTACACCAAGTATCTCGAGAAAGACAAAGCCCTTGATCGCCGTTTCGAGAAGGTCAAGGTGGAGGAGCCGAACACCGAATCATCTATTCGCATCGTAAACGGGGTCCTGTCAAAGTATCAGGATCACCATGGCATTACCTACAGCCCCGAAGCCGCGATCGCGGCCGTAAAGTACTCACAGCGCTATCTCAGCGAGCGCAACTTGCCGGACGTCGCCCTTGATCTGATCGATGAGGCCGGCTCTGAGTTCAGCGTCAAAGAGGAATTTGCCCGCGCGGCTATTCCGAAGATCGCTGAGCAAATCACTGAGGTCGATGCTGCCATCAAAGCCTGCACGGGCAAGAAGCAGAAGGACAGCGAGGAATTCGAGCAGCTCAAGAGCACATATGATACTTTTGCGCGCGAGTTTGATCGTCTGGATGGATTCTGGGGCCATCGTCTCGAAGCTCAGGGAGAGGCCAAGTCATGAGCATTGACAAGTTGACTTTCGATGATATCAAGAAGCGCTTTGCGGCGCAGAAAACGAAGTTTGAAGCCCTGAAGGGCGTGGTCGAGGGACTGGAGCGGCGGATCGATGATCCCGATATCGCCGCCGTCGTGGCCCGCCGTACGGGTATTCCCCTCTCCAAGATGATGACGGCCGAGATGGACCGGCTGGTCCATATGGAGTCGCATCTGTCCGAGCGTATCGTCGGTCAGCAAGAGGCTATCAAGGCTGTCGCAGACGCTGTGCGCAAGGCCCGAGCTGGGCTGAAACTGCCCAATCGCCCGGTTGGATCCTTTTTGTTCCTGGGTCCCACTGGCACGGGCAAGACCTACCTGGCCAAGCTGTTGGCTGAGTTCTTGTTCGACGATAAGAACGCTATGGTGCGGCTCGATATGTCGGAGTTCATGGAGACCCATTCGGTGGCCAAGATGATCGGCGCTCCGCCAGGATACGTTGGCTATGAGGAAGGCGGCGTGCTTACCGAAGCGGTCAAGCGCAAGCCGTTTTCGATCATACTTTTCGATGAGGTCGAAAAAGCCCATCCCGATGTGTTCAATGTCCTCCTGCAGTTGCTGGATGACGGACGGTTGACCGATGGCCAAAACCGCACCGTAGACTTCTCGAACTGCATCGTTGTGCTGA
>CAZHDS010000255.1:0-4248 GCA_964531495.1 uncultured Ignavibacteriales bacterium
GCTGCCTCTTTCGACTTGCGCCCGATGAAGTCGGCTAGAATTTGCCTGCTTGCGGTCTTCGATGCAGACACAAGACCCTTGAGTGTGATGTCGCTGAGTGACTTCCACTTCTGGCCCTGCTTGAATATGGTGTCGTAGTAAGTAGACCACGAATCTGCGGCTTGGGCTGTCGTTTTTTCAACGCTTGCCAACCATTCATCTCGTGCCTGCTGCTCGTAGTCTCCGCCCTTATCAACTGCCGGTCCGCCGAACACGCCGTCAACTCCCATGCCGGGGATCTGTCCCGGCTGTAGCGAGATGCCGTCTCCCCTGCCACGGGTCGGGCCTTGGTCTGGACCAAGCATTCCCCGCTGTGCAGCAACGATGCTTCCGCCGCCAATGTTCTCAGCTAATGTGTTTATAGATGCGGCTAGTTTTGATATAGGCATTGGCCCGCTGTCGGTGGTTAGCTCCTTGATCGTCGCCTGAATACCTTCTCTTATGACTCCGATGTCTCCGCCGCCGGTTGATGATGCGTTCTGTCTATCGAACGCTCTTTGCTGCCTGTCAAGCTCAAGCGCCCCGCCGCTAAGGATTGCCAATGCGCCAAATATAGCAGGTTGTTTTGCTGCAAGGTTGTCGAGGAACGTAGCCTCTTTTTTGCCAGCCTCGCGGCCTTGGTTCATAAACTCGATGATCGGAGCGACGATAGAATGTACGTCTTGCGCTATCGCAAGAAGAGAATCAGCGGCCCTTAGCATCGTGATCGTCGCATCCCTGAAAGCCTGCCCGAGCTTTTCACCGACAGACGCGGCTACAGACTCGGCCTTGCCAGATGAGAACAGCCTGTCAACCTGCTCTAGCATCGTACCGAACACAACCCGCACCGTGTCAAAGAACCCGGCGTCTGATACCATCTTCTTGAACTCGGTCCACTTATCAGAGAACATCGACATCATACCGGCAAACGTCTTCGACATCCGCTCCATGCCGCCGCCCGCTCGCTTCTCCATGATCGAGAGAACGGCGTCGACTGTTTTTTGCTGCCCTTCAATCGTCGAGCGGTTGATCGCTTCGCCTGTCTCGGCCATGATCGTAGCCGACGTGATACCGAACGCCTTCAGGCGCTCCATCTCGCCCGTAGCCGCTCCCGCGACAGCAAGCGCACCTTCCTCAAAGCTCTTGCCGAAAGCCGCTGCTACGTCGCCTACAGCCGTCAGAGCGCGTTCTGAGAAGATGCCGAAGCTCTCCATGATCTTAGCGGCGTTGACTACCTCGGGGAGCTGGAACGGGGTCGTAGATGCGAATTTGAATAGAGACTTCATTCGCTTTTCGGCGGCGTCTACTGAGCCGAGCAGCGTCTCCCACTGGACGTTGTAAGTCTCAAACTGGGACGCGGTGCCTACGAATGCTTTTGTGACGGTGAGCGCGGCGCCGGCGGCAGACTCGACAGCCCGCCACGCCTTCGCCGCGATTTCGAGTCCCTGGTTGATGGCAGTTATCGAAGAGTTGAGAAGACTGACGTCTTTGTTGCCAGTGACTTTGACATTGATTCCAACGTTAGCCGTTGCCACTTGTACCGCCCTTCTTGCTGATCTCTTTGTTCTGCCTGATCTGTATCAGGTTAGACACCCCTCTAGCGTGCCTGAGTAGCCGCGCCTTCACCGGAGGCCACTGGGAGCTTGGACCATCGAACGGCGAGACGTGCCACGTCTGTAAGTCAACCTCCCACTCGATGATCTCCGCTACCTCGGGCCTCAATGCGAGCGACAATGGGCAGATGATCTTCCCGTTGCTGATCGCTCGCTTGTTCACCAGCCACAGCTCCGGCTCTTTGTCCGGCACGATCTCGGTCATCGTGTCCCGGTCTAGGTGACGGGCTGAACTGTATCCAGGTCTAACGCTACCGCCTTTGGAGCCGGGCCTTGGTCGGACTCCCCGAGACTCAAACTGGACCGGGTGTAGTCGGTCGGCTCGCTTCCAGCAGATTCGTTGTTTGATTCTCCCTGTGCGCTCACAGACTCGACAGTCGAACGGGTCAACGCCGATCTTTTCTTTTTGCTGTCTGCCGTATTCTCTGATCCCGAGCCACAGGGTGATTGATTTTTTAGCTTTAGAAGTTCCTTGTGGTCGGCAATGGCTACGCTCAATTCACCGATCATCGTCTGCGGCAGCTTGCGAAGTATCGCGGCGATTTCGTCTTTGTCGGTGATTCCGACTTTGCCGTCCACGTTATCGAGGCGGTTCACGAACGAGGCGAAGTAGTCGATCTTTTCAACCGCCCATTCGTCGGCGGCTTCGAGTCGGTCGCGTAGTTCGGCGTAGGATGGGAGAGTATCGAGCTTGGAAGAGAGTTGTTGGGATCTGGCTGAGTCAACGAAATCCATCGACCTCACCCAGAAGATAATCTTCTTGTCTCCCTGAATGTCCGACGGATCAGACTTCAGTGAGATCGGGACGTGTTTACCGAGTCCATCTAGTTTCACTAGCTTGCCTCCTGGCAAAACGTGATAACCGTTATCACGCAACTGTCTATGTCTCACCGCCGCAGACTTTCTACGGCGGGTGTGTACCTTCTTACGTCTCATCCATCTATGAAGCCCACGGGGAGTCGTCGCTGTTCCCTGTGTCCTTCAATACGTCGAAGCTGATCACTGCTCCGCCGTCTGCATCGCCAGCAGTGATAAAGCCGAAGTTGATAGCCTTGCCGCCGTCAACGTCTTCCATCTGCGGCTGATCGTTGATCTGAATCGGAATGCGGAACACGTTGTTCGTCGATAGCGTGCCGACCACAGCAACCGGTGCTTTGGTTCTGAAGCCGGTTGCAAGAGCCTCAGACAGCGAGGCTGTGGCGTCCTCAACAAAGCACTTGACGTTACCTGACCAGCCCATCTTTCCGCGAATTACGCGAGGTGCGTAACCGTCAGAGCTGCCTTCGCCTGATAGAGTCGCGTTGTTCGTGAACGTCACCGACATCTCAAGGATGTTGTACGCTTGAGCGCCGAAGGTGAACGTCGGCTCGTGGCCGAGGATCTTGGCGCTGTTGTCTTCGGTAGGTGTCGGAATTGAAATGGTCGTGATCCTCTCGGCACTTCGCCCAATCCAATCCACCGACATCGTGCAGATAGATCCCTCTGAGTCCGGCTCCGACATTGGAATCGTCAGCGTAGCCGACACCGGAACCGCGCTCTCGACGTTGTACCCACCGAACTGCGGGTTCGTGTCAGCTCCGCCGTATGCGTACTGGAACAGACTACCGAACAGTGAGACGGTAGGACCGTTCGCGGTGTAAGGTGCGATCGTGTAGTATGTCGTGTTGTCTGTGATGGTGCCTTGATAGAGCAGCAACATGATGTCGCGCCAGATAGTAGCGGTAAGGTCGAACTCGGTTGTGTAGCCAGTGACACCGCCGCGCCCGAGGTGCATGTCTTCTGTGACATCGTAGGGCAGCCCGCGCCCAGTCGGTCTTACGCCGATGTCTTTGTGTTCGTACTTCGGCGGAAAGTTCCCAGTGTTCTCAATTACTTTTACGGAAGCAGCCGGATCAGCACCGCCCCAGGAGGCTTGCTTGCCGTAATAAAAGCCCTTCCATTCCCAGCCAGCATAAATGCCCACTCTGTCGGCCATGATCTAGCTCCTTTTTACGTAGTAATGTCCATGAACTGTGCGTCTTTATATCTCGCAAAGCCCGTGATCTCGCACTGGACCCCGGCAATACCTTCGCCGGGATAGTCTGATTCTTCAGGCTCCGTTGTATCTTGAATCGTGATCCCGACATCACGACAAAAACCGTTGATCCGCCTGCGTTCGTCACCGAGAATCGAGGCGATTTGCTGCGCTGCCATCATTGCATCGTTCTCTACACCCTCGGCCTGCTTGACCATGTAGACACGAACGATGAATCCAACTGTCTGCGAGAACCGCCCCTGCGATCCGACCGCCGGTTCAATCGTGCCGTAGCGAACAAGTATCTGATTGCCACGGCTCTTGCGGCCTTCTCTCGCGTACTCGATGCCGTGTACGTCGAACTCTTCGAGCGCCTGCCCTTCGCCTACATACTCTTCTAAGATGGCTGTAATGCCCCTTAGCGTCGCTTCAGCGAGGTTGCTGGTGTAGTGATAGTAGCGGTCGAAGTCGACGCTCCCCATCGTGCCGGTGTAGCTCATATATAGGTTCGTCATGCTTGGGCCATAGTTCGCGTTGTTTCCCATCGCAATACTGGTTATTGTTCCGCCAACTGCCGTCGCTGTCGTACTTGCAAGCACTGTG
>CAZHDS010000256.1:0-4243 GCA_964531495.1 uncultured Ignavibacteriales bacterium
CCTGCAGGAGACAGCCGCCAAAGTCACGCCTGAAAGCTGATTCGGAAAAGTATTCGAACTGGCCACTGGCCCTGCAAGGTTTCTGAACCTGAGGGTCTAAAAATTCCCTTTCTTACAGGGAATAGTGCTTCTGTTTTTGGTTTGGATTTCAATTCCTCTTCTGATATATTAGGTGGAAAAGTCGTTAGCACAGGCATTGCGCTAGGGGTCACAGGTGGGAGGTGTACGATGGTGCATGATTCTGGCAAGGACAAGAAACCGCTTCCTGTTGATGATTGCCTGTTGAGACAGGCTAGCAGTATGTGAGAAACAGCCACAAGTGAAAATACTTTGCCTTATACTTTTTATCGCTTCAGCGGCTCTTTGGCTGTTATGGAAGAAAACAACCAAGCAGATCGCAGACCTCACCGCCAAGAACGCACAGTTATCAAGATATGAAGCCATCGTAGACGTTGAACAGGAGCTCCAACGGCAACGCCGAGCCATTCAGATCGAAGAACAACACACACGTTCTCGCATCGCACAGTTAGAAAATGAAGCAATCACACAACAAAGAGCAATGACAGCACAGAAAGAGCAGACTTTAGAATCTGCCAGACAAGATGCTTTCAGAATCATTGAGGAAGCAAATCGAAAAGCTCACGAAACAGCTGGCGACGCCTTCGAAGTAATGAGAAACGTAAAGCACTACGAAAAAGTAGTGAAAGCCCTAAAGAACACAATAGAAGGCTACGGGGAAGAGTATATCGTTCCTAACCGAAGCGCTGTCGATGATCTTGCAAAGGAATTTTCCCACAAAGAGGCAGGAATCGAACTTAAGATTGCCAGAGATAAATCGCGGCAAATGGTTGCAACGGGTGCCGCTGCAATATGTGATTATGTGGAGGACAACAGAAGACGAACAGCTATTCATTTTGTTATAGATGCATTCAACGGCAAGATTGACTCCATTTTGTCAATGGCGAGGAACGACAATTACGGAAAGCTATCCCAGCAAATGAAAGACGCTTTTGCCATAGTTAACGACAATGGCAAGGCATTTCGAAACGCTCGCATTCAACCGGACTACCTTTTGTCCAGGCTCAATGAGCTAAAATGGGCCGTCGCGACAAATGAACTTCGCCTGCAGGAACAAGAAGAGCAAAGGAGAATAAAGGAGGAGATGCGCGAAGAGGAGAAAGCACGC
Organism: uncultured Ignavibacteriales bacterium; assembly: GCA_964531495.1. Classification (GTDB taxonomy): domain Bacteria; phylum Zixibacteria; class MSB-5A5; order GN15; family FEB-12; genus DAOSXA01. Next base: position 1,187 of record CAZHDS010000256.1, read on the forward strand.
AGGGAATACGAAAAAGCAATGAGAGATGCCGCAAAAGAAGAGAAGATGTTGCAGGAGGCAATGAAGAAGGCACAAGAACAGCTTGCCACAGCGAGTGCAGAACAACGTGCCGAATATGAGCGTAAATTGCAGGAACTTGAAGCAAAAGTGAAGGCAGCAGAAGAGAAGAGCCAACATGCAATTTCGATGGCGCAGCAGACAAAAAGGGGACACGTGTACGTCATTTCAAACATTGGCTCGTTTGGCGAAGATGTTTTTAAAATTGGATTAACGAGAAGGCTTGAACCCTCAGATCGGATCAGGGAGCTGGGAGATGCTAGCGTTCCTTTTGCATTTGATGTACACGCAATGATCTTCAGCGAAGACTCGCCGGCACTGGAGAGCAGGCTCCACAACATTTTCATGGAAAAACAAATGAACAAGGTAAATACGCGAAAAGAGTTCTTCAAGGTAGGCCTTCTGGACATCAAGAAAGTGATAGATGAAGAAGATGTAGAAGTAAAATGGACAATGCTCGCAGAAGCTCGTGAATACAGAGAAACCCTTGCTCTTGAACAAAAGAACGGGCTTGGAACTATTAAGGATATTCCGAAAGAAGAACCACGTGCGACACCTCGGCCATCTCGACCATCACCCGAACCCAGGCCTCCGGAGCATGAACAGCCGGAAAAGCCTGTCTCGGATTCCACATCAAACCCGGAGATTCCAGATGGAGTACCACAACCTAAAGAACCCGATATGCCGGAGCCAACAGAATCAAACCCATTGATCGAGTGTCCGAATTGTGAAAAGAGCGCCCTGTTCAATCACTTCAACGTGGATCAAGACAACAAAGGTAATTGCCCACACTGTAATATTCAAATTGTATTTGAATAACACGCCAAAGGGTCGTTCTCCCCGAAGGATCATCCCTATCCAGTAATCCTGCCCGCCCTGCGTAGCTTATCAGCGAAGCGGGGTCAAACTCTCTCTTCTTCTCGCGCCACGCAATTCGGCCAGTTCCAATGATCCGCTTAATTTCTTGCTTTAGCCAGCGTTTCCAGTAGAATTCACCTCAGTAATGAGTTTATAATAATTTTGAATGAATGGATCGGCGTATCGGTTCAGTCAATAGTTGCGGCGAGAGAAGATATTATGAACATTGAATCATGTCCTTTTCCTCCAGCATGGGTTACGCTCGACACAAGTTGTCTAAACGCGAAAGCTCGTCTTCCCGAAATCAACAAACTGGAGGAATTTGAGAAAAAAGATTATGTCGTCATCCTTCACACAGAGACCACGCATGACGAGCTTCCTCCCGGTTCTGGCCCGATGCGAAGCAAGGCCCGCACACGGGTATCGTTCGGAGGGGAGGAGGCAACTCCCGAAGATGATGAAACGAAAAAGAGGTTGGGAGAAGTGCTTTTCCCTGGCGAAGAAAACCTGAGTATTAACCAAAAACGAGATATCGAACACCTTTTCAGCCACCAGAAGTACACTTTTGGTCAAGGCTTCTTCGCAACCCTTGACAAGCACTTCCTGTCAAAAGCTGAGGGCCTGCTTGCTCAAGGCATTCGAGTTGGAAACCCCGAACAATGTCTTGCGTATGTCAACAAACATCTTTCACGATTCAGACATAGGATGTAAACAGGATAGGAACCGAACAAGAAAATGCTACTTGTCGCTAGCGCGCCAAGCGCCTGATTCAAAGCGTTAGCCTCAAGAACAGATAAAAAGAAAGAAAAGTATAATAACATAACAAAGGAGTATTCGAAATGAAATCAGGAGCTGTAGCAGTAGTATTCTCTATTCTCATGTGCATCAGCATCCATGAGGTCTCAGCCCAGTCGAGCCATCCGACGGCAGCCACGTCTGGCGTCTCTTCGGGAAAGACATCTGTTGCTGTGCTCATTGATGCTGTTCAGAAGACAGAGGAACTGGATAAAGCACGACCAGGCGGCGATGGCAACACAGTGTACTTGGCCGTTGCCGGCTGCTTTGGCGAGATCATTGCTGCCGTGGATAGAGTCAAAGAAGACAAACTCGTTCAGAGCGGAGTCAAGGCCATGATATTGACAATCGATGCCAATACCGACAAACCCAAGATGCACGAAAGGAACGTCTGTGCGATGGCAGCGTTTGCACTTCACAGGATGGGTCCCGACGCGAAAGAAGCGATTCCGGTTCTCACAGGACTCCTGAAACACAGTGATCCTTTCGTGGTTGGTCAAGCCGAGAAAGCATTAAAGACCGCCAAGCCTAAGTCCGCCTCAAAGGTCGCCCAAAAGCCTGTCGAGGCAATAAGCCTCGAGCAACTGTTCACAGACGAGGTTCGGAGGGAAGGGACCGTCATCATAGCAGGGCCGATTCTTACGCTGAAAGTCGAGCGTAGCCCATTTGATGATTCCGTAACGAAACTTGATTTGGCCATCGGCAAGAAGGGACGCTCTTTGAGTGTTATTCTGGACAATACGGAAGAGGTGGATTTCACCCTCCTAAAAGTCGGTCAACAGGTAGCGATCAAGGGAAAGTCAGTTCTCACCGGCACCTCAGGAATCATTCGCGGTGACCTCGTGACTACGAAGTATACCGTCGCTAAGTATACGCCACCAGAGAGAAAGCAAGGTGATGCTGGCGTTCTTACAGTAAAGAAGTATATGGATGATGAAATGCGGGTGGGCACAAAGAAAGTTCTTCTTTGCGGGAAGATCAAAGAACGCACTATCGCAGGTGATGGTTCTGTGTTGTTCGTTCTTGAGGATACAGGGCGGGAAATCAATGCATATTCCGACACACAGACTTTTGATGTTTCTGCACACAAAGACAAGTTACGTGCAGCAACAGAGGGGACGGAGGTAACGTTGTCAGGCACCTTTGACATGGAAGGTGCAGGCATGACTGTATTCACTTTCAAGGAACTCAAGTGACACCTGTTTTGGAATATCCGGTGGAGAGGAGAGATAAAGACTATGAACGCTCGTATCATGAACATTCAGCAAGGGGACTGAAGGGGTCAACCCCCAAAATAGCAAAATAAGGATTTATTTTGATCTCTTGCGCCATTGACTGGTCGGATGC
>CAZHDS010000257.1:0-4214 GCA_964531495.1 uncultured Ignavibacteriales bacterium
CCACACCCACCTGGCGACCGATCACCGTACGAACGTAGATCTTGCAGTCGGTCTGATGCACATTCTGGTGAATGTACGAATTGGCGTAACGGGTCAGACCGGTCGAGTTGCCGATACACAGTATTTCTGTCTGGTCAGCCGGAGAGGTGGCCAACACTTTTTCGAGTTTAGCGAACAGCTTCTCTTTGCCAATCATCGGCTCACCCCCACTCTGATGTTGCGGAAACGGGCCGGAGACGTCCCATGAGCGACGTGAGCGGTCTGCATTGGTTCCCCCTTGCCGCAGTTGGGAACTCCCCAAACATGCCAATGCTTCTTGTTGCAGATAGCGTCACACGAATTCCAGAACTCCGGTGTGATGCCGGTGTAGGTCGGGTTCTTGAACATCCGGCCCAGTTTGCCATTCTTGATCTCCCAGGCACATTCGGAACCAAACTGGAAATTGAGACGACGGTCATCAATCGACCAGCTCTTGTTGGTGCCAAAGAAGATGCCATTCTTGGTATCAGCAATCAGGTCGTCCAGCTCCCACGTCCCGGGCTCCAGATTGTGGCAGGTCATGCGAATCAGCGGCAAACGACTCCAGCCATCGGCCCGCATAGTGCCATTGGAGCGCTGATCGATTATGGGAGCGGTTTCGCGGCTGGTCAGATAGCCCACAAACTTGCCCCGCTTGATGATCGGTACCCGTTGGGCCTTGACCCCTTCGTCGTCGTAACCAAACGTTCCCAACCCGCCGGGCGTAGAGGCATCGGCGTTGATATTGACGATATCCGAACCGTACTTCAGCTTGTTTAGCTTGTCGATCTGCATGAACGATCCACCGGCGAGCGAAATCTCAGTGCCAAGAACACGATCCAATTCGGTCGGATGACCGCAGGACTCGTGTATCTGGAGCGCCATCTGCGAACCGCAAATGATGATATCGGAGTGGGTATCGGGACAAGGATCTGCCTTCAGGAGCGCGATCGCTTCTTCCCGAATGCGTTCCGCGTTGCCCACCAGATCCATCTCATTGACGACTTCGTAGCCACGGCAAGCGTAGTCGCCGCCAAACGAATTGGGATACGACCGACGATGCGCTTCTTTGCCATCATTGGCGACGCACTCGTAACCACCGCCGGATTCGAGCAGATCCTGTTCGATCTCGGCTCCCTCGGTCGACAAGAAGAGCTTGTTCGTCCGGAAGCAGCGTAATTCTCCTTGAGCAGTCTTGATCTTGTTGGACTTCCGCAGGATATCGCAGCTCCGCATCAGGAGATCGATCTTGTCGTCGGTTGGTACTTCAAACGGATCGATCTTGTAGGGCGTACGATAGTGATCGACGAACGCTTCCTGCTCGGCCAGAACCGCTGGCTCATGCTTGGTGATGGCGGATGCCCGAGCGATCTTCATCGCCAGGTTGGCAGCCTTCTTCAGCTCACCGGAAGTGAGCAGGGCCGTACCTGCAAACCCCCAGGTGCCCTTGTGGAGCACTCGGATACCGACCCCGACATCGAGGTCGCGCGAGAGCGAGTCGACATTGCCATCGGACACATTCAATGATTCCGTTTCCCGGCGGACATAGCGGCAGTCGGCATAGTCGACGCCCTTGCTCTTCAGCCAGGCCACGGTCTCCTTCAGTCTCTCTTTCATGTAGATTCCTCCGAGGTTGTGAAACCATATGAGTACATCGCGCCCAATTTACATGACAGTCTCCCCCGGGTCAACTGCCAGATTTCAATACTTGACCGCAAGAGCAAAGAATGTGAGCGTCCGAATACGACCTCGCAATCGATTCGGAGGTCTGACGGATAGAAAACGCCCCCGATAGATAGCCAAAGGATTGACTTTTGCACGAAATTTCGTGACCATAACCCGGTATGGAATGGTATCAATACGCAGCAATCGTCGTGGCCGGATTCGCGGCCGGGTTTATAAATACCCTGGCTGGCAGCGGTTCGCTGATAACGCTCCCCCTGCTGATATTTCTGGGCTTGCCCGCAACTGTCGCCAACGGCACCAATCGGGTCGCGATCCTACTTCAAAACGTAGTCGGAGTGAGCAGCTTCCGGCATCAGAAGATGCTGAATCTCCGGCGAGCCTTAATTCTGGCGGCTCCGGCTGCTGTGGGCGGAGTTATCGGCGCTCAGATCGCCGTCGATCTTGATGAACAGACCATGCGGCACGTTATCGGCGCACTGATGGTCATCATGCTGGTAGTAGTGATTGTGCGCCCCAAGAGGTGGCTGGAAGGACGAATCGCAGCCGACAGCGACAAGACCACTATCGTCCAGATGATCACATTCTTCGGCATAGGCCTGTACGGCGGTTTCATTCAGGCTGGCGTCGGAGTATTTCTGTTGGCCGGATTAGTCCTTAGTGCTGGCTACGATCTAGTTCGAGCCAATGCTGTCAAAGTACTTATCGTGCTCTGCTTCACGGCGTTTGCGCTGGTCGTATTTGTGCTGAATGATCAGGTCGACTGGTTCATCGGCTTGATCCTGGCGCTTGGCAATATGTCGGGCGCGTTCGTGGCCTCGCGCATGGCTGTCAAACGGGGAGCGAAGTTCGTTCGGTATCTGCTGATCGCCGTCCTGATCGTCTCAGCGGTCATGCTGCTGGGCTTGAACAAGCTGCTGTGACGAATCTCGCAACTACCTCTTCTCCGCCACGAAAATCAGCTCGCCCGGTTCCTTGCTGCCATACTCTGACTTGTCATAACCAGCATACAGGTGTTCGACCTCAAAGCCACAGCGGGCCAGAAGATGTTCCGCCTCCCATCGCCATATGAAGCGCATCGGGAAAGCATGGACGAGTCTCTCTTTAGTACCATCAGGATGAGTGACGTAGAAGATGATCTCGACCTGCTGAACCTGCGTGAAGAAATCCCGTGAGGTGATGCGAAACCGCCGAATGACCTTTCGGCCGCCGGACAATTCGAACTCTGGCTCGTCACCCATTTCCTTGCCAACATTGTCAGCCGCGAGGAATTCGACCCAGGGATTGAACATATCGAGGATCAGTTTCCCTCCCGGTGTCAGGTGGCGATGGATCGTTTTGAGGCACGAGATCTGATCCTCGACCGTGGTTAGATGCTGAAAGGGGCGAAAAGGAACCGTAGCCAGAGCAAACTGACGATCCAGATCAAAATCGCGCATGTCGCCGGTGATCAGAGTCGCGCGGGCCTGCACGTCCTCAGATTCAGCCGCGAGCCTTTTTCGGCACACCGCCATCATATCCTCGGAGAGATCAAGGCCGACTATTTCAAACCCGGCCCGGGCTGTCGGGATGAGCACGCGACCGGTGCCACAGCCAATCTCCAGCGTTGCGCCCTTTGCTTCCCGAGATGTCTCCACAAAGAAGTTCACGTCAGTTCGCGCCTTGTATGGCACAACATGATCATAGACCTCCGCAATGAAGGGAGTCGAATCGTATCCACCACAATCAGCCATGTCTCCTCCAATCATCAAAGTTTTAGGCAGGCCTCGGCGGCCAGCCAGAGCAGATTCGTTCTAACGTCGTCGCACGATCCCCAGCCACGATCATCCCATCCCTCTGAAACAACCGCATCGCCGGCATACAGTATCTGCCCGATTTGAACATCACGGAATTTAGCCACCGCAAAGAGCGAGGCCGCTTCCATCTCGACTGTCAGACACCCCTCTTCGAGCCGCCGCTTCGCTTTGGCTTTGGTTTCGCGAAACATAGCGTCGGTGGTCCAAGTGGAACATTGTTTATGAGCAATGCCGCGTTTCTGCAAAACAGATGTGATCGCGCGGACGGCGTCAGCATCAGGTTCAACTGTCCGACTCGGCGGCTTATAGTGATAGGATGTTCCTTCGTCCCGAACCGCCGAAGTTGGCACCATCAAGTGCCCCACGGCCAGGTTCTTGTCCAACACCCCAGCCCCGCCACAGGCAATGAACTTGCGGCAGCCCAATCCTATTATCTCCTCCAGTGTGCCTGCCGCCAATGGTCCCCCGATGCCCGGATGGATCAGCACAAACGGCCTGCCCTCGAACTCGAGCCGATAGCCGCGATGCACCCCGTCCTCCCAGGTCTTATCGAATACAACCGTGGCGGCCTGTTCCGTGACGATTCTATCTATGACGTTGTGGAAGAAACATAAGACGCAATGCTCCGGGACGTCTTCGGGGTCGATGACATCTTTCGGCTCTATGATCGCGCTTCGGTCCGGATCAAACTCGAGTATGGGGTATTGGGACATTTGG
>CAZHDS010000258.1:0-4207 GCA_964531495.1 uncultured Ignavibacteriales bacterium
CTTTCAACACTGAGGGATTAGAGTTATATTATGTTCAACTTTGGGAGAATAGCGGCTTGAAGACAGACTAACACATATTCAATCAACCAGCTGGAGCATCGTCGGGATCCTTATCCGATGATGAATAATCCGCATTGCGGGTGGTTTTGCTTGCGCCGGACCGAAGGCGGTCTTTTCAGGCGCGTTGGAAAGGTGTGTTAGTTTATGACCTTCAAGACTCTGCTAAATATTAAAAGCCTCAGTGTTACTTATGTGAACACAACTGTACTCCGGGACTTCTCCCTGGCCATGGGGCGTGGTGAAATCGTCGCCTTGCTGGGAGCGAACGGGTGCGGCAAGTCCACGGTGCTCAAGCTGGTCCAGGCCCTGCACGACGGGAACCAGAAATTCATTGAGCGAAATATGATCGCCCACAAAGGCGTGATTGATCTGGACCCCGGTCTGGAGCTGGCCCGCTTGCCCCAGGATCCGCGGCGGCATTGGTCCAGCATCAATGCGACGGCACCGGACTACAGTTTGGCGGCAACGGAACAGCGCCTCCGGGAAGGCTTTGGGCTGACCGATCCTGGGGATGATCCGACCAAGCTCTCGGATGGACAACTGCAAAAGCTCGCGCTCATCAAAACACTGACGGCCCCGGCCGATTTGTATCTTCTCGATGAGCCCACCAACTATCTCGATATTGATGGCATAACCGCTCTTGAGGACACCCTGCGCGAGCTGGTAGTCAGAAACCGGGCGGTCCTTCTGGTCACCCACGACCGCACTCTAACCGATAATCTCGCCGATCGGACGATATTCGTCACGGCTCACGGCAACTATCATTGTCGTGGGGGATATCAAGCCGCTTGGTCCCTAACGACCTCTGATTTCCAAGCTCGTCGCAAACAGGCGCATGATATCAAGCATCGTATCGGCAAGTTGCAGCAGGATGTTCGCCGTCGTTTTGGTTGGTCGGCGATAAAGGAAAAATCCAAGATCGGTGCCGGAGCGGCAAAGCCGACGATTGCCCGCCAAGCCAAGAAGATGGCCAGCCGGGCGCAGGCTGTCCAGAAACGGGTGGATAGGGAGATCGTTGATCTGGAGAGGAAGAAACCGTTCGTGCCAAAAACCCTCAACCTCGCCTTCCCGGACTACGAGATCAAGCATCGCGAAACCTTTCAACTCAGCGAAGTGGATTTTACCTACCCAAACCCAGATGGCTCGCCGGGCGAACGTCCGCTATTGAAAAGTATCGATTTCGCGGCCACAACGACCGATAAAATCTGCCTCATGGGCGGCAACGGGGCCGGCAAAACAACGCTCTTCCAATTGATCCTGGGGCAGCTCCAGCCTGCCCGAGGGATCTGCCGAACGCATCCTACCATGAACATCCAGCATCTGCCACAGGGCTTGCGCGGCTTCTTTGACAAGGGGAGCCTGCTTGACAACCTCCGAAATTGCGGCCACGAAACAATCGTGCGGCAGTATTTGGGGGCCGCCCTGCTTCGGCGTGAGAAGGTCACGCAATCGACAGACAAGTTCTCTCAGGGTGAATTGATGCGGGCAGCAATTGTGAGGTGTATCTTGGAACGGGCCGAGTTCCTGTTGCTTGATGAACCGACCAGTCACCTGGATATTGAGTCGATCGAAGTTCTGGAGAGTCTACTATCGGCCTTCAAGGGGGGCTTCCTGATGATCAGCCACGATCGATCATTTGTGGAGAATGTCTCCGACCGGCTGTACCTTCTTGAGGGAGGATCGTTGCGCCTGGTGTAGTTCAGCTTGCCGACCACGGAAGATGATCGAGATCGACATTGCCGCCGGAGATGATAAGGCCCAATCGTTGTCCCCGGAATCTCTCCGCATGCTGCAGTACGGCCCCCAGAGGTACTGCACCCGAGGGCTCCACGACGATCTTAAGACGCTCCATCAGGTAGCGCATAGCCAGGACGATGTTCTCGTCGGAGACGGTGACAATGTCATCGACGTGTTCCTTGATTATCGGGAATGTGATTGAACCTAACGAGGTCAGCAATCCGTCAGCGATGGTCACCGGATTGACCGAGGGTACGATAGTATTGTTTCGGAACGAACGAGCGGCATCATCGGCCCCTTCGGGCTCAGCCGCAATCACCTTTGACTCCGAGGACCAGTAGGCGACCGCCAACGCGGTGCCACTGAGCAGGCCGCCGCCGCCGACCGGCGCCATGACAATATCGAGATCATCCACTTCCTCTAGCAGTTCCTTGGCGCAAGTGGCCTGTCCGGCAATGATGCGCACATCGTTGTACGGATGGATGAACTCAGCCCCGGTCTCTTCGATAACTTGCGCCAGCGTTTCCTCTCGGGCAGCCAGGGTTGGCTTGCAGAACACAATTTCACCGCCATAACCGCGAACCGCATCAACCTTGACCCTGGGAGCACTCTCAGGCATCACGATGTACGCCTTGATCCCCCTTTGGGCAGCAGCCAAAGCCAGCGCCTGGGCATGGTTACCCGACGAGTGGGTGGCGACACCTTTGGCAGCCGCCTCTGGCGACAATGTAAGCACGGCATTGGTGGCACCGCGGAACTTGAATGCTCCCACTTTCTGGAAGTTCTCACCCTTGAAGAAAATCTCCGCGCCGGTGAGCTGGTTGAGGCTGGCACTTGTCAGTACCGGCGTACGATGCACATGCGGTGCGATACGCTCGGCGGCCTGCTCTATATCGAGCTGGCTGGGTGAGTTGGACGGGATAGTATCAGTCATAGGACGGTCATCGAGCTTGCCGTTGGAGCAGACTGGCGTGGCTTCTCCTGATCGTAGGATGGTCGATAATTTCGAATCCGGCAGCCACGGCCGCCATTTCTGATTCTTCGTATTGCGCAGACTTCACGTGCCCTGATGGCTCAGCCAACAATAGCCGACCATGCGGTTTGACAACGTTGAACAGCTCCTGCATCAAGTGCGAGGCATCTGGTACCTCGTGAACCACGGCCATCACCAAAGCGAAGTCGATTTGGCCGGACAGGTCTCCTATTTCGAGACTCTTCTCAGAACACTGGCGGGGGGTAATGCGTCTGTCGAGCCCAGCCCTTGTGGCCCGGCGCTTGAGCGAGGTCAGCATGCGCGGCTGGAGATCGACGGCGAACACCTGACCCTCCTCGCCCACCATGCGGGCCATCTCCAGTGTGAAGAAGCCCATGGCACAGCCGACATCAAGCACCGTGGATCCGGATCGTATATGCCCCGCGAGGATCTTCCGTGGACTCTGCATGAGCTTGCGAATCGGGCAGGCAAGTAAATAGCCCACCCACCAGGGGCATAGATGATCGGCCATATGACGGCTCTCCTTCTGCCTCCTAACTTAGCCCGTCAGTGACTCGGAGGCAACTCTGATCTTGAGGATAGCTACCGAGCGTCGGACTCGTTGACAATTGAATGAAACTGATCGCGGCTGCGACCGTCTATATTAGTGGGGATGTTTGTTGCTTGCCAGGCGGTCCTCTGTCTGGTAGGATCGGTGAAGCGTAGGCAGTTTGGAATTCATGGCTTCGTAGGCCATGGCAAGGAGATGATGAATGAAGCTAATCTATGGCTTGGTGGTGACGTTGACGATCCTGGCATTTTCTGCCGGCTGCGAAGATGACGAGACCATTGTCAACACCATCTATGACACCGACAGCACCAAGGTGCTGGCAATTGGTGAAGTCGTTCTGCGACCGGCAGTCGATTTTCGCCTCAATTTCATTCAGCTGCATGCCCAGTCGAACATTGTCGACTCGGTCATATTTGCCGACTCGCTCTGCCCGGTGGAACAGTCAGGCTATTACGCCAATGGCAACGAGCTGAATTATCGCGCAGACTATTATCGAGAGAATGACTCGCTGAGGCTGAGATCGGGCGATACCGCTCAAGTCGAGGTCTACTATGATGACACGGTGATTTCGATCGACGTTCCCTTGCTTATGAGTCCCACTGATAGTGTCGTGTTTGACCTGTCGGCGATCGATACTGTGGTCAATGCCGGGCAGCCGGTTACTATCTCCTGGACAGCCGTTGCGGGAGCAGATTGGTACGGTATGATGGTCTACAACTGGTATGATTCGGCGGACTTCACCTACACCCATAGCTGGCATGCTTCCACAGATCAAACCAGCCATACTTTCTCCCCCGAGGGACAACCCACCCACAGCCGGTACTCAGTGCGGATGATCGCGGTGACTGGCCCGGTGCCGGGGCAGG
>CAZHDS010000259.1:0-4184 GCA_964531495.1 uncultured Ignavibacteriales bacterium
AAGGGCACAAAAAAGCCGGGTCCGCGTGATGCGAACCCAGCTTCAGGACGAAAATCTTGCCGGTCTTCAAAAAGGGGACTGTGCCCTAGTTCTTGAAGCGGCGTGGAGAACGGGCTTCCCACTCAACCACAATCGGGCTGGCGACAAACACCGAACTGTAAGTACCGACAATAACACCCAGAATCAACGCCAGCGCGAAGGTGCGCAGCACCTCGCCACCGAAGAAGAACAACGTTCCAACAACCAGAAGGGTCGTCAGCGACGTGTTGATCGTGCGCGATAGAACTTCGTTGATCGAGGAATTGACAGCGGCGGCAAACTCACCCTTGGTGCGGAATTTCTTCAGATTCTCACGGATGCGGTCAAACACCACCACCGTATCCGTGAGCGAATATCCCGCGAGAGTTAGCAACGCTGTGATCAAGAGCAGATCGAATTCAATCCCCAGGATGTATGTAATGCCCAGCACGGCCAGTACATCGTGGAAGGTTGCTATCGTAGCCGCGATTCCAGAACGGAAATCGAACCTGATCCAGATATAGAGAACGATACAGGCGAGCGACAACAGAACCGCCTTCTGAGCGTCGTCACGAAGCGTCTCTCCAACGGCTGGGCCAATCATGTGCTCTGACTCTGTTGTGAAAGCGTTCCCTGCAAACGATGTTGCGAGAAGTTCCTTGAGTTGCTGCGGACGCTCTCGGCCCTCCTCTTCGGACCCCGGTCGTTTCAGTTTGAGAATAAACGCGTTTTCCTGCGTGAAGTCGGACAGTTCTGTGATCTGCACTTCAGGGAACTCAGTTGCCATCGACGCGCGCAGCTCATCGATCGCCACCGGCTGCTCGAAGTAGCCGATGATCATGTTTCCACCGGCGAAGTCTATCCCCAGGTTGGCTTTGCCCGTGATAATCATCACGAAGGCAAAAATGCCCAGGGCAACCAGTGCCAGAGACACTCCGAAGGCCATCTTGCGAGCGCCGATGAAGTTTATGTTAGTATCACCAATCAGTCTAAACATATTTCTTGATCCTCATCCTTAGATACTCAGCTTGCGATAGCCCTTGCGGAAATCGAACACCTGCTTGGTGACGACAAAGGCGGTGTACAGCGAGATCACGATACCCCAGAACAGAGTCACCGCGAAGCCCTTGATCGGTCCGGAACCGAGCAGGAACAGTGCCCCAGCAGTAATCAGGGTCGTGATGTGAGAGTCGAAAATGGCCACGAAAGCCCGGTCGTAGCCAGCGTCAATCGAGGCTCGGACTGTTTTTCCAGTTCGCATTTCCTCTCGGATGCGCTCGAAAATCAGAATGTTCGAGTCCACCGACATACCGATGGTCAGGATGATTCCAGCAATACCGGGCATCGTCAGGGTTGCTCCCAGTGCGGACATGACGGCCAGCAGGAAGAAGATGTTGAAGACCAAACCAATATCGGCAATGATACCGGAGAGGCGATAGTAGATTGCGATGAACAGCAGCACCAGGGACAAGCCGAACAGCGAGGCCGTGAAGCCCTTTTTGATCGAGTCCGCTCCCAGCGAGGCGCCCACTACGTTCTTCTCAATAATCTCGACCGGCGCCGGCAGGGCACCTGCCTTGAGCACGATCTCCATATTGCGAGCATCATCGACACCGGCGCTACCACCCATCGTGATCTGTCCGCGGTTGCGGATGGTCGAGTTGATGAAAGGCGCTGATTCGACCTTGTCATCGATTACGATTGCCAGCGGCTTGTCGATATTGGTGCGGGTCAATTGTGCGAAACGGGCTGCTCCGTCACCAGAGAGCTGGAAATTCACAACGAAACCGCCCATGTTGTCGCGGCTCAGAGCGATGTTCTCAAGATACTTGCCGACAAACTGAACCTTCCGCTTAACCAGGTACAGTAGGTATACTTCCCGGCTATTGCGGACTTCCGAACGCGTCGACCAGGCAAACTGAACATCGATCGGAATCAAACGGGCGACTTGTGGCAGAGCCAGCCAGCGGTCAACCCGCTCGCGGTCCTTCTTGTTAACCGCATAGGCTGGCCATCCGGTGGACGTGCGGCTGGAGTACAGAGCCTGCTCCATGCGCTGGGTGAGGGGATGGTCACCTTCGTCGAATTCGGTCGGTTCATCAAAATCAAACAGCTCGGAGGTATCAACAGCACTGTCGCCTTCGCCGGCCAACTCAGCCATCAGGTCGGTGGGGCTGGTCTCCTCGATAGCGTCAATTGCTTCGGCGCTGACATCAACCAGATCCTCGACAATGTTGGTCCCTTCGGCGGCCGCGGATTTGGCGATCCGTTCCCGCTCGTACTCAGCCAAAACCGAGTCGATCCGGGTGAGAAGCAGAGTAGCATTCTCCGCGTTCTCCAGAAGTTTGAATTCGAGCAGCGCCGTCTGGCCGATCAGCTCTTCAGCTCGAGCGGCATCTGTGTAGCCCGGCAGATCGACAATGATTCGATCATTACCCTGCTTCACGATGGTAGGTTCAGCCACACCCAGACCATCGACACGATTGCGAATAATCTGCATGGCTCTATCCACGGCGTCGGAACGACTACCGGCATCAAGCTCCTCCAGCTTCACGCGGAGGACTACATGGATACCGCCCTGAAGGTCCAGCCCGAGGCGGATAGCCTTCTGTTGTAGAGCAAGGAGCTCACCGGGCTCGTTTTCCTGCATTTCGGCGCGATCGGCCTCTGTCATCGTCCAGAGGCGGAATGTGTCCCAAAAAGCGACACAGGCCAAAGCGACCAGGATAACTGTGACAAAAATGCGCCATCTGTTGTTGGACATAGACTTACCTTTCTATAGATGTCCGTATTACTACAATTTATTCTTTTGTCGGGAAACAAGGATCGGGTGACCCCGATTGGCGAGGAGCACCTAGCTGGTGCCGGAAGGATGAGCGCCGACAAGAGTGAATTGTCGGCCGAGCCGAGAGTCGATACGGCTCGAACTGGTCGTAACCGAGCGAGTCTCGGCCACCGGTCTGATCATCAAATCGCAGTCAGTGCTTGGCTGACTCTCGGTCCGCCACCGGCTGCTGGAATTGTCGCTTTTGAGAACCAACGGCATGAGGCAGCAACCAGACGGTTCCGCCTTGCCTGACCGGCTGGGAACCATGCCTTCGCCACTGTCGCTACCGGCTTCATCAGGAGCCTGGGACATCGAATGGCCGGGGAGAGCTCCGGCGGCCTGATCAGAAAAATAGCCACGCAGATAATCCACGCCTGCGGCACTGCCCAGAACCAGCGTTCCGACTATCAGCAGGGTGGCCAGGAGATGGCCATTACTATTGATTTTCTGACTAAATTCTCTCATAAGTTCATCTGCTTTGACTCGTCGAATATAAGCAATCGCCCCCTTGTGTCAATCCAATTCTATGCCGAGGGGTTGACACCTTGTCCGCCAGGAGCTAAGATGTTCTCTGATTCGATTCGGTGACCCCAAGCGCCGGCTCATTGCACACAAAATCAGGTCCTCGGAGGCCCTGCCAATTATATCGGGAGTTTCCTATGTCTTCTCGACTACACCGCCCAACCATCATAACCGCAATTGTTTTCACTCTGACTTGTCTGCTTACGCCAACCGGCCTCTGGGCCCAGGATTCCAGCTATCGCCTCGACAACGGGATGGAGGTGATTCTCAAGGAAAACCACAGCTCGCCCATGGTCGCCAGCGTGATATTTGTTAGATCAGGGAGCAAATATGAGTCCCGATTCGAAAACGGTATCACCCATTTTCTGGAGCATCTGCTTTTCGATGGTACGGTAAATCAGACTCGCCTGGAGCTGGACAAATCGATCAGCCATTTGGGCGGCTATATCAATGCTTTCACCCGCAAGGACGGCACCGTCTATCTGGTGCTCCTGCCCAAGCAGTATATCGACTACGGCCTGACCGTTCAGGCTGATATGCTCATGAACTCAGTTTTCCCCGATGAGGAACTGGCCAAAGAGCGCAAGGTGGTGATCGAGGAGATCAAACGGGACGCCGACTCCCCCAACGCCGCCGCCGAGGCTTTCCACTCGGCCATGAGTCTGGCCGGTACCGATTATGGCCGCCCGGTAATCGGCTATGAGCCGTTCATTGACAACATCTCAAAGGCTGCCATTGTCGACTACTGGAAACGGTACTATCGCCCCGGCAACATGACCACCCTAGTCATCGGTGATTTCGAGACCGAGGACATGAA